>PLUW01000110.1 GCA_003162935.1 Acidobacteriaceae bacterium
TCGGCGTACGTCCACATGCCAGCCGCACAGAGGATCGCCAGCAAGGGCAATTTCCAGGCAGCAAGCGATCGCATGGGCCGAGTTGTGGTCATGCCGGTCTTTCCTCGGGCCGCGTCCCTGGGCTGGGAACGCTTACTCCCGTGCCCGCATTGCTTAGCCTGCGCGCCAAAGCAACGGCCAAGGCCAGCAAGGGGAGTGCCATTAGGGATTCGGCGCGAAATTGCAATCTCGTAAACCAATACACTGGCGTAAGCAGCAGAAGCAGCAACCCGGTCACTTCCAAGTATCGTGACACCCTGTCCGCTTTAGGAGCGTCATCAGGCCGCGTACGCATGGCAAGCAGCGGGACGATCAACAACAGCAGATCGTAAGCACAGGCGTAGTAGCTGGTCACGATCGCGACAACCGCCGCCAACCCGAAGCCCTCGGCCAAAAAACCGTGCCCAGCCTTTCGCCAAATGAGACCTGTGTACACAACAGCCCCGAGCGCCGCTGGCGTCAGCACCCAGTAGATGGGTCCGGGATAGGGCAACCGCCCGACGAAAAAAATAAGCAGCCCGCGTAGATTCAAATGAGTTTCGGGTGCGATTCCGACGCCTACTGACCGGTTCAGAGTCAGTAAATAACCGGGGTACTTGAACAGTGTCCTCCAACCAACCAGCGCAGCGGAAAGGGCAATGACGGTGGAGGCGGACGCCGCAAATCCGGGCAATACCCGTTTCCTTCCGGAGATCCACAGGATCAGCAAAAAAGGGATTGCGAGTTGGAACTTGATGAGTGCCAGGCCCAGGGTGACGCCCGCGCCCGTGTCCCTTCCCGTTTCAAGCTGCCAAAAACAAACCGCGAACAGGAAGGCCAGCAGCACCGCATCCTGGCCCATGAGCAGATCAAAAAACGCTGGATAAGTACCCAAAACGAGAAGACCCGTCATCCAGATCGGAAAGCCTTCTCTCCAGGATCTGCCGTGCACCACGATAAACGGGATGGTCGCGAGGAGCGCAAGTTTGAGGGTAGTCCAGAGAAGCAGTGCTGTCACATAGGGCCACCGCGCGAAAACCGAAAAGAGTAAGGCTTCGAACGGGGGCCGAATGTAAGGCAAGGGGCCTTGGCGAATCTTTACTTCGGAAGCAAATTCCCGCTGCACTTTCCATTGGGCGGCAAGATTGTAGAGGTCGGCGCCGAGCCCCCTGCGAACCAGAGTGCCGGCGGTGTAAAACGACGCAAAATCGCCGTAGCCCTGCCGGATCCGAACTCGCGTATTCCATAACATGACGCCATTGCCAACCGCCATCCAGAGGAGTGCTGTGGCTAGCAACCAACTGCGCAGTCTCGGTGTGTCAGACATGGTTCGAATGGAGTGCCTATTCTATCCACATTCTGTTTTGTTGATGCGCCTCCTTTTAAGCGGACGCTATGCAGGAGCCGCGCGCATTCTATAATCGCGACGCAACATAATCGCCAAGAGCATGCGACGAATCCTCCAGATGCTGCGCAGCACGCAGACCGCGTTCGCAGCGATTCTCCTGTTCGGCCTGCTGGCGATGACGGCGCGCAACGCCCTCGATCCCGATCTCTGGTGGCACCTTCGCACCGGTCAATGGATCGTCGAAACCGGCCACGTCCCGCACTTCGATCCTTTTTCCTTCACTCGCGCCGGGCACGCCTGGGTGTCGCATGAGTGGCTTTCGGAGGTCGTCTTCTACGAGCTCTGGAAGCGCGGCGGCCCATCCGCCTTGATCGTATTCTCTGCCATCGTGAGCACGGCCGGCTTCATGCTCCTCTATCTGCGCTGCCCTCAATCGGCAGGAACTCGGCACTGGGCAGCCGCCGCGACTGCCCTCGGCGCTTTGGCTTGCGCTCCCTCCTGGGGCACGAGGCCGCAGATGTTCACCTTTATTCTAGCCAGCCTGCTGCTGTGGCTGGTCGAACGCGGCGAACATCGCCCCAAACTTCTGTTTTGGATTCCACCGCTGTTTCTGCTCTGGCTGAACCTGCACGCCGGATTCGCGCTCGCACCGGCGCTTTTGATTGCGTATGCCATCGGCCTGATTATGGAGACCGCGCTCGGCAACACTCCCTGGCGCGAGGCACGTCCCATTCTCCTGCGGCTGTTGCTGCTTTTGTTGGCTTGTTTCGCGCTCGTTCCCCTCAACCCCAACGGCGCGCAATTGTATCGCTATCCATTCGACACCTTGCGCTCGGCCGAGATGCGTTCGCTCATTGGCGAATGGCACTCGCCCGATTTTCATCAAGGACTTTATCGCCCATTCTTACTCGTATGTCTGCTCCTTCTGACCGCGCTCGCCAGTTCCCGCTCACGGCCCAGAGGACGCATGATCATACCTCTCCTCCTGACTGCCTTCGCCGCCCTCGATGCCGTCCGCCACATTCCAATTTTCGTTTTGCTGGCAATACCAGTGATCGCCGCCGCTCTCCCGGTTGCTGCCGCGCCCTCCCTGCTCTCACCACCGCGGCTCAGCTCCTCGCGGTTCCGGCCGCTTTTCAACGGAGCCGTGGTCGTTCTGCTGGCTGTGTTTGCTTTGGTGAAGTGGGTCAGCGTTGCCCACAACCAGGATGCCCGCGAGGCCGAGCAGTTTCCCCAAAAGGCGGTCGCGTTCCTTCGCGCCAGCGACTCCCCTCGCAGAATCTTCGTTTACTACGACTGGGGAGGCTATGCCATCTGGAACCTCTTTCCCGACTATCGCGTGTTCATCGATGGCCGCGCCGATCTCTATGGTGCCGACGTTCTGCGGCAGTTCAAGACGGCAATCCAACTCCGCACCGGCTGGCGAGACGTTCTCGACAACTGGCAAGTGGAGGCGGTCCTCCTGCCCCCCTCCTGCGCGCTCGCGCAAGCCCTTATTCTCGACCCCGATTGGCGCACTGTATTCAGCGACTCAAAAGCAGTCATCCTATCTCGGACCCACCCCGCCGTCGAAAATACCGGCCTTTCTGCAAAACCTGCAATCAAAGGGTTACGAAAGTGAAAAAATATTTCCCCGCGCCGTCCAGAATCTGCGAAACTAGGCTGCATAGGGACGGGTTCCACGGTTGTCCCCTGAGCGGGAGTCTCGCAAGCAAACTCAAAGGAGTGTTGAATGACCTATTTGGCTAAGCTCTTGTGGCGCAATGAAGAAGGTCAGGACATCGCGGAGTACGCCGTGATGCTCGCCGTAATCTTGGTGATCGTAATCGGTACCGTCAAACTGATCGGCGGCAACGCGAACAATGTATTTTCGCAGGTAGCCAGCTCCATCGGGCAATAGACCTCCTTTGCCGGACGCGCATCGCACTCGCGGAGATTGCGTCCGCTGCAAGCTGCAAATTAGGTTGGGACTTGTCGCGCAAGGAGAAGTATGAACCGAAGCCGGTTATTGATGATCGGAGGCTTGGCGCTGGCCATCGGCCTGCTCGTCAGCTACAGCGTCTATAACCGGCTGCGCGCCAGTTCCGCTCTGAATCAAAACGTCGGCGGAGTGCCGGTCTTGGTCGCCGCCAACGACATTGACGTCGGTGCCAAGTTGAAAGCCAGCGACGTCCGCCTCATCACTCTCCCTCCAACTTCGATTCCTCCCGGCGCATTCTCATCCGTCGTGAAGGTGGTGGGCCGCGGAGCCGTTCTGCCCATCTCGAGAGGCGATTTTGTTCTGCCCGGCAAACTGGCCGCGATCGACGCCGGTGCCGGCCTACCCTCCATGATTCCGCCGGGAATGCGCGCCGTTTCCGTTCGCGTCAATGACGTCGTCTCGGTGGCCGGTTTTGTGCAACCCGGTACCCGCGTCGACGTCTTGGCCACGGGCCAGGGCAATGGCAACGACCGCCAAACTACCACCGTGCTGCAAAACGTCGCCGTCATCGCCGTCGGCGGCAGCCTGCTCGAACGCATTACCGGCGGAGAACAGAACGCTCCCGTGATTACCCTGCTGGTTTCGCCCGACGACGCGCAAAAATTGGCGCTGGCTTCCCAGGAAGGAAGAATCCAGCTCGCCTTGCGCAATCCGCTCGACACCAAAAAGGAAGGCATCGGCGCGACCCGCACCAGCGCCCTGTACCTGGGCGAGACGCCGGTAGCGACCGAACCCAAGCCCAAAGCCCACAAGGTGGCGGCGAAGGCGCCCGCGACGCTGGCCCCGCCTGCTTCGTACCAGGTGGAAATGATCCGCGGCAACAAGATGGAAGAAAAAAAGTTTGATCCGACAACACCGCAATAGTTCGCGTACTCTCATAGCCTCGATGCATTTGCTCGTGCAGCCTCGCAGAGGTCCGACTTCATGAAAGTTCTTACTCTCGCCGCCGTCGTCTTACTGCTCGGTGCGACGACTATGTTCGCGACACCCGCGTTCGCGCGCGCTGCCGCTGCCGATGTCCACACCCCGGCAGAGCCCGCGACGGCCTCGGCTTCTTCTCCTGCCGCTTCTTCGCAAAGCCAGGACACGCCCGCGCAAACCACCACCACCTCGACTGCCTCCGGCCAGGGCGTGACTCCCGGCGCCGCTCCCTTGCGCGTCATGGTCGGCAAGTCTCTGCTCATTAACACCACCGAGAGACTGAAGCGCGTCTCCGTCACCGACCCCACCGTGGCCGATGCCCTAGTCGTCACCCCCACCCAGGTCCTGGTCAATGGACTCGCCCCGGGTGAGGTCTCGCTCTTGATCTGGGACGAACTGGAACGCTCCCGCAGCTTCGATCTGCGCGTCGATGTCGATATCACCGCCGCTTCGGAAGAAATGCATCGCCTGTTTCCCGAGGAGCAGATCAACGTCACCCCTTCGCGGAACGCCATTGTTCTTTCCGGCCACGTCACTACCGAGGACGCCGCCAAACATGCCGGATTGCTGGCCGCGGCGTATTCCAAGAATGTCGTCAACGTGCTCACCTTCGGCCCCGTCGGCGCCGAGGAAGTTCTTCTGGAAGTCAAATTTGCCGAAGTGGATCGCAGCGCCCTGGCGCAAATCGGCATCAATCTGCTTTCCACCGGCTCCGGAAATACGCTGGGCAACATCAGCACCGGCCAGTTCGGGGGCACCACCGGCATCGGCAGCATCAGCGATACCGGATCGGGCAGCGTTTTTCCCAGTACCGCGACCGTCAACAACCTGCTCAACATGTTCTTCTTTAACCCGCAGGTCCATTTGGGCGCGGTGATCGAGGCCCTCAAATCGCAAAACCTTTTGCAGATCCTCGCCGAGCCCAACCTGATCGCGGTCAACGGCAAGGAAGCCAGCTTCCTGGCGGGAGGCGAATTCCCCTTCCCGGTGGCGCAGCAAAACGCCAGTGGAATCGCCACCGTGACTATTCAGTTTCGCGAGTTTGGCGTGCGCCTGAAGTTCACTCCCTTGATCGAACCGAACGGCAATATTCATCTCCACGTCGCCCCCGAGGTCAGCACCCTGGACCTGGCCGATGGCGTCTCCATTGGCGGAACCGTCATCCCCGCCCTCAGCACCCGCAAGGCCGAAACTGAATTCGAATTGCAGGATGGCCAGAGCTTCGTCATCGCCGGCCTCTTGGATAACCGGGTCACCAATATTGCCAACAAGATCCCTCTTCTGGGCGATATCCCGATTCTCGGCAATTTTTTCAAGAGCAAGAGCGACCAGAAGAGCAACTCAGAATTGATGGTGCTTTGCACCGTCCACCGGATTTCCCCGAGTGTGCAGGCGCCCAAAGGCCCGGCTATGCCAGAGCCAAATCTGGATCCGGCGAAGTTTGATGGCAAGAAGCCCGCAGGCAGCAAGTAAGCACCGAGCGCAACGAATACGGAAAGCAGTCGGGGGTTGGGAAACGAGTCATGCCGGAATTGTCAGTAGCCGTATTCGCAACAGACAATGACCAGCGCGCCGTGCTGCAGGTCCTGGTCGATGGCACCAGTGTGGCCCGCACCGTCTGCGGCAACGCCACCATGCCCCTCGCCCCCAACGACCCCGTCATTCGCAAGACCCGCGGCTTTGCCCCCGACGTGATTCTCGTGGATATCGCCAAAGACAGCGTCACCGCCGCGCTGCGGGCCATGGAATTGATTCATCAGGAAATTCCCGAAGCGGCCGTCTTCGCCGTCGGCCCCATGACCCAGCCGCAGTTGATTGTTAGCGCCATGCGGGCCGGTGTGCGAGAGTACATCGAGCGCCCCACCACCACCACCGATCTGCTGGAAGCCTTCGTTCGCCTGACCTCGACCCGCCGCAAGCCCGGCCGTGAAAATTCGCGCGGCAAGGTGTTCACGATTGTGAACGCCAAAGGTGGCAGCGGCGCGACCACCGTCGCCGTCAATCTCGCCCTGGCTTTGGAGTCGATTCACCACAGCACCGCGCTGGTGGATTTGGCCCCGCTTGGCCACTGCGCCCTGCATCTCAATCTCAAGCCCGCCTTCGGCGTCTCCGACGCCATCGCCAACCTGCACCGCCTCGATTCTTCCCTGCTCGACAGCTTCATGGCCCGTCACAATAGCGGGTTGCAGGTATTGGCGGGCGCCGCGACGCCCACTGCCATCGAACCCTCCGCCTCTGATTTTGCGCGCCTGTTCGACACCATGGTCGGTTCCTTTCATTACATTGTGGTCGACGCTTCTTCGCGCCTCGACAGCGCCACGCGCCTGGTCGGCAACTTGTCGGAGAAAGTCCTGCTCATCGCCCACGCCGATGTTGCCACCCTCTGGAGCGCGGGCAGAGTCGCCCAGTACCTCGGCGAGAGCGGCGCGCGCGACCGTTTCGCATTGGTGTTGAATCGCTATCGCAAGGTGCCGGGCTTTAACGAAGCGGAGACCGAAGCCGCCATCGGCTCGCCGGTGCTGTGGCGGATTCCCAATCAATACTTCGCGGTTTCCGCGGCCATCGATCGCGGCGTCCCCGTGATGCAGCAGGGGAGCACCGAAATTTCCCGCTCCATTGCCGGCCTCGCGGAATACTTGACCAAGGACGACCTGGATGTGAAGCGCGCGGCTTGGTCGTTGTTTAAGACGGTTTAGAGCGGAAGGGCTGTTAGCTGTTAGCTCTTAGTTCTTAGGCCTTTAGCTAAAAGCCAAAAGCTAGCAGCCAACAGCCGGACGTTACATTGTCGGTGAAGACGGTTTATAAAACATGGCCAATCTCCAAGCCTTTGAACGCGGCGACTACCAGCAGGTCAAGGCGGACTTGCATCGCAAGATCCTCGACCGTCTCGACCTCGAAAAACTCGGCCGCTCCACCGGCGATTCCGCGCGCGAAGAAGTTCTTATCCTCATCCGCAGTTCGGTCAACAGCGAGGCCGTGCCTCTCAGCTTTGCCGAGCGCGAGCAGTTGTCGCGCGAGATTCTCGACGAAATTTTCGGCCTCGGCCCGCTCGAACCGCTCCTCAAGGATCCGACCATCTCCGACATTCTCGTCAACCGCTTCGACCGCGTCTACGTCGAGCGCTCCGGCAAACTGGAAATCACCGGCCTGTCGTTCAAAGACAACCAGCACCTCATGCAGATCATCGACCGCATCGTCTCCCGCATCGGTCGCCGCGTCGATGAGTCTTCGCCCATGGTCGATGCCCGCTTGCAAGACGGTTCCCGCGTCAACGCCATCATCCCGCCGCTCGCCCTCGACGGCGCCTGCCTCTCCATCCGTCGCTTTGGCCGCGATCCGCTCACGGCGCGCAACATGATCGAAAACCAGACGCTCACCGAGCCCATGCTCGAACTGCTCTCCGCCGTGGTCAAAGGCCGCCTCAACGTCATCATTTCCGGAGGCACCGGCGCCGGCAAAACCACGGTCCTCAACGTCCTTTCCGGATACATCCCCAACTCCGAGCGCATCGTCACCATCGAAGACGCCGCCGAACTTCAGCTCAAGCAGGAACACGTCGTCCGCCTCGANNGGCGAGGTGCGCGGCGAGGAAGCCTTCGACATGCTCCAGGCCATGAACACCGGCCACGAGGGCTCGCTCACCACCGTTCACGCCAACTCCCCGCGCGACGCCCTGGCTCGTATCGAAAACATGGTGTCGATGGCCAACTTGAATATTCCCGAGCGCGCCATCCGTCATCAGATCGCCAACGCCGTCCATGCCGTCGTACAGGTCGCGCGTCTCTCCGACGGCTCCCGCAAGATCATCACCGTCTCCGAGGTCACGGGCATGGAAGGCGACATGATCGCGCTGCGCGATATTTTCGTTTTCGACCGCAGCGGCATCGACGAAAACGGCAAGGTGCGCGGAGTCTTTCATTCCACCGGCCACCCCCCGCATTTCGCCGACCGCCTCGCCACCGCCGGTTGCCGCCTCAGTCCTGCCCTCTTCGAGTCCCGGATGGAGGTCTAGCCGATGCCAATCGTCATCGCCCTGGTCGTGTTCGTAGCGGTCGCCGCGGCGGTCTTCGCCGTCGTGTCTTTGCTCGATCAGCGCAACGCCCAGGCTCGCATTCTCCGCGATCGCCTCACCGCCGCGCAGGGCCCTGCCGAACAAACCGTGCCCGATGTCGCTCTGCTGCGCGACGAATTGCTCAGCCGGATCCCGGCTTTCGACACGTTTCTGCGCCGCTCCGAGCGCGTCTCGCTTCTGCAAAAAATGCTGGCGCAGGGCAACGTGGATGTGCGCGCTGGAAATTTCCTCATGCTGTGCGCCTTCTCCGCCGTGGTGTTTGCCGTGATTGCCTTCGTCGCCGGCGGCAACATCCTGTTCGGCTGGGCCGGCGCCGTCCTCGGTTTTTTCATCCCCTACGCCTACGCCTCCCACATGCGCAAGAAGCGCTTCGCAACATTTGAGGAGAAATTTCCCGAGGCCATCGACACTCTCGCCCGCGCCGTCCGCGCCGGACACGCATTTACCACCGCTCTCGAAATGATCGCCAACGAAGTCGCCGAGCCCGTCGCCGGGGAATTCCGCCAGCTCTACGAAGAGCAGAAATTCGGCCTCCCCGTGCGCGACGCCCTCATCAACCTCGCCGAACGTCTTCCTCTGGTCGACGTAAAATTCTTCGTCACCGCCGTCATGCTCCAGCGCGAAACCGGCGGCAATCTCGCCGAGATTCTCGACAACCTTTCCTACGTCATTCGCGAGCGCTTTAAAATCCTGCGCCAGGTCCGCGTCCACACCGCTCAGGGACGCCTCACCATGGTGCTCCTCATGGCTCTGCCGCCCACCATTGTGGTCATCATGCAGATCCTCAACCCGGGGTTCATTCGCCCCCTTTTCGCAGACCCGATCGGCCACGCCTTGATCGTAGGAGGCATCACGCTCCAGACGCTAGGCTACTTCGTCATCCGCAGAATTATCAGGATTCAGGTGTGAGGAACAATACCTGATGAACGTAGAGTTTTTGTTCCCATCAGTCGCTAGTCGTCAGTCGTTCGTCGTTCGGAGGTTTTGCCAACGACCAGCGACCGACGACCAGCGACTGAAGTAAGGNNATTCTCGCGATCGTCGTTTTCTTCACCGTCGTCGCCGTGGTAGCCGCTTTTGGAGCGGCCGCCGTCTCGCCTTCCTCGGTGCTCGGATCGCGCCTGCGCGAAATCGGCTGGCAGCGCACTACCACCCAGCGCAAACCCGCCATCCGCGAACGCATGCAGCAGGCTCTCGATCCCCTGAGCCGCGCCTTGCCGCTTTCCCCCACCGACGTTTCGCAAACCCGCGCCTGGCTCATTCAGGCGGGATATCGCAGCCCCCAGCACGTCACCATCTATCGCGGTTTGCGCGTCCTGTTCGCCGCCATCGGATTCCTTTCCGTCTTCCTCTCCACCGGATTCTCTTCGCCCCTGCTCCTCGTCGGTTTGACCGCGTTCGGCTTTTTCATTCCGCGATTCTTGCTGAAAAAAAAGGTGCAGGAACGCCAGCGCCGCCTTCGCCTCGGCCTACCCGATGGACTCGATCTCACCGTCATCTGCGTCGAAGCCGGCCTATCTCTCGATCAGGCCCTGATGCGCGTGGGCGATGACTTGCAACACGCGCACCCCGAACTGAGCGCCGAATTCCATCTCTTCGACCTCGAGACCCGCGCCGGCAAGCCGCGCGTCGAAGCCCTCCGCAATCTCGCCGAGCGCACCGGCGTCGATGACATTCGCTCCCTCGTCGGAACTCTGATTCAAACCGACCGCTTCGGAACCAGCGTGGCCCAAGCCCTGCGCGTGCATTCCGATTCCCTGCGCACCGAGCGCCGCCAGCGCGCCGAAGAACAAGCCGCCAAGACCACCGTCAAGATGATCATCCCCCTCGTCCTGTTCGTCATGCCCTCCCTGATTTTCGTCACCGTAGGCCCCGCCGTAATCCAGTTACTCCACATATTCGCCCCAGCGAAACGGTGAGTAAGTAGATTTGTAATTTGTAATTTGTAANNAATTTGTAATTTGTAATTTGAAATTTGAAACCTGAACCGTATGTCCCGCTCTTAAATTGCAAATTACAAATCACCAAATTACAAATTGAGGATTGTTCATGTCCCCGGGCGGACCCAAGCAATACGCCTTCAACCGCACCCGCACCACCTATCTCGCGACCGATCTCATCGTCGCGCGCACCCACTGGTCGCGCTTTCGCGGCCTCATGGCCACCGACTCATCCCGCTTCTCCCGCGGCCAGGGACTCTGGATCGACCCCTCCCACGGCATCCACACCTTCGCCATGCGCTTTCCCATCGACGCGGTCTACCTCGACCGTGATCGCATCGTCATCCACATCGAAGAAGGACTCAAGCCCTGGCGCCTCGCCGCCGTCCGCGCCCGCGCCGCATCGGTCCTCGAACTTCCCACCGGCGCCATCCACGAATCCCAAACCGTAATCGGCGACCAGGTCGATATCATTTTCGAAGAGCGCCCCCCTCACACCGAAGCCGCCTGAAACATCGTGTGTACAATCGGATGACGAAATGAGCCGCGCGCAAACGCTAGCCAAAGCACGTGCCCATGCCCGCAGGAAGCCGCAACCAAACACTCCTCCTGGAGCGAGATTCCCTGCGGACAACAAAATGAAGGCCGCTCTCGCCGTTCTGCTCGCGGCCGCAACCATCGCGCTTTACATTCCGGTCAGAGGGTACTCATTCGTCGTCTGGGACGATCAGGATTACGTCACTTCAAATCTCCATGTTCGCGGCGGTCTGGCGTGGAGCACCGTAAAATGGGCGTTTACGTCCACCGACGCGGCGAATTGGCACCCGCTGACCTGGCTTTCGCACGCTCTCGACTACCAACTCTTCGCCTTGAACCCTGCTGGCCACCATCTCGACAGCGTGTTGATCCATGCGCTGAACGCGGCCCTGCTATTTCTTCTGCTCATATGGATGACAAAGCGGGTGGGGCCGAGCCTGCTGGTGGCGGCTCTGTTCGCGGTGCATCCACTCAACGTGGAGTCGGTGGCGTGGGTGGCGGAACGGAAGAACGTGTTGAGCACACTGTTCTTCTTCCTCGCGATTGCCGCGTATGCGTGGTACGCCCACAAACCGGATTGGCGGCGATACCTGCTGGTGGCAGCGCTGTTTGCTGCGGGATTGATGGCGAAGCCGATGGTCATCACGCTACCCCTTGTACTGCTGCTGCTCGATTATTGGCCTCTGGAGAGGATGCAAAGCGGCCCACCATCTCCTTCCGGCGCGGCGCGAGTGGAGTTCCCGAGGCTGGTGCTCGAGAAGGTTCCGTTGCTGATTCTCTCCGCCGCGAGTGCATGGATGACGTTCAAGGCGCAGCGCTCGGGAATGGCGGTGCGTAACCTGTATCAGTTTCCGCTCGCGATTCGAATCCAAAATGCCATCGTTGCCTACGGGTTGTATCTGTGGAAAATGATCTGGCCGCTGCGGTTGGCTCCCTTCTATCCTCATTCCGCAACCGCCCTCCCATGGTGGCAATGGAGTCTGTCTGCGCTGGTACTGATCGCCATCACCGCGTTCGTTGTCGTCTTGCGCCGCAAGCGCTACTTGCTGGTGGGCTGGCTTTGGTTTCTCGGCACACTGGTTCCGGTCATAGGTCTGGTGCAGGTGGGCGATGCCGCGATGGCAGATCGCTATGCCTACATCCCACTGATCGGAATCTTCCTGATGATCGCCTGGGGCCTTGACGATTGGGCGGATGCCCGAGGATGGCGCACCGTCTGGCTCGTGGTTCCAACCTTGTTCGTATTGGCAGCACTGGGCTTCGCAACAACTCGCCAGTTGCACTGCTGGCAAAACGAATACACCTTGTGGGCGCACACCGTGGCGGTTCCGAGTACGAATCCATTCGCGCACGACGCTTTAAGTGCTGCGCTGATCAACCCCGACCTGGCTGCCACGTTGAATCACGTGGAAGGCGTGGATACAGAACCGAAGCGCATGGACGCGGCTCGCCAGCACTATGAGGAAGCATTAAAAGACTATCGGGAACTGGCGCAGCAGAATCCGGGCGCAGATCTGCCCTACCTGGCGGTCACTCTGAATGAATTGGGAAACTTGGATCGACTCCAGAACCGGACCGATGATGAGCGCCAGCACTACGAGGAAGCGTTGCAATATTGTCGCGAACTCGTAAATCGCGATCCGGATGCGTACCTGCCCTACTTGGCGGTGACGCTGAACGATTTGGGAGTGCTGAATGGGAACCAGGGCCGGCCGGCCGATGCCCGGCAAAACTATGAGGAAGCGGTGAAGATTTACCGCGACCTGGTGCAACGAAGTCCAGATGGGTACCAGCCTTACCTTGCAATCAACCTGAACGACTTGGGCATCCTCGATGGAGTCCAGCACCGTTGGGACGATGCTCGACAGTACTTCGAACGCGCGCTAGAG
>PLUW01000108.1 GCA_003162935.1 Acidobacteriaceae bacterium
GTCGTCCAGGTCGTGGACGATCACGCCCACCGTCAATCCAAGAAAACCGTAGAGCTTGCCCATCCATTCGGAGTCGCGCTTGGCCAGGTAATCGTTGACCGTAACCACGTGCACACCGCGCCCGCTCAGAGCGTTCAAATACACCGGCAGGGTTCCGACCAGCGTCTTGCCTTCGCCAGTCTTCATTTCCGCGATCTTGCCTTCATGCAGAACCATGCCGCCAATCAACTGCACATCGAAGTGCCGCATGTTGAGGACGCGCCGCCCCGCCTCGCGGCAGACCGCAAATGCCTCTTCCAGCAACTCGTCGAGCACTTCCTTGAGCGCTGCGCTGCGCCGGTCCTCGATTTCCTTCAGCCGATCAAGATCCGCGAAACCGCTCTCCGGCAGAGCGCCACTGGGTCCGCCAGCATCCACCTCAGGCTCGTCGGGAATCGAGCTAAGCCGCTCCTGAATGCGAGCCCGAAACTCCGCCGTCTTGGCGCGGAGTTGGTCGTCGGAGAGATTCTGAATCTCCGGTTCAAGCGCATTAATCGCCGCTACGCGCGGCATCAACCGCTTGATCTCGCGCTCGTTCTTCGTCCCAAAAACCTTGCCCAGCAAAGTGTTGATCAAATCGGAAATCCTTCAGAGGACACACGTCCTGAGTATGGCTTAAAGCCTAGCACATTCGATGCGGCGGGGATGGCGAAGGACGAAGACGACCGCCTCCTAATCCAGCTAGAGAAAAGGGTTCTGAACAACGAGATCGCCGAAGCGACGGCCATGTTGCAGGTCTTCGCTGTAAAGAATCTCGCAATCGCCCTGGATCGCCGCCGCAACGATGAGCGAGTCGTACCATGAGAGTTGATCGCGCCGAGCCAAATCCAGCGCGCGAAGAAACAGCCCCGGAGAGAATTGCACCAGCAACAGCGGCCGCAGAGTGGTAAGCCAGTATTTCTCAATCTGTTCGAAGGTCATCGGAGTGCGAAACGGCTTCCGGGCAACCGCGACAAACTCCTGCGCAACCTGGTAACTGATCATGCCCGCGCCGGTATCGAGGGCGTCGGCAACCAGATCCTCGGCCCGCTTGGCCTTGTTAGGAGCTTGCCGGTCAAAGGTATAGATAAAAATGTTCGTGTCGAGAAAGTGCCTAGCGGCGTTCATTCATCTCTTCGCGCGTGAACTTTCTACCTGCATTCACGTGGCGCAGCTCATGCATGAGGGCGCGATACTCCTGGACGCGAGACCGCCGGCCCGCAATCCCTTTCAGCCAGTCCCGAAAGAGCTCATGCAGCGTGGTGTTCCGGCCCTGCGCTTCCTCTCGAGCCAGCTCGATGTCGGACTTGTCCGCGCTAAAAGTGATGTTTTGCTTCACGACACTAGTGTACACGAAATTCGTGCGATTGTGCAAGCTCGATTTCTGACTGTTCGCCCCACCTTGGGACGTTTCCGATCCACCCATGATGGGCCTGATCCCTGTTTTACGACCAGTTGACTTCTCAAGCTGCGGTCCACGCGCCCGCCCAGCCGCCTCGAACTTCCTGTAAGATTTCTCCGACCCATGCCCACCTTCTATCAACGTGTCCAGGAATCGGCCCGCAAGTTCCCCGATAACATTGCCCTTGAAATTCAGCGGCAGCAGACGGTGGAGCGGGTCACCTTCGCCGAATTGACCCGCATGTCGGAGAGCGTCGCCAACTGGCTCTCGAGGCAGGTTCCGCGCCACGCGCGGGTGGCGATTCTGGCGGCGAACCATCCGCGATGGGTGGCGGCATACCTGGGAATCATCGCCGGCGGCAGAACGGCCGTTCCGCTCGACACGGCTTTCCAGCCCGATCAAGTGAAGAAGTTGCTGGTCGACAGCGGCGCTTCCCTGCTCTTCTGCGACGCAAAGCATCTTGCGGTGGCAGCGGAAGCAACCGATGGACTCGACATTCGCCTGGTGATGACATCGGCCACCGCCGAGCAGAACCTTTCACCTCAGACAGGCAAGAATCCCTTCGCCGCCGACCTCGATTCCATCTTCGCGGGCGGCCCCGCCGGTTTTCAGCCCGTCGTACCCGCGGAGAGCGACCTCGCGGCGCTGCTCTATACTTCTGGCACCACCGCTGATCCCAAGGGTGTCATGCTCACCCACGCCAATCTCGTGGGCGAAGCGAATTCCGTCTTCAGCGTCATCAAGATCGACTCCGAGGATGCGTTGCTGGGGATTCTGCCCATGTTTCACGTCCTCGCGCAAATGGCGAATCTCTTTCTGCCTTTATTCAACGGGGCGCGCGTCGTATACCTGGAAACGCTCAACACCACCGAACTGCTGCGCGCCTTGCAGGAACGCAATATCACCGTCTTCTGCGTCGTGCCCCAGTTTTTCTACCTGATTCACGAAAAGATTTTCAAGGAACTGAACAAGCGCGGCAAGTTTACCCTGCGACTGGTGCGCACGCTGATGGCGCTCAATCGTGGACTAAGGCGAATCGGAGTCAAAGCCGGCAAATTTTTCTTCGGCAAGATTCACGCCACTTTTGGCACGCGCATGCGCTACCTGGTCACCGGCGGTTCGCGCTTCGACCCGGCCATCGCTCGCGACTTCTACTCGTTTGGCATCGACGTGCTGAACGCCTACGGCCTCACCGAAACCACTGGCGGCGCCTTTATCAACCCTCCCGGACAAATCGTCTTTGGCTCAGTCGGACCGCCCCTTCCCGGAGTCGAAGCCAAAATCATCGATCCCAAATCCGTCGAAGAAGGCGCGACGCCCGCGGGCGAGATTGCCATTCGCGGCGCCATCGTCATGAAAGGATATTGGAACCGGCCCGAGGCCAGCGCCGACGTGCTCCGCGACGGCTGGTTGTACACCGGAGATCTCGGCTACTTCGATGCCCGCGGCAACCTCTTCATCAGCGGACGCCGCAAGGAAGTCATCGTTCTCGCCAACGGGAAAAATGTCTATCCCGAGGAGATCGAAGCACACTACCTGCAGGCACAGTATGTGAAGGAAATTTGCGTCCTGGCGATCGAAGCCCGCCCGGGAGATCCGACGTCCGAGCGCCTGCATGCCGTCGTTGTGCCCAACTTTGAACTGCTGCGCGAACGCAAGATCGTCAACTCCAAAGAGGCGATTCGCTTCGAAATTGAAGCGCTCTCTCACAAGATTGCGTCCACCAAACGCCTTGGGAGCTACGACATCTGGCAGGAAGACCTGCCGCGCACGACCACGCGCAAGTTGAAACGCTTCCAGATCGAGAAGAAGGTTCGCGAGCTAAAACAAAGCGGCCGCGATTCCGATGTGGGCGCGGAGAAGCCGCTGACCGCGGACGAACAACAATGGCTGGAACGCGACGACGTAAAACCAGCCCTGGCCATAATTCGTGAAAACTCGTGCGCCTCTTCGCGCAACCAACTGCCAGCGATTCTTCCTCACCACAATCTCGAGCTTGATCTAGGCCTCGACTCCATGCAACGAGTGGAACTCCTGACCGCGCTGGAGCAGCAACTCGGCGGCCAACTGCCCGAGTCGCAACTTGCGGAACTCTATACGGTGCGCGACCTCGTCGACGCCGTCCTCGCCAGTGCCGGCCGCGGTGAAGGCCAAGCCGGAGCGGCTACACCCGCCTGGTCGACCATCCTGAACGAACCGGTGACGGACCCCAACGCGCTGGCACTCGCGCATCACAACATTTTTGCGGAAGTGTTTCTCTTCCTGCTGGGGCGCTTGATTTGCCTTTTCGCCCAAGATCGCTTTCATCTGAAGACTCGAGGACTCGAAAATCTGCCCGAAAAAGGCCCTTACCTACTCTGCTCGAATCACCAAAGCTACATCGATCCCATGGTGATGGCGGCTGCGCTGCCTTGGCGCTTGTTCCGCAACGCTTTTGCGCTAGGCACAAGCGACATCTTCGGCAAGGGCTTCATGCGGCGTCTGGCGCGATGGGTTCGCGTGATCGTCCTCGATCCGGATGCGAACCTCGTGCCTGCGCTGCGCGCTGGCGCGTTTGGCCTGAGCCAGGGCCGCATTCTGATCCTTTATCCCGAGGGCGAGCGCACCAACGACGGCACGCCGCGCATCTTTCGCAAAGGTGCGGCGATTCTGTCGATTCACACGCAAGCGCCGATCATCCCGATCGCCATCGATGGATTCTACGAAGCCTGGCCGCGCCACCAAAAGTTCCCTCGGTTCACCGATCTGCAGCTGGTATTCGGCAAGCCGATTCAACCTCCGCCGCTTGCGGAAGCAAGCGACGCTGCATACGAACGGCTGACCTCAGAGTTGAAATCGCGAGTAGTGGCGATGTGGCAGGAATTGCGGAAAAAAGAGTTGCCTAAAAAAAACGCGGCGCACTAACCTCGCCACAGTACCTTAACATTAAGACCGCTTTTACGCGCCCGCGCCCTGCGCGCGTTGCCCCATGGCTGTGGCGAAAGCGTCGACCACGCCACGGTCATATTTCTGGCCTGCTCCCGCCAGGATCTGCTGCTGGGCCTGGACCGGCGACATTCCTTTACCGTCGGGGCCGCCAATCAACTTCTGATACGCGTCCGCGACGGCCAGAATGTGAGCCTCGATCGGGACATTCACGGAGCGCGCTCCCTGCTCCTCCACAATCTGCTGCGCGATGATGATGGGAATCACGCGCCGCAGCGAATTCCCGGTCGCCTGCGCGCGGGCGTCGGTGTGTTTGCCGGGCTTGCGGAAGCTGGCCACCACTTCGTCGCGGCTCGTATCGGCCGCTTTGTAGAGAATATCGTTGCTGATGCCGAGCTTACTAAGATCGCGCAGTAGCACCGCCGACCGCAGCAGCTCTACGCGATCCGCACTCAAGCCCATGACCTCCGCCATTTTGATCGACGCGTGCACCACGCGCTGATTTTCTCCGGAGCCGAATTTCTCGTTGGCCATCATGTGTTGCAAAACCAGCAGCAGACCGCCGAAACTCTCGCGGATATCGGTGGTCATCGCTTCTTTGCGCTCGTAAAGCGTGCCCATGACGTAACCGACCACCGTCAAAATGCCCGCCCAAATGGCAAAGTTGAACAGTCGCTCCGCTGGCAACATCAGCACCGGATGCGCGGGGATCAGCCGGTTCAGGAAATTCAGCAGGACCACCAGAATTACGCAGGCAAACGCAGTAAGCGTGGCGTGACGCCGTCCGAAATGGTAGGCCGAATAGAGAGTCGGCAAAAAATAAAAACAGAGCGCCATGGGCAGCGACTGGGCATAGAGCTGCACCAGCGCCGCAATCAGAAACAGCGAGACCAGCAGGACGCTCTCTTTGACGATCTTGCTGACGTTGGTTTCATTCCACATGATGTTGCAGTCCTGACCTCATCCCGATTGGCGCGGCATCGCCGCGGGCATAGAACGCCCTGCTGCTATGTTCAAACAACAACACGCTTACGAAAAGTTACTGAAGTACGTTCATGTGCCGGCCGAACACGTTGGTAACTTGGAACGAATGGGCAAACCCATAGACAATATCGATACGACTCAATCCTCTTTCTACCTATGGATGATCGCAACAGCGGACGCTTCGGGCGGTACGAGATCCTGACCGAGTTGGGCTCGGGAGCCATGGGCGTTGTCTATAAGGCACGCGATCCCAAGATCAACCGCGTCGTCGCGGTCAAGACGATTTCGCTGGCCGGCCAACCGCCGGAAGAGGAACGCGAATATCGCCAGCGTTTCGTCCGGGAGGCGGAAGCGGCCGGGCGCTTGTCGCATCCCGGAATCGTAACCATCTTCGACGTAGGCGAGGAACCAGAGACGCGCGCTCCTTATATCGTAATGGAATTTGTGGGAGGGCAGTCTCTCGACAAGCTGCTGTCACGGGACAGCCATACACTCTCCGTGGAAACAGCACTGCAACTCACCTCCGAACTGGCGGAAGCGCTCGATTGCGCCCATGCACAAGGCGTGGTTCACCGCGATCTAAAGCCCGCGAATATTCTGCTGACCGAAGACGGACACGCCAAAATCGCGGATTTCGGCGTGGCGAAACTGAACCTCTCCAACCAAACTCTCGCGGGACGCACGTTGGGCACGCCCGCTTACATGTCGCCCGAACAATTGAATGGCGAAGCGGTGGATGGCCGGTCGGATTTGTTTTCCTTAGGTGTGGTCCTGTACACGATGTTGACCGGGCATAGGCCATTTCAAGGCAACAGCGCGATTACGGTCTCATTCAAGGTAGTGAATCGCGACCCTATCCCGGCGACACTTCTCAATGCTGAGTTGCCCGAGGGACTCGATCGCATCATTGCGCGGGCGATGGCGAAAGATCCGGCCGAGCGCTATCAGAGCGGCAAGGAAATGCTGCAGGACATTCAGAGTCTCAGAGAAGCGCGAGAGCGGCTGGGTAACGCAAAGCCGCCCGGTTCGCCCATCGGCAGAAATGCAGACCGAATGGCGAAGCAGGAAGGCCGATTTGCAGTGATCTGCCGGCTGGCGGCGGATGCTACACCCGAGGCCGGTACGCACCTGTTGCCCCCGGGGAAACCCGCGGCAGAGAACCTGGTGAAGAAGATCCGGAACAAGTCTTACGCCGGCGTGTCGGTCTTAGCCGGGCTTTTCATCTTTGGGCTCTGGGTCATTTCGTTTGGCCCCCAGGGGGTGCGACCAAGAGCCGCCGCGCCACTGCCTGTTGCCAGGGAAATCGCGCAGGCCAAAACAGCGGCGACATTGTCGGCAACACCGGCGCCGTCCGCGAGCGCGGCCGGTTCCGTTGCCACAGCGCCAGTACCGACGGCGGAAATCCAGAGCACGGTCGCTTCGGCTGCATCATCGCCCACGCCGAGACAGCGAGCTGCGACCAAAGTCCTTCCGGTCGCCGCGGCGCCGTCACTCACTGTGGGAAAGCTCCTGAGGCCGGTTCCAGCGGGCCGCATCTATCCGACTCTAGCGGAAGCGGCCCGTGCGAACTCATCCACCGTTTCTCCGGCAGATTCGTCGGCCACTTCTCCCGCGGCTTCACCGGCCGTTTCTCCCGCGACGTTGGAAATCGAGGTGGACCATCAATTCGCGGCGGCCAATCTCTCGATCTGGGTGGATGATCGCCTGACCTACACACACCGATTGGAGGGAACCGACAAGAAACGTCTGGTCGTCTTTCACCATGTTGAGGGACATGAATTCCATGTTATGCAGGTATCACCGGGAAAGCATCATCTCCGAGTGCAGGTAGCCGCGGATGCAGAGGCGGGAGCGGTTGCCGGATCACCCACGTATGACCAATCCGCCACTGTGGCAGGCGACTTTGGCAGCGGGCAGCAAAACGTGCTCCGCATTAGCTTCAAGAAACACGGCGAGATGAATCTAAGCCTGCAGTAGTTCCCGTTGCGAAACGGCAGTGGACTATGCCTCGCCTGATTTTCCAAGTTTGGTTTGCCGCGAAGAAGCGACCTTCCTGCAGCGGCAGCTGACCCCTAGCGAATCTCCTCGTCACTTCGCACGCGGATGCGTCTGATCGTAGACGTTCATCATGTGCTTGACGGAGAGCTGGGTGTAGCGCTGCGTGGTGGCCAGGCGCTCGTGGCCGAGGAGTTCCTGGATGGCGCGCAGGTCGGCTCCCTCTTCCAGCATGTGCGTGCCGAAGGCGTGGCGCAGGGTGTGGGGATGAACTTCGGGGGACAGTCCCTTGGCGACGGCGATGCGCTTGACTATGCGTCCTACGCTACGGGTGGTTAGGCGTCCGCCGCGCTGGTTGACTAGCAGGGCGGCCGTGCCTTTCTCGGGCCGCTTTTTCAGCGTCGCAAGCAGTCGCTGACGCCACGGCAAGTAAGAGGAGAGCACGGCCAGCGCCTGGCCTCCGAATGGGACGTAGCGTTCTTTTTTGCCTTTGCCGCGAATCAGGATGGCTTCGTTGCTCAGGCTGATGTCTTCTAAATTGATGCCGACGAGCTCGGAGTTACGAATGCCGCATCCGTAGAGCAGTTCGAAGAGCAGACGATCGCGCTCGGGAAACGAGGCGACCTCGGGCATCTTGGCGTCGAGCACGTTATTCATTTCTTCGATGGTCGGAACGCGCGGCAGTTTCTTGGGCAGCTTGGGCGTGGAGACCAGCTTGGCGGGATTTTGCTCGACGACTCCTTCTTGGGCGAGGTAGCGATAGAGCGAACGCACGGCGGCGAGCGCTCGGGCTACAGAAGGCTTGCTCAATCCTTTGTCGTAGAGGTGCGAAAGGAAGCCGCGGATGGCGATGTGATCGATCGAATCCCATCCGCGCTGGCCGATGTAGGAGGCGAAGACGTCGAGGTCTCCCGTATAGGCCTTGATGGTGTGAGAAGAGGCGTTGCGCTCGCGCAAGTGGCGCAGGAAGTCGTCGGTGGCGCGCTCGACGATGGTGCGGGGATGGTTGCGATCGTGAATTGTCCGCTCCGCGATCATCCCGTCGACGCCTTCGCTTTCGCGCGCGGATGATGTTTCGTGTAGACGCTCTTTAAGCGGTCGAGCGCGACGTGCGTGTAAATCTGAGTGGTCGAAATATCGGAATGGCCGAGGATGGTTTGCACGGTGCGCAGGTCGGCTCCATTTTCGACCATGTGCGTGGCGCAGGAGTGGCGGAGCATGTGGGGACTGGCGTGGCGTCCCGCTGCGAGGCTGGCCTTGCCGACCAACTGCCAGACGCGCTGGCGGGTGAGACGGCGTCCTCTTACGCCCAGGAACAGGAGTGGCGANNCGCGCACGCCTCCGGCATAGAGAAGCTCGATCATGGCGCGATCGCGGAGGGCGAGCGCTTGTCCGCGCGCGGTTTCATGGTGCGAGTTCGTTGCGCCGAGCTTTGTTTCGCACAGCTTTGTTTCACCGAGCATGGCTCCGACTTCGTCGCGGCTTAGCGCCTTGGGCAGGACTTTCCATTGCTTGGGCAGATCGATGTTCAGGGTTGGATCTTTCTTGATTTTTCCGTCGAGCAGCAAATGGCGATAAAGATGGCGGATGGCAGAAAGCTTTCTTCCCACTGAGCGGCCGTCGAGCGAATGGGAAAACAATTCCTGGATGTACTCACGAACATCGCTGCGACGCGCACCGCCGAGGAGCACGCGCCGCTTCTCCAAAAACTCAGAAAACTGGACCAGGTCGCTGGCGTAGGCGGCAATGGTCAGCTTCGCCGATCCGCGCTCGACCCGCAGATAATCGAGGAACGAAGCGAGCGTACGGTTATTGGCATCCGAAGCCATGCGATGAGTATGGGACGAGCAGCAGAGCAAGGAAAGTAATGAGCGGGATGCGGGGGCGGAGGTCTAACGTCGCAAAAGGCGCGCGATCAGCCGGCGAAGTTTGATCTCGTGTTTCAAAGTTGGGACACAGCAGTGGAGTGCGCCGAATTCAGTGTTTTTAGCGCTCTCAAAACAAAGTGGACCGGCAGCGTAAGGCCGCCGGTCCGTGATTTTCTCAGTGGCGATTTGTCACTGATGGAAATCCGTCAGTGACGGGTTGCAGTCGTTGGTGCAGTTACCATCGCTGCTTGACCCCACGTTCAGGATCACGGCCTGCCCGGAGCCTGAGGTGTTGTCGTTGATTATGTAGAGATAGACCTGTGGAACGCCGCCCTCGTCTATTTCAAATTTTCCGGCAGGCCCTCCGGAGACAGGTTGATAGGTCAAGCCGGCCGGGATGGTGCTGCTCTCCGGTTCCCAACACCCGCTCCCGCAGTTCTGGACCTGGTACTGAGTTCCGGTAAGACTACCGGCTCCGTTGGCGTTGATCTGGATGAGGTTCGCCTTCACGTTGGAATCGACGGGCTGCTCATTTCCACCCAGGTAATTTCCGTCCAGGGAGGCGAGCGTGAAGCTGCTTCCGACCTGAGGCGTCAGCGTCCCAAAGCTCACCTTGCCACCGGTACTCAGCAGAATGGCCTGGTTCTTGGCAATCATATACAAGAGCGGCGGGTGGTTTTCGCCAGTCAGGGTAGTGGTCACGCGTCCGTTCGACGCGACGCTGTAGGTTCCCGAAGCCGTGCCCGTGCTCATGGTTCCGCCGTCGTTGTCGTCCAGAGTTACGGAGAGCGACCCGGAACCGTTGGGTGTGAAGAACCCGGCCTGGGCATCTGGCGTGGCCGGCGAGTTGTTGGTATCAAGACCTTGCGTCTCAAGCACGCCGACGGCGTCGAGCGACGCGGCAGTGAACGTGCCGCTTTGCTGGAGAATCTGGCCCGTAAACAGCGAGCCGCCCGGGCCGGTGATCGCATCGGTTTGGACCAGCAACAGTTGAGAAGCGCTGACCACATAGTACGCAAAGTTCAGCGTGCCAACCCCGGAAACGTCAATCCCGACAGTGCCCCGCCCGGTCGTCGCATTGACTGCACTAACATTGCTCGAACTGAAGGGGATCGGGCTGCTGGTGCCGTTCCCGCTGTTGACGTTTCCACTATCGTTTGCATCCAACTGTCCGCTGACCCAGTCGGCGGTTCCGTTGGCCGTGAATGCCCCGGCCACTCCGAATCGGTTGCCACCCTGGTCTACACCGATCAGTCCCATTGCGTAGGGTCCGGTGATCTTGGAAAGCGCGACCGGTGTGGTCTGCTTGAGCAGCACGCCGGAGCCCTGGAATCCCTGGCTCGTGTCGTACCAGATGATGTTTCCGTTCCCGCCGGATTGCAACGAAAAGGCCAGCGTTCTGCTGCCGCTGCCGGTATTGATGGTCATCAATCCCTGATTGTTGGGACCCACGCAGGAGGTGCCTGTGAAGGTCACTTGCGAATAGCCGTCTGCGGGGTCGTTAAAGTCGCCAGTTCCCCCCGTAATGCTGCCGGCGCCGTTGGCTACGAAGCTGGCCGCAAGCCCGGTAAACACTTCGCCTTGGCTGCTGTCCGACCAACCCTGGATCAACATCGCGTAATTGCCTGTGAGCTTGCTGTTGTTCGGGCAATCCGTAACCGCGATGCTGAGCGGCTGGCTGGCGGTATTCCCCACATTATCGGTGACTTGAACCGTGAAACTCGGGGTTCCGGCTGCGCTCGGCGTTCCGGAGATTTCCGCGCTCCCCTGGTTGTTGCTGGGGTTGCCGGTGAAGGCGAGCCCAACAGCGGTAAGACTGCTGCTCCCGCTGGTGATGGTCCACGTATAAGGCTGCACGCCGCCGGAGGCCTGTATGTAGGAGTTGTAGGCCCAGCCCTCGTTGGCGCCCGGCAGCGTCGCCGTTTGGATGGAAAGCGGCGAGGCTGCGTTGACGGTGATGGTGTACGTGTCCGGGCCGGCGGTATTGCTGCCGCTGTCAGTCACCGTGATGTTGAGTAATGTCACGGTTTGAGCCGCACTCGGCGTTCCGCCAATCGACAGAGTGTTACCGCTGTTGTTTGAAACCCATATGCCATCCGCGATGGCATACTGCGATCCATCGGTGGGGACTTGGCTGCCATTCACGGAAAACGTGTAGTTCGGCCCAACGCCGCCCGAGGCGTTGATCGCGCCCGAGTAGCTTTGGCCGACGACAGCCGACGACAGAGCTCCGGATGCAGGCAACGTCAAGGGCGTTGCCGCCGTCTCGAAGCTCACCTGGACCTGCGCCGAGTTGCCGTTCGTGTCCGAGGCTTGAATCTGCCAGCTGTAGTTTGTGCTGCCGCTCAGGCTGGATACGTTCGGCAGGTTGCCCGATCCGGTTGGATCGACGCCCCAGGTAATGGAAGTGATGGAACTGGAGAAGCCGTTCGAGTTGGAGTTGTTGCCGGGTATCTGCCAGACGGTCCCGTTCGAATCGCAGCACAACCAGAACTGGTAGGTGTAATTGCTGGCGTTGGCGGGATCGGTCCAGCTGAAATTGGGAGTCACGCTGACGCCGCTCCCCTGCGGTGCAAGATCGGTGGCGAAGGCATTCAGCACGGCGCCGACCGTAACGGTCAGGACTTGCGTTGTGTTATCGCTGTAGGTGACGTTCAGCGTGTATTGATCGCCCACCTTCGGCGTGGCGCCGTTGAGGCTGGTCCAGAAGTTGAACTTATCGGAGTTGCCGTTAAAGGCGTTATTGGCAATGTCCGCGGGAATGACCACTCCCGGATCGTTGTCCGAAGCAATCTCCACCGCCACTGGCAGCTTGAACAGACCGTTGACGTTGAATCCGATGCTGTAATTGGTGGTGGTGCCGCTCGGGCTGATCTGTTGCTGGCTCTGCGTCATCACGACAGCAGCGCTATTGGCGCTCGACAAGGTGAGATCTTCGTTGGTTAACGGGCCGGTGATGACTACGGGGGCCTGGTTGCCGTTTCCGTTCACGTTGGAGATTTGTCCCGGACCGCCGACCATGCCTGAGTTGTTCTGGTCGAGGATTCCGAAGAAGAAGTAATTGGAGCCGGTCGGAACCTTGACTGAGTAACTTGCCGGGCTCGTCGGCGGGTCCGCTTCGGTTCCGACCTGATCGGCATAGACATTCCCGGTGTTCTGGTCGTAGAAGCCAACATACAGCGGCCCGGTAGCCGTCCCGCTAAACGTGACCGTGCCGGAGACCGCGTTGCCAGTGGAAGGAGCGCCGACGGTTATTCCGCTGGAAATCGCCGACCAGTTGCTGGTCGAACCGCCTACGGCTACGCCCTCGGCGCGGAAGTAGTAGGTAGTACCACTCGTGAGGCCGGTGACAATCCAGGGGTTGTTGTTGCCCCTTGCCGGGAAGCTCTTGTTTCCAGCGACTGAGGCGAACGACGAACTGGTGCTCCATTCGAGGGTGTAGGAGGCAGCCATCTCGATGCCGTTGTTGTTCGTAATGGTCCCGAAGGAGACGAGGGCGCCGCCGTTGAATCCGCCCGACCCGCTGCTCGCGCTCCAGCTAGGACCCGAACTGAGAACCACCGGGGCGGGATCGGTCAGAACGATGGAGACGCCGCTCAGCCCCGCGTCGGTAACGGTCAAGTTGCTGGTGCTGCCCGTGGGGTTCGACGCGTTCTGGGCGCCGTAGCCAATGTTATCCATGAACGCCTGCAAAGTGTAGGTGCCAGGCGTGACGCCATGAATGGTGAAAGCTCCCGTCGAGGTGAGAGTGGCTTCGGAGATGCTGGTGCCGAGGTTGTTACAGCCGTTACAGTTGCTGCTGCTCAATTCCAGATAAGTCCAGCCGGTCTTCGAGCCGCTATAACTCACCGTGCCGGAAATCGTATAGCCCACCGGCTGCGTGCCGATGACGATGGTGTAACCTTGGCTGGCCGTGTCCCCTTGATTGTCGGTGACCTGAACTGTGAAGGGATAGCTCCCCGTTGTGGTCGGCTGTCCGGATATGCTCAGGCTGTTGTTATTGTTGCCATAATTGAGCCCCGGCGGCAGGCTTCCGCTGGTGATATTCCAGCTGTAAGGCTGTATGCCGCCGCCCGCGCTGACCGTGGCATTGTATTGCGTGCTGACGCTGCCGTTGGGAACCGACGCCGTGGTGATCGTGAGCGTGCCATTGACGGTAATGCTCAAATTAGCGGTCGCCGTTTCCATCGGACTGCTGGAATCCGTCACCTTGGCGGTGAAGTTAAACGTTCCCGTGGACGTCGGCGTTCCCGAAATCTGGCCCGTGCTGGCGTTCAGCGTGACATTCGGAGGCAGACTGCCGGAGCTGATGCTCCAGGTGTAGGGCTGAATTCCGCCGGTGGCCGACAGGAACGCACTGTTCGAATACGGAGTATTGATGACTCCTGCCGGCAGACCGGTCGTCGTGATCTGGAGCGGAGCGCTGTTATTGATGCTGATGCTCAGACCCTTCGTCTTGGTCTGCGCTGGCGACTCAGAGTCCGTGACCTGAACGGTGAAATTGAAGGTCCCGGTCTGCGTGCTGTCCGTCCCCGTGATCGCGCCTGAACTGCTAAGGTTCAGTCCGGGCGGCAAACTGCCAGCGCTGATGGTCCACGAATAGGGCGCGATGCCGCCCGTTGCGGAAAGACTGGCGTTGTAAGACTGGTTGATTACACCCGTGGCAAGCGAGCCTGTAGTGATGGTCAACGTAGGCGCGCTGATGGTGATGCTGAGGTTGGCGTTCGCGGTCTTGGCCGGATTCTCCGAATCGGTCACCGTCACCGTGAAGTTGATCTGCCCCACTTGCGGCCCCGTCGGCTTGCCTGTGATCGCGCCCGTCGAAGCGTTCAGTGTCAGTCCCGCCGGCAGGCTGCCGCTCGTCACCGCCCAAGCATACGGCGTGATGCCGCCCGCTGCCGCCAGCGTCTGGCTGTAGCTGGTGCCTACCGTGCCCGCCGCCAACGTCGCGGTCGTGATCGAAAGCGCCGGATTCACCGTGATCGTCAACTGTTTCGTCGCGGTTTGCGCGGTCGGTGTTTCCGCATCCGTCACCGTCACCGTAAACGTCGTCCCCACTCCCGTGGGCGAACCTGAGATCGTGTTCCCACTTAGCGTCAGTCCCGCCGGCAGGCTGCCAGTCGTCACCTGCCACGTGTAGGGCGACACTCCGCCCGCCGCCTGCAACGTCGTCGAGTAGTTCGATCCGTCGACTCCCGTCGGCAGCGAACTCGTCACCACACTCAGCGGCGCCGCCGTAATCGTGATGCTCAGAGCCGCCGTCGCCGTCCCCGCCGGCACTTCCGCATCCGTTACCTTGACCGTAAAGTTGATCGGGCCGGTCACACTGCCCGTCGGAGTGCCCGTAATCGCACCCGTGCCCCCGTTCAACGTTAAGCCGGCAGGCAGCGCTCCAACGCTGATCGACCAGGCGTACGGCGTGATGCCGCCCGTCGCCCCCAGCGTCTGGTTATACGCGGTTCCGAGTGTCCCGCCCGGCAGCGTTGCCGGCGTAATTTTCAGCGTTGGCGCGCTGATCGCGATGCCCAGGTTGGCGCCATTCGTGGCGTTCGTTGGCGTCTGGGAGTCTGTCACCGTAGCTGCGAAGTTCGATGTGCCGGTGAAAGTTCCGGTCGGCGTACCCGAAATCACGCCTGCGCTGCTCAAGCTCAACCCAGCGGGCAAACTTCCTGTATAGCTCCATTTATATGGCGCAACACCACCGGTCGCCTGCAGCGTTTGGCTGTACGCCGTACCCATCACCCCCGCCGGTAACGATGGAGTCGTAATGGTCAACGCCGGTGGCGCGTTCACGGTAAAGTTTATCGCCGGACTGGTAGCGGAATCACCCGCTGCATCGGTAACCTTGAAGGCGAACGAACCCCCGCCTCCCCCGGTCGGCGTGCCGCTGATTACCCCCGTGCTGCTGTTCAAACTCAATCCCGGGGGTAGCGTTGTCGGGTTGACACTCCACGTATACGGACTGGTTCCTCCGGACGCAGTCAGCGCGGCGTTGTAGGCAGTCCCCGCAGTCGCCGCCGCAATCGATGTCATTGTTACGGCGGGCAGAGGATTGACCTTGATCTGCAACGTAGCCGATTTCGTCGAATCGGTGATCGAGGTCGCCGTCACGGTTGCCGTCAGCGCAGCAGGCACCGACGCTGGGGTATTGTATGTAGCCGACGTCGTGGTTTGGTTGGTCAATGTGCCGCCACCCGAAACGCTCCACGCCACTCCTGCATTCTTCGCGTCGTTTGCAACCGAGGCGGTGATCGCCACGGTTTGCGCTTGATCGATGCTCTGCGTGCCGTTGGGCGCCGTTATCGCAACAGCGATGGGCGGAGGCGTCGAACTGCCACATCCGGACAGACCCAGTAGAAAAAGAGCGGATAATCCGCACAGCAGCGCAGGCGCGAAGATATTTTTTGAGGACATCGAAAGCCTCCATCAATAATTAATAATGACGATCATGCTCTCGAGGTAATGGTGACTCCAAGTAACTCAAGTAACTTCTCGAGCCAGCGCTTTTGAATTGCCCAGTGCCGAACTGCACCCATCGGTCCGTAGGGTGTTAGTTGGCGGCGAAGTGGAGCATCCCCCTTCGCTGGTGTCCCAGGACAGGGAAAGACACGCATGGCAGGGAAATGGTAAAGAAGTCCGTCGCGATGGTTTATCCAATGAGCTTGGCAGAAACGCCTTCCGGTCTAGGAAAAGGGCCGGTCTGGGTCTCAAGCAGCTTGCCACCAGTTAGGCGCTGGTTCTTCCGCTGCATCGCTGTAGCCGATTTTGCAGACGGTTACGCGCTCTTCGGTCGGCAACAATGTCAGTATTTATGAGGTTCGACACACTAGCGCACCTGGCGCAAACCAGGTGGGTCGGCGAATTCTGTTGTCTCCATCTGATTGTTGAACCTGTTGAGGGCGGATTCGCGCGGCCAGATGGCGGGCGCTCGATTGCAAACCAAAACCCGGCCCCATTTCGATCGCCCGTACGGCTGATCGACAGAGTCGTTCCGCATGCTGTCGGTCTACTTGCGATCACTTCGCCATTTTGACTGACACAACGTGCACTTCGTTCTTGTCCGCGTGGACATTTGCCCTCAAGACGACACGGTGCCCCTCGTGTCCTTTCACTGCCTCAGGGTTGGTGATGGTCCAGTTCTTATGGTCGCTCTCGCTGACAAACGTCTTGCCGGTATCGCTAATTGTACCCGTGATCTGAACCTCGTTTTCGGAGTCTTCCGCCTTCATCATATTGTTATGGTTGCCGGTGTCCTGTGCCGAAGCTACTCCAAAGGTCAGCAGGGCGACCGCAAAACAAATTCTCATCAGCTTTCTCATGTTGTTCTCCTTGAGTTGTACCCACCCGGACGATACGAACCGCACCTGCCCCACAGGGGGCTTTCCGTGGTTCGAACCACGACTCACTGAATACCCATGCTAGATCCTCGCCCTCCGATGGACTGTCCAGAATTGCTCATTCCCCCAGATTGTTTTGAGAACCGACACACGCGAATCAGAGGGTTCATAGCCGCGGAACTCTGCCAGCAAGTTACTTCCTCCACTCCACTGATCGTGGACGTTGAGATAGAGCTAAATTGGACAGTTTGGAAGGCGCTGGTTCTGCCACACTCTGGCTATGACAACGAAAACGATCCCCGCCTACCTAGAGGACGAGCGCCAAAAAGATTGCGACGCTCAGTTGCGGATGGACGCAGAAGCCGCGCGCATCCAGCCGTTGAACCATGGCCACCATCGCACAGCCAAACAGCCCAAGCTGGAATCGCCATCCATGGTAGAAGCCGCGCCCAAAGCGAGAAAGACCGCGGCACAATCCCGGGAAAAACCACGCACCGCGCGGAAGACAGCGACGAAAGCCCGCAAGGCGGCGTGAACGGGGTGTGCTGCGAAGCGGTGGAGTTTAGCGATTCGTCACCGGCGTCATGCGAAAAGGTTGGGTGCCGGTTTCATGCGGCACCCTGGGCAAGCAACAGTCGAAAGAACAGTCTGTCTATGCAACCGCTTCCTTCTGGGGGGATGCGGTTGCATGCTTCGCAAGCCCTTCCCCTAGGAAGTTGACCAATTCAGCGTTCACTTCGGCGGCGTGGGTCCAGGTTATGCAGTGCGGTCCATCCTTCACCACCACTAGGCGAGCCCCCTTGATCAGCTTGGAAGTCCGTAGCCCGGAGGCGGCGAGAGGCACAATCCGGTCCGCATCGCCTTGCATGACCAGGGTGGGCACGTCGATGTGGGTCAGATCCTTGCGGAAATCCTCATACCATGTGGGTACGCAAGCGAGACAGGCGGTGGCCGAGGCGCCAGTTGCGATGTTCCAACTGGACTGAACGGCCTGTTCGCTGACACGCTTGCCGAGCAAGACGTCCGTGTTGTAGAAGTTCTTGAAAAACTCAGCGAAGAATGCATAACGGTCAGCGGCTACAGCTTTCTGGATTCCCTCGAAGACACTCCCGTCCACGCCCTCCGGGTTGTCGTGTGTCTTCAGCAGGAACGGCGGGACTGAGGAGATAAATACGGCTTTGCTCACGCCCTTCGTTCCGTATTTCCCCAAGTAGCGGGCGACTTCGCCGCCGCCCATCGAGAAACCGACCAGCGCGAAATCATGCAGCTCGATCTGCGTCACGAGCTTGTGCAGGTCCTCTGCGAAGGTGTCGTAGTTGTATCCGGTTGTTGGTTGGCTGGACTTGCCGAATCCTCGGCGGTCATAGGTGATGACACGGTGACCTGCGGCCAGAAGCGCTGCGACCTGCTTCTCCCAGGAAGCGCCGCTCAGGGGATATCCGTGGATAAGGACTACGGGGTCACCCGCGCCATGATCTTCATAGTAGAGATCGATGTCACCGGAGTTTTCTTTACTGACAGTAACGTAGGGCATTGAATTTCTCCTTAAATTCCTACTGCACAAAAGGGCGGACGCCAATCCAAATCGCCCAAGGTTCTGGCTCTGGGTCTGCCCCTCTTCTGAGCCTTTTGCGGACTTCACTTTTGTAAGTCTTGCCGCTTCCCAAGTCTGTTCAGAATTGACCATCTCGCGAACGGAGCGAGCCTTCACCCCGAAACGGGCGAAGTACACGCAGAGGTCCGTATTCAGTTCTACTTGGGGTGCGCTGCATCTGGCGATCATCCATTGTGAGCAATACGGACCAGCGGAGTTCATCTCTGTCGCGCATAGTTGAGGCCGAACACGCTTCTCACGTAACCAATGCGCTTGCCGACGCAACGAATGACGCAGGAGCAGTGAGGGCGTGTAGGCAGAGGATTATAGGCGTGCCAACCACAAATATCTCCGAACGTGAAGTACACGGGCGATCTCCACGCGTGGACCGTCGATGGAACGACGGCCGCCCTCGCACGTCCCGTGCGACGCGTTTGGGCCCGCGCATGCTGATCGCGATCGTGGCATGGCTTTGTTCGGGTCTCGGTTCCGGTCTCGGGTCCGGTCCCGCGCTTTGGGCACAAGCTTCCGATTCCCAAACGGGCGACCCGAACAAGTCCTGGACGGCTACAACCAACTCGCACCGCGAAAATTCGGATCCCATGCGCACCATCGAAAGCCGCACCCAGAGCGGCAATCGCACCCTCGACAGGCAATCGGTCCAGCGCCGCGGGTCTGACGGACATTTCGAACCTTACCAGGACATTGAAAAGGAAACTGTGCAACTGGACGCTGCCACCGTGCGCACCACCACGCGTACCTTCGGCCGCGATGCCGATGGCGTGAAAACACTGGTAGAGGTGATCGAAGAGGAAAAGCACACTCTGCCCGGCGGTAAGTCCAAAGTAGTGCGCGCCACTTCGGATCCCGATGCCAACGGCAATCTTCGACTGGTTCAGCGCCGCATTGAGGAGACGCAAAAAACTGGTAAGGACGTGGAAGAGACGAAAACCACCGTGATGCTCCCAAGCGTCAACGGCGGTCTGGTTCCGGCTGTGAAGGTGCAAGAGCGCCGCGAACAAGGCGCGAACGGCACGGTTGCATCTCAAAAAACTACGCTGCTTCCCGATGGCGCCGGAAATTGGCAAGTGGGCGAGATCCGGCGAACGACTACCCGGCAAGAAGGTGACAACCGTAGCGCCGAGGAGCAAGTCTCCATCCCCGACTCTGAAGGCAAGCTCGACGAAGTATCTCGTACCGTGAGCGACGAAGCGGCGACTGCTTCTGGAGAAAAGAGCAGCACAGTCGAAACCTATTCCATCAGTGTTCCCGGATCGGTCGGGGACGGCAGCCTGCACCTGGTTAAGCGCGCAACCACCGCCCGGATCCCCAGTTCAACCGGTCCCCAAACCATCAAACAGCAGGTGGNNCTTCCGGAGAGCAGGCCACACAAACCGTTCAAGTGCGCGACGCAAACGGCAGTTTCCCAGTAGTCTCCGTGGACACCACAAAGTCCGACAACATTCACGCCATTCGGGTTCAGATCGCGCCTCCCGAAGTTAAAAAATAGGGGCTCCTTCGTCGGGCGAGGTCGAAATTGCCCCCTTGTGCACCTTTGATTTCCAAAACGATCAATTCTGAACAGTCTTCCGAAGCCGAACGGCCGATACTCGCAGCTTACGGAGTTCTGAAGCCACAGAGGCCTTGGCGAACAAATGTTGGCTTGTGAACAGCCGTAGGCGAATAAGACGGATCAACACAACATCGTAAGGGCCACTGGAGGGAAAATGTCACAAACCGTAGTAGAAAGAGCGGCTGAACACGTTACTGAATCGGCGCAGCAGGCTTCCCGCGCAGTCAGCGCGATAGCCGATGCGATCGAGGATGGTGTGAAAGTAGCGAGACGTGCCGGCAAGCAGGGCGGTGATGCTGCCGAAGAGTTTCTGCATGACACGACTCAGCGCCTCCAGCGACACGGTGTGCTGACGATTGCGATCACGTTCGCGATAGGCGTCGCCGCGGGGTCATTGATCGGCTGGACGATAAGACGAAGTTAGATCGTGGCGACAAAACAGGAGGGGTGACATGAACCATGAAATTCAAGCCGCCGGGAATCTTTTGGCGGAGCTACGTGAAGCGTATCAGGGCCTGCCCCAACATATTCAAGGGCAGGTGAGGGGCCTGTTGCGCGAGGACTCGTTGCAGAAACAATCCGGCGATGAGCGTGCATTAACACTCTAAGCACCGCACAACTATGTTGGAACGAAACAATTCACTTTGGGGATTCATTAACAGGGGTGGGAAGAGTTTGCCGCGAAAACACGGCAGGCGGAGGTTCTGCAATCATGGCTGCAATACTTGCTACGGTAAACGAGCGCATCTTGGCTCTTATGGAAAAATCTGCCGCGACCCGCGACAGGAGCCTCATCACGGACAGCGACAAAACACAGGCGGGCAGTATGCAATTCGACACCGGGTATCTCTCACCCTACTTCATCAACGATCCCGAACGCATGGAAGTTGCGTTCGAGAACGTTTATATCCTCATTCACGAAGGGAAACTCAATTCCAAGAAAAACATCCTTCCGCTGCTGGAGCAGATTAGAAAGACTGGCAGGCCACTGCTCATAATCGCAGAGGATGTCGGGAGCGAAGTACTGGCGGCTCTGGTGGTGAACAAACTCTGTGGCCCGTTGCAGGTTGCTGCCGTAAGGGCGTCCGGCTTGGGTGTTCCGCGCAAGAGTATGTTGCAGGATATTGCAGTCCTCACCGGTGGCCAAGTCATCACCGAAGATCTCAACATCCAGCTAAGGAACGTATTGCTCTCCGACCTGGGCCAAGCCAAGAAGATCACTGTCGACAAGAACAATACATTGGTTGAAGTCAGGGCCAATTACGACCAGCTTTATCTCCCTGTGCCTCGCGCCCACTCCAATGCTTACGTTCCGCCTGTTGAATCTTTACGAACAACTATCAGACGGGGACCTCTTGGAACACTTCCGGCTTGAGCACCCAGCGGATCGACTCATCGTTTGTGACCATTCTGACTGAGGTGAAATAGCCGGCTATCTCGAACTCGATGAAGGATGCCGAAGACTCGACTGCGCGGCTCATACGAGTAGTGAGAGAAACGTTTCGGTTCTGCCGGGCCGAGCATTCGTCGCCGTGCTGGACGCAAGCAGGGACCGTGCCAGGCTCTCGTTAGCGACTTGATACGGTCGAGACTGTCAAGAGAGAGGCCCCGAAACGCCCCACGCTTCTTGTCTTGGCATTCGATCGCCGGTGCGCGATTCGAGGAGAAGAAATGATTTTATCTAGCAAAGTGGCGTGGGCTGGGATCGTCTTCTTATCGCTGACGGCGGGGATCTCGGGACCACGTCCGACGGTGCTCGCTTCGGGAGACAATCCCAGCAAAGAAGGGCCCACGGTCACACATCCCAACGACGTCAAGCAGATGCAGCGAAGTCTGCGGGACAAAGCACACTATAGCGGGCAAGTCGATGGCGTAGTCGGTCTTCGAACCCGAGCGAGCATTCGCGGATTTCAGAAGACTGAGAATCTGCCAGTAACCGGGCAGCTTGATGCCCAGACGGCCGGTAGACTCGGTGTCGAACCAGAGCGTCGCGAACTGACGGGCTTCGATGCTACGTTCACTAAACCTTCGGCTGGCATAGGTTCGAGGCGGGTAGTAAGGCTGGCGAGAAGAACGTTGCCGCCGACCCTTAATAATGCGGCCGGGCAAGATCGCGAGAAGAAACTTCCGTCTTCGAACCGAGGGCACGAAGAATAGTTGAGTTCTTTCCGACTAATTCTGTGTGGCAAGTGTGAGCACGAACCATCCAGAGGTACAAACCAGAGCAAATCGTTGAGCGAAATGTCTGATTTCAACACCTGCCTTCCAAACTGATCCAGAAGGGTGTCTAATCGCGGTAACGGATAGGCTGGAGGAATTCCTGAGAGTAACCGCTTCGTCTTTGCTCCGGCCCACGCAGGCAAGTCGCTTGCGGGTTCTGCTTACTTTCATTACTCCCGCCCAAGCAATTGGATGGTTCCGGCGGGGGATTCGTCGACGACGTCCCCCGTCACCTCGAGATTGCCCGGTTCTTTGCAGATCGATCATGCAGATCGATCATGAGGTGAAACATGACCACGCCCACCTTCTGCCAGTCGGTTCAGTGCTTCATCCTTGCCACATTGATCGCCGCCATGTCCACCATGGCCGGGGCGCAGAGCCAGCCTGCGTCGCGCATTACGCAACCGATTGACAATCGGGTGCCGGTTACGTTGAAAGGGAATGTGCATCCGCTGGCGCAGGCTCGCTATGATCTAGGCCCGGTGGCGGATTCTTTTCCGGCAGAGCGAATGTTACTGCTGCTGCAGCGGTCCCCAGAACGCGAGTCGGCGCTGCAGCGGTTTTTGCAGGAGGCGCACCGGCCGGGAAGTCCCAACTATCATCACTGGCTGACGCCGGAGCAGTTCGCAGGGGACTATGGCCCGGCCGATTCTGAGATCGCTGCGGTCCGCGGATGGCTGGAGCGGCAGGGGTTTTCGGTGGAGCGGGTCACGCGAGGGAGAACCGCGATTGAATTTTCCGGGACCGCCGGACAGGTTCGTTCCGCTTTTCACACCGAGATTCACAGCTATGCGGTCCAAGGCAAGAAGCACTACGCCAACAACCTCGATCCGCAAGTGCCGGCCGCGCTGGCGCCAGTGATTGCCGGCATAAGTCCGATCAACGATTTTCAGCCCACGCCCTATGTGAAGGTGCTCGGCAAAGCTGTCTATGACCGCGCCACCCGCAAGTTTGTTCCGCAGTGGACTTTTCCGGAATATAACGATCTGTTCGAGTTGTCTCCCGGAGATTTTGCTCTGCAGTACGATTTGAATCCGCTGTACGCAGCGGGAGTCACCGGCACCGGCGTCACCATCGGCCTGATCGGCGCATCCAACGTCGATCCCACGGTGGTCGCGACGTATCGGTCGTTCTTTGGGCTGCCCGCCAGTCCGCTGAATGTGGTGATCGATGGGCTGGATCCTGGGGAAAACGATGCCTTCGTCGAATCGTATCTCGACGTCGAGGAAGCGGGAGCGGTTGCGCCCGGAGCGACGATTACCCTGTACACGTCGGCGGGTACCTCGGTGCAAAACGGTCTGTATCTTGCGGCGACGCGAGCCGTGGACGACGATGTGGCCTCAGTGCTGAGCACCAGCTATGGCACCTGCGAACCCTACCTCGGCTCGGCGGGCAACCAGTTCTGGAATGCGCTCTGGGAACAGGCGGCGGCGCAGGGACAGACTTCGTTCGTCGCCGCCGGAGATGGCGGTCCGGCGGGTTGCGACAACTTCAACAGCTCCCAGTCCGCACAGCTTGGGATCGCAATGAACGGTTTCAGTTCCACTCCCTGGAACGTTTCGGTGGGGGGAACGGATTTTTATTACAGCAGTTACAACCAAAGCTCGGCAGCCCAGCAGAGCCAACTCGAGAGCTACTGGGACACCGTGCAGACCATTTTTCCGACCACCTCGCTTCTGCAGCCGATTCCGGAGCAACCGTGGAACAATCCCTTCGGACTGAATCTTGCCAACGGCGGAGTATACCAACCCAATAATTCGAATATTGTCGCCGGCAGCGGCGGACCGAGCACTTGCGCGACTGGCGTTGATGCTCCCGACGGCACGTATGCATCTTGCACGGCCGGATATCCGAAACCTGCCTGGCAGAGTGGGAAGGGCGTCCCCAATGACGGTGTGCGCGATCTGCCTGACGTGGCACTGTTTGCCGCGGCGGGGGAAAATAACAGCTTTTACCCGATCTGCACCGGTCCGGGGTACTGCGTTGTTTCCGACGGAGACCTGACGATCACCAGCGTGGGAGGCACTTCGGCTTCGTCTCCGGCGATGGCCGGAATTATGGCGTTAATCAACCAGAAATACGGGCCGCAGGGACAGGCAAACTTCATTCTCTATCCCCTGGCGGCACAACATCCTTCGGCCTTTCACGATGTCACGGTGGGAAGCAACATCGTGCCCTGCCAGCAGGGCAGTCCGAATTGCACGCTCAGCACTGCCAATGACAATACCAACGGTTATTACACGCTCGGCTATTACGCCGGTCCGGGATACGATTTGGCAACCGGATGGGGCAGCGTGGATGCAAATCAACTGTTCAGCAACTGGAATTCGCTCAGCTTTGAGTCGACCTCGACAGACCTTACCCTCGGCCAGACCAGCTTTACCCACGGCACTCCGGTCCTGGTGAATGTTGGCGTGAGCGGCAGCGGCGGCACGCCGACGGGAGGCGTTGAGCTGGTAACAACGGCCGCCCCTGAGAACAATGCGGGACTGAAGCTCTTAACGCTTCAGGGAGGAGCGGCAAGCGCGAACGTGAACAGCCTTCCCGGAGGCAAATACAGTGTGAGCGCGCGCTACGGCGGAGATAGTGTTTTCGCTTCCAGCACTTCCAATCCGGTCTCCGTGAATGTCACTCCGGAAGCGAGCAACTTGTCGATGTTTGGAAGTTATTACTTGTACACCAACGGCACCACCGGCGTCCTTGCGAACGGCGGAACTTACCCCTTTGGCACTTCCATCGCTATCGATGCGCAGCTAGTGGGAGTGAATGCACCGCCGGGATCGACCGATGGAATCGCGACCGGCACCGCAACTTTTACCGATGCGGCGAGTACCGGCACGGTGAGTTCAGGAGCGCTGAATGTTGGGACTGCCAGCACCGCAGTGTGGGTGCCGGCCGCTTTCAGCGTTGGCAATCACAGCATAAGCGCCAGCTATTCAGGAGATGCCAGCTTTAACGCGAGCGCCAGCACGACGCCGCTGAGCTTCACTATCACCAAGGCCATCCCCGTTGCTCAGCTGTGGGCACCCTTATCTGCAATTGCGCGCGGTCAGAACGTCCCCCTCCAGTTAACCGTCGCAATCGGCTCCTCGGCTCCTCCGCCCACCGGCACGGCGACATTCTATTCGGGAAACACAGTGCTGGGGACCGCCACCCTCGCCCCTTCGACGATTGATTATCCCTACATCGCTTCCGCGGCAACCTTAAACGTGACGAACTTGCCCGTGGGAGCGGACACCATCACCGCCCAATATGGCGGTGATACGAATGACCAAGCTGCAACGTCTAATTCGATACAAGTCACGGTGAGCCAGCAGCCAGCTGGCATTTTAACCGCCAGCGCGAACGCGTCCTCGATGCTTCCGACTCAGAACCTAACGGTCACGGCCAATGTCGCGGGGACAAGTGGACTGCCGGCTCCGACCGGATACATCTTCATGTATGCCGATGGCCCCGGAGGAAGCTGGAGCACTAGCTGTACCTTAGTGAATGATTCTTGCAGCCAAACCTTTAGCGGTCCCTATTGGAGCCCCGGAACCGTCACGGTGCAGGTGACCTACAGCGGAGATTCGGTATACGCCGGCAGTGGTGTCGTCGTGCCGGTGACCATGCTGAATGTGTTCACGATGACGGCGGCGAGTTCTGTGTCGTTCGCAGCGGGCGCGACCACGGGCAACACGTCCGCGCTCACGGTTACGCCAGCCAACGGATTTACCGGCACGATCTATTTTGCGTGCACGATCGCGTATTATCCGCCGGGAGCAAAGGATCTGCCCACTTGCTCGGTTCCGGCCTCGGTGAATGTGGCGAGCGCAAGTGCGGTGACTGCCGCAATGACCATTGGCTCGACGGGACCGACCACATTGTCGCGTGCCGAACCAATCGAGGGTCCGCGCTGGCTTGCGACGCAGTGCCTTACCTTCCTGGCGGGAATTTTCGCGGTTGGCTTGCCTTTGCGGAGACGCGTTCGCCCCTGCGGTACGGCTCTGCTCTTGCTGATTGTACTCGTGGCAAGTATGGCGTCGGTGAGTTGTGGTGGCGGCGGGAGCAATGGCGGAGGCGGCAAAACCGTTCCCGGGACCACTCCCGGCAACTACAAATTCATGGTCTACGGCTCCTATACGCCAAACGTCGGTACAACTCAGCCGTTCTATTATTCTGCGCCCCAGGTATTCGTCGTGAATGTCACCATTCAGTGAGGGAGTCTTTCGGTTCGGGGTAGCTTCGGATAGGGCGTTCCCAGCCAAACGAGGAAGAGCTGCATCTGCCCTTCGGAGAAAAGGCCGGCGAAACTTGCCAATAGGAATGTAGCGCGACACTTTCTCAGGTCCGATTCAAGAGCAAAACTTGCGGAATTGGGCAATTGCTCGGGGTTTGCAGAGAAATCGTGTGGTGGAAGGATTCTGTCAGTAGCGATCACGCCTGTTCGATGACGAAAGCGGCGCGATCCCCGGTCAACTCATTTGCCCACCAGCGAGCGCGCCCCGGCCCCAAAGGTCCAAACCCAGTGGTGGGAGTGTAGCCGAATTTTTCCCGAAGGATAGTACCCCGTCAATGAAAGCGATGGGGTTCGCGGTGCCTCAAGAGGATGTTTGGAGTGAGTACGGGAATTCACCGGATTGCTTTTGATCTCGCCGCCTGGCTGGTAAATGATCGCCAATTTCGAGGCGCTGGTTTTCATAAAATCCCTTTCAAACCAAAATCAGAGACTTGTGCTCTCGGCCGGGAGGACCATGAATCTTGGGAATTGCGCGCCTGCCTTGCGTCATTTCTCTCGCCGCCGCAGTCGAACAGCAGTACAATTTGGCTTCGTAGTTGTTCTCGCCTCCCGAAAGAACAGTTCCCGCTCGTTGCGCCGGTCATCCCCTCTCGGGACATTCCAATCAAGGCGCATGGAGCGAGACTTGTTCGTGTAGGACCTCGGCCCCAAAAGCGAGCTTGCTTTATTTAGTATTAACTAGCAAGGATTGAAAGATGGAAGCGTCTGAATCTCCTCAATTCACAATTTCTCCAACCGCTCGACGGTACGCTTTAGCCGGGCTGGCCGCAGTTGGCGCTCTGTTGCTGCGAAAGATGCTTTCACCGTGGTTTGGCACAACCAACGTTTATCACACCGTGGGGGCGGCAGTCCTTTTCTCCGCTTGGTACTGCGGTGTCGGCCCCGCCATTGTCGCAACGCTGATAAGTGTGGTGGGTTCCTGGTATTTTATTCTTCTGCCCCTTCATTCCTTCCGGTTTGAAGACCACCGAAACCAAATTGCCGGACTGGTTGAGTTTGGAATACTCTCCGGTTTCGTCATCGCTCTTGGGGAAGTCAATCGCAGGTCTCAAGCAGCGCTAAGCCTGAGTGAGGAGCGGCTCCGTCTCGCGGCCGAGAGTTCCAATACCGGCTTGTGGGAGTGGGAGCCTGCTGGAGCAGCCTATTTTTCTCCGGCGTGGAAACGTCTGCTGGGCTATGCCGACCATGAGATTCCAAACCGGTTTGAGGAGTGGTCAAGCCGAGTCCATCCTGGTGACCTGCCACGGTTGATGGCGGAAGTGGACGCCTACCTGAAACTACCTCCGCAGCGATGGGAGAGCGAGTTCCGCATCCGTCACAGAGACGGGTCCTATCGCTGGTTTCTGGCAAGGGCGGCGCCGGAGTGCGATGAGCAAGGCCGGGTGAAGCGCGTGCTCGGAGCACACATTGACATCACGGACAGCAAGCAGACAGAAGAACGACTCCGCCTGAGCGAAGAGCGTTATCGTTCGCTGGCCGAAGCGACCTCAGACATTGTTTGGGCAGGCACGATGGTTGACGATGAGATTGAGGTTCCTGTCTGGTTGGAGCTAACCGGACAAACGCCGGAAGAAGCGCGCGAGAAATGGGCCGAGGCTGTCCACCCGGACGAGCGCGGCAGAGTCATAGAGGCCTGGTCTCGATTCCTTAAAGAAGGGGACCGCTATGAACAAGAGTTCCGGCTGCGTGGCCCCGACGGACAGTACCGCTGGTTTTCGTCCCGCGCAGTCCCAGTCAGAGAAAAAGACGGCAGTATGCGCGAGCGGATCGGCACTTTCACCGACATCACCGAGCGTAAGCAGGTGGAGGCGGCCCTTCGCAACAACGAGGAACTGTTGTCGCTTTTCATCGAACACGCACCCGCGGCGCTGGCGATGTTTGATCGCGAAATGCGCTACATCCGCGTGAGCCGGCGCTGGCGAACCAATTATGTTCCAGGCGATCGCAGCCTGATCGGCGAGTTGCACGACGACGTCCATCCGGTGATCCCCGAGATTTGGAAAGATGCGCATCGGCGCGGACTGCGCGGCGAGGTCGTGCAGGGGGATGGCAGCTTGGAACGTGCCGACGGCTCCATCCGTTGGGTGCGCTGGGAAATACGGCCCTGGCGGAACAGAGCAGGTGAAATCGGCGGGATCGTAATTTTCTCCGAAGATATCACCGATCGCAAAGGGGCCGAGGCAGCATTGAGCGATAGTGAGGCCCGTCTGCGGACTGCGCTCGAGGCCGCCAGTATGGGTACCTTCGAACGCGATCTGCGAACCGGTGAGGCTCATTGGATGCCGACCACGGAGGTGATGTTCGGGCTTGAGCCGGGGACCGGCCCGGTTTCCATTGAGGACTTCGTTGCCCTGATCTACCCGGAGGACCGCGACCACTTTAGCCGCCTCATGGCGGAGTCCACGGAGGCAGGCGTCGCGGGCGGAGAGTGGCGGGTGATCTGGCCCGACGGTTCGATTCACTGGATCTACGGCCGGTGGATGGTTTTCAAAGACGACCAGGGCCAGCCAACGCGCATCATAGGCGTGGATTATGACATCACTGCGCGCAAGCAGGCTGAAGAGTCGCTGCGCATAAAGAGCGACCAATTGCGGGCTCTCACAATCCGCGTGCAGCAGGTGCGCGAAGAAGAACGTACCATGGTTGCTCGCGACCTGCATGATCAGATTGGGCAGATTCTGACGGCAGTGAAGATGGATGTCGACTGGGTGGCCAGATGTCTCTCGCCGCAGGACGACGCCCAGCTATCTGACCGGTTGGCGGCAACGCTCAATCGGCTGAAAGATGCTACGCAATCGCTGCGCAGTATCTGCACCCGGTTGCGACCGGGTGTGCTCGACGATCTTGGACTGGCGGCGGCGATCGAGTGGCAAGTGAAGGAATTTGCCTCAATTACGGGAATCCACTGCGACGTTTCGGTTCCGCAAGAGGACTTCCCGTTGGACGCGGATCGGAGCACGGCAATTTTCCGAATTTTGCAGGAAGCGCTTACCAACGTGACCCGCCACGCAGAGGCAAAAATGGTTCGCGCATCCCTTGCGCAGCAAGACGGCAATGTATTGCTGGTAGTGCAGGACGATGGAAAAGGCATTCGCGAAAGCGACATTGAGTCCTCATCACGGACATCGCTGGGATTGCTCGGCATGAAAGAACGTGCGGAGGCCTGCGGCGGAGAACTGCAGATTTGGGGAGATCCAGGTACGGGGACGACTGTGGCACTACAAATTCCGCTCGCCGAATCAAGACATCAAGGGGGCAACGATGCTGATCCTGCTGGCAGATGATCACGTGGTAGTTCGCCGCGGTTTACGGGACATGCTAGCGAATGCATTCGCTGGCGCGCAGTTCGTGGAGGCAGGTACCGGAGACGAGGTTGTTGGCCACATTCGAAGACAAGTTTGCGATCTGCTCATATTAGACGTCAACATGCCGGGGCGAAGCGGCGTGGATGTCCTGAGAGAGGTCAAGGGTCTCACTCCGGACATCCCCGTACTTATGCTGAGTGTGCAACCCGAGGATCAGTATGCTGTCCGCTGCCTGAAGGCTGGGGCCTCTGGATATTTATGCAAGGATAGTGCGGAGGAAGAACTTGTAAAGGCCGCCCGGAAAGTGATGGAGGGGGGACGATACGTCAGCGCGCAACTCAGTGAGAAGCTAGCCCGCGAGATCCAGTTGCCTTCGATCAAGGAGCCACATCAACTGCTCTCCGACCGGGAGTTTGAGGTGATGCGGATGATTGCTTCCGGCAAGTCGCTTACCGATATTGCTGAAGTTCTGCATGTGAGCGTAAAGACCGTTAGTACTTACCGCAGCCGATGCCTGCTGAAGATGCAGATGCAAAGCAACGCGGATCTTGTTCGCTATGTACTGGAACGCAAGCTTTTGGCGTGAGAAGCCAAACCGCCGGCCATCAGTATAATCTGACACGCTTAATGCATTAATTCCTTCAAGTACAATCAGAATTCTCCGCCGCATCGTCTGAGTTTCCATCTGCAACCCTTTATTTACCAGTACATTGCGCAAATACCGTGGATCGCAAATTGTGATGTATTCGCTTGACAGCGTTTTCCTACAGCGAGACAATCACAAATCGGCTTTGCGATCACCTCCACGAACTGTGCTTTGTGAGCCGAACCAGCGAAAGGGACAGGGACAAAATGCAGGTCGAAACTCCCAAAGGCTCGGTCAAGTGGTCCAATAGCGCGAAAGGGTACGGCCCCGTGGGGCGCCATTATGGACCGGATATCTTCATCCAAGCAGGCGACCAAGTTGAATTCGAGATCGTCCGTGGTCCGAAAGCGCCGCAAGCGGCCAACCCTATCTCGTCTTCGGAACTGATCAGAGCGTGCGCCAGTTCGAACAACGAGATACCGTGGACGGAGTTCATCCGCCGGTTCCACGGCGTCATTGCCGGCGCGGTGCTAAGAACCGCCCGGCAATGGGGAGAACCATCCCGGGCGCAGGTGGAGGACCTGATCCAGGATACCTACCTGAAACTCTGCGAAGACAATAGCCGGCTGCTGGCCTCGTTCCGGCCGCGGCACGAGGATGCCATTTACGGATTCCTGAAGGTGGTTACGGCCAATGTCGTCCGCGATCATTTCAAGTCTGCGCTGGCCGCGAAGCGCGGCGCCAGTCAAAC
>PLUW01000066.1:0-1702 GCA_003162935.1 Acidobacteriaceae bacterium
AAGCCAACCTCCTGGCTGTCTGGGCGTTCCGACTTCCTTTCCCACTTAGCTTGTATTTTGGGACCTTAGCAGGCGATCTGGACTGTTTTCCTCTCGACAACGAAGCTTAGCCCCCGCTGTCTGACTGCCGTACTGGTTGTTCGATGGCATTCGAAGTTTGATTGGATTCTGTAAGCTGGAAAGCCCCATAGTCCATTCAGATCTCTACCGCCACGACAAATCATACGACGCTAGCCCTAAAGCTATTTCGGAGAGAACGAGCTATCACGGAATTTGATTAGCCTTTCACCCCTACCCTCAGCTCATCGGAGCTTTTTTCAACAAACAGCCGTTCGGACCTCCATTAGGTTTTACCCTAACTTCATCCTGGCCAAGGGTAGATCATCCCGCTTCGCGTCTATTCCTGCCAACTGATTCGCCCTATTCGGACTCGCTTTCGCTACGGCTCGCTTTCGCTTAACCTTGCTGACAAGAATAACTAGCCGGCTCATTATGCAATAGGCACGCGGTCAGACTTTCGGCTTGCGCCGCATAGTCCTCCCACCGTTTGTAGGCACACGGTTTCAGGTACTATTTCACTCCCCTCGAAGGGGTTCTTTTCACCTTTCCCTCACGGTACTGGTTCACTATCGGTCAGAAGAACGTATTTAGCCTTACGGGATGGTCCCCGTAGCTTCTCGCAGGGTTTCTCGTGCCCCGCGATACTCAGGTACCAGCTTCGAGTCCGGATGATTTTCGTCTACGTGGCTATCACACTCTATGGCCCCTCTTTCCAGAGGGCTTCGACTAACCACCGGATTGGTAACTCTACTGTTGCTGGCCCTACAACCCCTGTGTCACCCGAAGGTGAAGCAGGTTTAGGCTGTTGCGATTTCGCTCGCCACTACTATCGCAATCGAGGTTTCTTTCTTTTCCTCCAGGTACTGAGATGGTTCACTTCCCTGGGTTCGCTCGCACCCGACTATGGATTCGTCAGGCCGTATAGGGGTTTTGCCCCTATGGGTTTCCCCATTCAGAGATCTCCGGATCAATGCCTGCTTGCGGCTCCCCGAAGCTTATCGCAGCTTGCCACGTCTTTCTTCGCCGTCTTCTGCCAAGGCATCCACCATGCGCCCTTAGTAGCTTGACCATAAAATTAACTCGAGGCACTCGCGCTTTTCGCTGGTCGTCGTTCGCTATTCGCAAACTCTTTCCAGGGAAAGCGCAAACACACCGAATAAACTCTATAGCGCCACCCTGCTCCTCGCACGCTTAGACATGTTCACTGTAGCGCCAACTACAGATCCCTCGCTTCGCTCGGTTTCACGATCTGGGTAAGATCATTTAGTCGATCAAAGAAGTCTTACGTACACCAGCAGGTACTGCGGCACTCATAAAAATTTACTTCGCCTTGTATTTGCCCAATCTATTCAGTTGTCAAAGTTCGTCCTGGGAGAACGTCGTTGGTCGATTGTCGCTGGTCGTTAGGCCAACCACTCTCATCAACAACATTTTCCTGACCCGCCTGAGCGGGTATGGGAGTTCGCTATCAGCATTGGCATTCGACTCAAAGAAGACCAAGTCGAATACTACTGCTGGAGCACATCCAACCCAATGTTCGGCGTCAAAACGACTTTCATTGGACCGTGAACTGATTCACGGTTGTCGCATTTGACGCCCAACATCAGGTTGATTGGTGGAGCTGACCGGGATCGAACCGGTG
>PLUW01000066.1:4208-46223 GCA_003162935.1 Acidobacteriaceae bacterium
CAAAAAAAATACTTGAAGGGCGCAGGAGAGATTTTGGGCCGCGCCCCATGTGGCCCAAGCGCCCTCGCCGGCGGGCGCGGTCAGCTCCCCTATACTATTGGAAGCCTTGATCTCCGTGGTCCAACTCGGAACCGTCCGCTACGCCGAAGGCCTCTGCCTGCAGCAAAAGCTCGTCGACCTGCGCAAAGCCGGACAAATCGGCGATGTCTTGCTCCTGCTGGAACACTCGCCCGTGATCACCCTCGGACGCAACGCAAAATCCGCCAATGTCCTCGCCTCACCCGAATCCCTTGCCGCTCGCGGAGTCGAGGTCTTCGAGTGCGATCGCGGGGGAGACGTTACGTTTCACGGGCCGGGGCAACTGGTGGGGTATCCGATATTTGATTTGCGGGGATACCCAAGCTCTCAGCTTTCAGCTGTCAGCTCTCAGTTGGAGGCCTTGGATTCAGAAGCCGAACTGGCCCCACTACGGCGCAAGACTCTCGGCGCCGTCGATTACGTTCGCCGCCTGGAGGAGGTGCTCATTCGCACCTGCGGCGATTTCGGAATCCCGACTCGACGCGTGACGGGGCTTACTGGGGCTTGGACAGTCGCGGAGACCGAAGCAAAAATCGCCGCTATCGGAGTACACATCTCCCGCTCGGTCACTTCGCACGGCTTCGCTCTGAACGTGAACACGGATCTCAGCTACTTCAACCTGATTGTGCCCTGCGGACTCACCGCCAAGCCGGTGACTTCGATACAAAAGGAACTGGGCAGGGAAGTCGACTTGAATGAGGTAGCGCGATCGGTGTCGCGCAACTTTGGCGGCGCCTTCGGAAGCCAGATGCTGTGGGTCGATTCGATCGATGCGCTGCTCGGCCACAGCTTGGGAGTCCCGATGAAAGCCCCGGCGGAGTTGCGGCACCTGCATGGCGAACTTCGCGGCGAAGACGATTTGTTTCTCGCCTGAACGATTCTCTTCAAGAGACGCCGGCCCACTCTTTGCGCTAGCATGTTTGCGGATCGATCATGGCGAAGAAGAAAAGCGCTCGCACGACCAAAGCAAGCCCTGCGAAACCAAGCTCCCTTGCCCAAGCCAAGAGCCAAAAGCCAAAAGCGAATCGCCAAAAGCGAACAGCGAACAGCGATCTCCGCACCTACACCATCCGCGACTATCGACTGGAAAAGCCCAGCTTCACTCTGCGCCAGGTTCGTGTCGGCGNNATCTATCGCTGGATGCTGCTCAACCGCCGCATGGAAACGGCGCTCGAGAATCTCTACAAGCAAGGGCAGGTGGTCGGCGGCGTTTACTTTGGGCTCGGCCAAGAAGCTTGCTCGTGCGCGTCCGCCTACGCTCTGCATAAAGATGATTGGCTCGGCCCGATGATTCGCAATCAGGGAGCGCTACTGGTACGCGGCTTCTCGCCCGCCGACATCATGATGCAGTACATGGCGAAGTCCGGATCGCCGACCAAAGGCCGCGACGCCTCCTCGCACTTCGGCGATATCGAAAACCGCAACGTGGTCTCGCCGATTTCCACTCTGGGCGATCTGATCCCGGTGATGGCCGGCGTGGCGCTCGGTGCCCGCCTTCAGGGCAAGCATATCGCGACCATGACCTACATCGGCGATGGCGGCCAATCCACCGGCGTAACCTACGAAGGCCTGAATTTCGCCGCCGTCCAGAATCTTGGCCTCGTGCTCATCGTCGAAAATAATCTTTGGGGATACTCCACGCCCGCCGACATGCAGTTCCGGGTCAAGGATCTGGCAGAGCGCGCCATCGCCTACGGCATCCCCGGCGTGATCGTCGACGGCACCGACGCCTGCCAGGTCTATGATGCCTGCCACGAAGCCTGCGAGCGAGCGCGGCGCGGCGAAGGGCCGACGCTGATCGAAGCGAAAATGATGCGCATGAAAGGCCACGCCATTCACGATGCGGCCGAGTATGTTCCGAAGCCGCTGTTTGACTATTGGAGGCGGCGCGATCCAATTGCGCGCCTCGAAGCCTATCTGGTGCAGAAGAAAAGGTGGCTGACGGCGGCGGAGAACGAAAAACTGATTGCCAGCGTCGAGAGCCAACTGGAAGCCGACCGGGAAATCGCGGTGAATTCTCCCATGCCCGCTCCCGAGTCTGCCGCTGGCGGCGTCTATTGCGACAGCGGATGCCACCAGATCAAGCCCAAGTACGCAATGCCAGCACCGTTGACGCGAAGAACGCGCGGCGAGATGTCGGCCGTCCCGAAGCGTTCGGAGGCAGCAGTGCATCTCAAGTAGGTGCCTCCTTGCACTGAGCACGATCTGGGAATACCGGCCGTTAAATGTTCGTTTCTAACATGCTCATCGTTCTGAAGTATTTCGGGCTGGCGTTCAGTGCGCTCCTGCCTGTGGTCAATCCTCTGGGTTCGGCGCTGGTGCTTCTGGGGCTGGTTGGAACTGCGCCGAAGAAGGTGTTCCACAACCTCGCTCGCAGAATTGCCATTAGCACTACGCTCCTCCTGATCGCCGTGGAGCTCGTGGGCGCGACTTTACTGAACTTCTTCGGTATTTCTCTTCCCGTTGTCCAGGTGGCCGGCGGTTTTGTCCTTGCCGCCATGGGGTGGGGGCTGTTGAACGAAAAAGATGCCCCCGCCAGCACCGAGGAGGCTTCCGCCGCCGAGGCGGAACTCGATTCTCTGGACTCGAAGATCTTTTATCCCTTCACCTTTCCGGTGACGGCCGGCCCTGGCACCATTGTGGTCATGCTCACACTGAGCGCTCACGCCTCAAGGACGAAATCTCTCGAGGACGTTCTTGGTCACATCGGCATCTTCCTCGCTGTCATTGCCCTGAGCTCCACCATATTTCTCAGCTACCGCTTCGCGCCGAGCATCACCCAGAAAATATCGCCACAAACGGTTCACGGGATCTTGCGCGTGATCGCGTTTATTCTCTTGTGCATCGGCGTGCAGATTGCCTGGCGGGGGTTGCAAACACTGCTTGAAAGTGTGGTGAAGTGAGACCCGGCTAGGGGTCTGCTCTAAAAGCGCCCTTTTCCACGAACTGAAGGATACGGTTCTGGCGATCGTCTCGACCGGTTCACCAGATCGGGGCTGCGCGTTCTTGCGAGAATGGACATCGAAAAGAAGTACTTCAGTAACTTGAGGTAACCTCATGGCAGCCTCCATGATTGGCTGCAGCAGGCTGCGGAAAAACTCGTGATTGATGCGAAACCCGAGTTTTTCAGCAACCTGCCACAGAAGATAAAGGGAAGAAACGGGAGAAAGTCTGAACTCCCGCGCTTGAGAGGGCATTTGTGAAGCGTGCAGCGGCAGTGGTTCTGCTTTCAGGATTGATCGCTCTTCTTACGCTGGGTCTGTCAGGATGCAGCAGCGGCAGTTCGGCTCAACCCATCGGCGTGAGTGTGACGTCCAGCGTTGCCGGCAATGCCATCGATCAAGGTCAGACGGTTTCGCTCACCGCATCGGTCACGAACGACTCGAAAAACGCCGGCGTGACGTGGAGCGTTTCGGGCACGAGCGGTTCGCAGGGCACGCTGAGCGGCCAATCGACGACCGCAGTCACTTACAACGCACCGGCCACTGTAACTAGCGCTTTCACGGCAACGGTGACGGCAACCTCGATCACCGATACGACCAAGTCGGCCAGTGTGCAGATCAAGGTAAACCCGCTGCCCGCAATCGCCAGCACTCCGTTGCCAACAGCGCATGCAGGCACCGCCTACAGCGCAACCCCAGGCGAGACTGGCGGAACCGGTCCGTTCCTATGGACCGTCACCCCAACCCTGCCTGCGGGATTGACTTTGAACGCCAGCACGGGCCTGATCAGCGGCACGCCGACTGGTGGAGGCTCCGGCTCGTTTACCTTCAAAGTCACCGATGCGGCGGGCAATTCCGCTACCCAAACCCTCACCATCACCGTCGACCCGCCCCTGGTGGCACTGAGCGTCACGACTGCGTCCTTGCCCGGCGCGGGGCTGGGCGTGGCATATAGCCAAACGCTACAGGCCACCGGTGGTGTCCCATCCTACCAATGGAGCCTTACGGGGGGAAGTTTGCCCCCCGGCTTGACTTTGAGCAGTGCGGGCGTGATCTCAGGCACTCCCACCGGAGGCACCGGCACTTCACATTTCACCGTCACCGTCACCGACTCGCAGACGCCGACGGCAAAGACCAGCAGCGCCGCTCTGAGCATCACGGTCGCCCTGGCGCCGCTGAGCGTTGCCACCACGTCGCTCGTCGACGGAGTCAAAGGCCAAGCGTACAGCCAGACTCTGCAAGCCAGTGGCGGCACTCCGCCCTATACCAACTGGGCCATCACCGCTGGCGCACTGCCGGCCAACTTGACTTTGAACGCCGGCACCGGCGCCATCACCGGCACTCCCACCGCGACGGGAACCTCCAACTTTACGGTCAAAGTGACCGACTCGGCCGCGGATACGGCAACGGCGAACCTGAGCATCACCGTCAACGGTGCGCTCGCCATCACAACGACGTCGCTGCCGGCCGCGAGTGTCGGCGCGGCCTACAGCGCCACCGTCGCCGCCACAGGCGGACTGACACCCTACACCTGGAGCCTCAGCGGCAATCCGTCCTGGCTCTCCATTAACCCCAGCACCGGCGCGCTCTCCGGAACGCCGACCGCAACCGGCAAGTCGACCTTTACCGTCGAGGTTGCCGACTCAGAAAACCCGCAGGCCACAGCCAGCGCCAGCCTCAGCATCACAATTGCCGCTCAAGGCTGCACGAACAACGGCGCGCTGAATGGAAACTACGCTTTCGTAAGCAGCGGCTGGAGCAGTTCAACCACGACTACCTCGCTCGCAGGCAGTTTCCTCGCCGATGCCAACGGAAACCTCACCAGCGGACTTCTGGACATCGCCGATCAGGCCAATCCATCGGGGCCGCAAAGCGGAACCTTCACCGGGTCCTACTGCGTGAGTTCGGCCAATCTGGCCACCCTAACCCTGACCTACGGCGGCGGCCTGAGCGGCGGCGACACGTTGGTTGCGGCGCTCGACTCCAGCGACAGCAACGGACACATCATCTCCTACGACAGTAGCGACCGGAAGGTCTCCGGCCTGCTGCGCCAGCAAACCGTCAGCGCCTTCTCGACCAGCAAAATCGACGGCAACTACGCCTTTGGACTGGTCGGGACCGATCCGATCGGCAACCGCTTCGCCATGGCCGGCGAATTCAGTTCCGACGGCAAAGGCAACCTGCTGGGCGAGGATGACAGTGACGATAGCGGAGCGACTGAAACCGCGCAGACTCTTAATGCCAGCGATTTTAGCGTGGTTTCCACTGGCGCATCCGCTGGCCGCGGAACGGCTACCATCACCTCCAGCATCGGAAACACCAACTTCGTTTTCTATGTGGTCAGTTCTTCCGAAATGCTGATGATGGCAATCGATACCGAGACGCCACCGGTGATCGTCGCCGGCCAGGTGTTGCAGCAGCAAAGCAGCGCTTTCACGGATGCGTCGCTCGACGGCATCGGCGTGATCGAATTGCAGTCGCTCGGCAGCAATGGAAACCTGCCCTCCGTAACCGTCGGGCTGCTCACCGCCACCGGCGCCGGTTCGTTCTCGATTAGCGCCGACCAAAACCAGGGCGGCACGATGGGCACGCTCTGCACCTCGGGGAGCTACAGCGTGTCAGCAACCACCGGACGCGTGATGCTGTCGAACGTCGAACAATGCGGAGGCGGAAGCTCAGGCGGAGGCGTACCAGTCTTCTATCTGGTCGGCCCGAACCAGGCATTCGTGGTTGGCACCGACGGAGCCGCGACGTTCGGCACAATCGAGCCTCAGACGGGAAGCAACTTCAACCTCGCCTCCCTGACCGGAAATTATCTGGGCGGAAGTCAACCACCCGAGACTTGGAGCGTTGGCGAGGAGGTCGACAGCGTGACGTCCGACGGGAAGGGCAATTTCACCAGCATCACCTCCGACGACAACGGCAGCGGTGGAACCTCCACCAACCACAGCACGGCGACGTACACGGTTGCCTCCAACGGACGAGTGATCGTCAACCAGAGCGGTGTGCCGGCTGTGTATCTATACCTCGTCTCTACCTCGCAAGCCGTCGCGCTGCCGGTGAGCTCAACCCAGAATCCGGATACCAATCCAAAGCTGACTGACTTCCATCAGTGACGGCAGCTCCGTTGCAGCCGCGCACGAACTCGCTGCATACTTGAAGTCATGGGAACGACCAGCGGCCCTGGGAGTCCAGCCCTTGCCGGCAAACACGTTCGCTTAGAACTTATTGACCGTGGCCACGTGGACGGCCTGGTCGCCGCCTCCGCCGGCGATCGCACGCTCTACCAGTGGAGCCCTGTCCCCCAAGGCAGCGCCGAGGCCATCCGCTACGTCGACACCGCTCTGACTTGGCTGGAAGCGGGCACGGCGTTGCCGTTTGCAACGGTGCGCGTCGATGATGCTGCCGTCATCGGCTCCACGCGCTTCTTTAACCTGGAGCGATGGGCGTGGCCGCAGGGTCATGCGCGCCACGGACGCCACGACCCCGACGCCTGCGAGATCGGCTACACCTGGCTGACTCGCTCGGCCCTCCGCACGTCGGCCAACACCGAAGCCAAGCTGCTCATGCTGACGCATGCCTTCGAAACCTGGCAGGTGCTCCGCGTCTGCCTGCACACCGACGTTCGCAACCAGCGTTCGCGCGCCGCCATCGAACGCATCGGCGGAAAGTTCGAAGGGATTCTCCGCGCCCATCGCATGGCCGCCGACTTCATCGCCCGCGACTCGGCGCGTTTTTCGATCGTCGCGGCGGAGTGGCCGGAGGTGAAACAGCGGCTGCGCTGTTTGCTGGAACGAGCCTGACCGTTGTTCATGACAAACGTCCCTGACCGGCGATCGAGGCAACTGTTAAAATCAGGGTTCAGTCATGTCCGCATCTTCCCAACTCGTCCAGATTGACGTCGGCCCCAAGGTCCGCAGTCCGAAGCCTGCATGGCTCAAGGCCAAGGCTCCGGTCGGCGACAACTTTCACAATCTGAAAAAGCTGGCGCGAGGACTGGGGCTGCACACCGTATGCGAGTCTGCGCAGTGTCCGAATATCGGAGAATGCTGGCACCATAAAACCGCAACGTTCATGCTGCTGGGCGACATCTGCACGCGCCGCTGCGGATTTTGCGCCGTGCCCAAGGGACGTCCCGAAGCAATTGACTGGGACGAACCGCGTCGCGTCGCTGAAGCCGTCGCTACCCTTGGCCTAAAGCATGCAGTCGTGACCAGCGTAAATCGCGATGACGACAATGTCGGCGGAGCGAAGATTTTTGCCGAGACCATCCGCCAGATTCGCGCTCTCATGCCGGACTGCCGCGTCGAGGTGCTGATTCCCGACTTTCAAGGTCTGGAAGAACCACTGCGCATCGTCCTCGACGCCAAGCCCAACGTGCTTAACCACAACACCGAAACCGTTCCGCGTCTCTATCGAGCAGTGCGCTCGGGAGCCCGCTACCAGCGCACGCTCGATCTGCTGGCCAATGCCAAGCAATGGGACCCCGCAACCGTAACCAAGAGCGGCGTGATGGTTGGAATTGGCGAAGAGACTGGCGAGCTGATCGAAGTTTTCCGTGACCTGGGCGCGTGCGGGGTCGATATTCTGACCATTGGGCAGTATCTGCGTCCGTCAAAAGATCATCTTCCGATGACGCGCTACTACACGCCTGGCGAATTCGTCTCGCTGAAAGAAGAAGCACTGAAGTTCGGATTCAAGCACGTGGAGTCGGGCCCGATGGTGCGGTCGAGCTATCACGCGCACGAACAGTCGTCGGTCGTTAGTCGTTAGCATATCTCTAGAACGAGTTCCTAACGACCACCGACTAGCGACCAACGACTGCCTACCAAACCCTGCACGCCTTCTGACTCACCATCGGCGCCGTCGCCGCGCAGTGATACGCTTCCCGGAATTCCGGCATATTCGACACCGTTCCATTCACTCGATACCTGTTCGGTGAGTGCGGATCGACCGTTGCCAGCATGCGCTCGATGGCGTCGGTGCGGTTCCCGCACCAGGCGTTGGCCCATCCCAGAAAGAAGCGCTGCTCGGCGGTGAGACCGTCGATCGGCACCGGCTCCTTGCCGGCAAACGTGTTCAGCAAAGCCATGTATGCAATGCGCAGTCCGCCGTTGTCGGCCGTGTTCTCGCCCAGCGTGAGTTTCCCGTTCAGCTTCACGTCGTCGACGGCTACAAAATTCGCGTACTCGTCCTTGATGCAGCTGGTGCGTTCCTCGAATTGCTTCTTGTCGCTCGCCGACCACCAGTCGCGGAGATTGCCATCGGCATCGAACTGGCTGCCCTCGTCGTCGAACCCGTGGGTGAGTTCGTGACCAATGACCGCGCCAATGGCGCCGAAGTTCAGCGCGTCGTCAGCCTTGTTGTCGTAAAACGGAGGCTGCAGAATTCCCGCCGGAAACGTAACGTTGTTCTGGGTCGGGTCGTAGGTAGCGTTGATCGTCATGGGCGGATACGGCCACTCTCTTTTATCGAGCGGTTTGCCGATCTTGTCCAACCTCCTCTGCATGTCGTTTTGATTCGCGCGCTGCGAATTGCCGAAGGCATCCCCGCGTACGATCTGAAGCGCCGAATAGTCGCGCCACTTGTCGGTATAGCCGATCCGGTTCGAGATGGCCTTCAGCTTCACCAGCGCCTGCGCTTTGGTGTCGTCGCCCATCCAGGGCACGCTCTGGATGTCCGCACCGAGCGCTTTTTCGAGTGCTCCCACCATGGCCAGCGTGCGCTCTTTGCCTTCCGCGCCGAAGGTCTGATCGACATAGATCTGACCGACCACCTCGCCGAGCGCCTGGTTCGTGTACCCCACGCAGCGCTTCCAGCGCGGACGTAGTTCCTTGGTGCCCGTCAGCGTTTTGCTGTAGAAATCGAAGTTCTCGTTGACAAACGCAGCGGGCAGCATCGCCGCGCTGGCGTGCACCGCGTGCCAGCGCAGGTACGTCTTCCAATCGTCGAGCGAGTGCGCGCCAATCAGTTCCTGCATATTCTTGAAGAAATCCGGCTCGGTCACGTTGAGCGAATTAAAGTGGGGAGCGCCTACTCCTTCGAAATAAACATTCCAATCGAAGGCGGGACTCAGCCCGGCCAGTTCCTTGTCGCTGATCTTGTGATACAGCTTTTGCGGATCGCGGCGACTGGTCGAGTCGAGCGACCCCTTGGCCAGGCCGGTTTCAATCTCCATGACGACCTTCGCCTCGGACGCGGCTTTGGCTTCATCGTCGCCCAGCAGCACAAACATTTTCGCGACGTGCTCGACGTATTTCTTGCGCAGGTCAACCGACTTGGCGTCGTCCTTGAAATAGTAGTCGCGATCGGGCAGGCCCAGGCCGCCCTGATCCACTTCGGCAATCATCTGGCTCGCGTTCTTGAAGTCGGAGTCGGAGTCGAAGCTGAACAATACATCGGCGCCCTCGCGATGCAGCCGCACGATCTCGCGCGCCAGCCCTTCCTTCGCCTTGATGGCCGCGATGCTCTCGAGATCGTGCTCCAGCGGCTTCGCACCGGCCTTCTCGATGGCCCCTTCATCCATGCAGCTGGCGTAGTAATCGCCGATCTTCTGTTCGTTGAGGCTGCGGCCCGCACGGTCGACCGCCGCCTTCTCGAGAATGTCGCGCACAACATACTCGCCGCGCTGCGCAAGTTCGTTGAAGCGCCCCCAGGTGGGACGGTCGGAGGGAATCGGATTCTGCGCCATCCACTTGCTGCACGCGTAGGCATAAAAGTCGTTGCAGGGGTCGATGCTCTTATCGAGCATGTCGACCGAGAAACGCAGATCGGCCGCCTTCGCGGAATCGGATTTGTCTTTGTCCTGGGCACGCAGCGCAGGCACAAGCAGAGTCGCAACGATCAACATCTTGAAGAAATTGCGCATGAGAACCTCGAATCAAAAATGTGGAACCGCCCAGTGGACGAGCCCTGCTATTGGACGAACTACGAAAGCAATTGTTAGTTGTGCTGGCCGCCGTCAATCGCAGTATCCGCTAACGACGAACGACCGAGGACCGACGACTGCACTCTCAGAACACCTTGACGCGGAACGTCAGATACTTCTTCGGATCTTCCCGAATCGACTTCAGCAGTTCCCGCGTCTCCACCAGCATCTGATTGCTGTTGTTGTAGATCGCGGGATCCTTGAACAGCATTCCCGCCGTACCCTCGCCCTTTTGCAGCCGGTCGGAAAGGTCCGCCAGGTTCGTCATCAGCGTCTGCAGGTGGGCGGCGAATTCCTGATCGTGCGCCATCTTGCCGATGGCTCCTTTTCCCGCGTTGATGTCGTCGGTCAACTGGCGAACGTTGGCGATCGTCTTGTTCGCGTTGTCATACAGTTCGGGGTCCTTGAGCAGCTTGCCGGCCGTGCCTTTGCCCGCCTGCAAGTCGTCCACCATCACGTTCACCTTGTCGATGGCAGCCATCGCCTTCTTGTAGGCCTCGTCGCTGGTGAACAGCGGGCCGAGCGATCCCTTTCCGTTCTGGATGTCGTCGACCAGTCCCTTAAACTCAACCACCGTGGCGTTGAGCTGGTCGTACAGCGCGGGACTGTAAATGACTTTGCCGATCGAGCCCTGGCCGCTCTCGATAAACGCCACGATGCGATCCACCCGCTTCAGCAGCGAGTCCATGTTCTGCAACGTGCCCTGGCTGGCGCGCACCACGTCCTGGATATCGGGCTGGTCGCGGGCCGCCAGCGTGTCCCCATCGGTGGCCGGCGGGCCCTTCGCTGTCGAACTATCAATGTCCACGAAAGTCTCGCCCAGGATTCCAGCCGTGCTCAACAAAGTGACGGAGTCTTTGTGCAGATTGAAAGAGTACTTGGTGTTGACCTTCATCGTGACTTCGACCGGCGTTACCGGCTTGTCGCCCACGATCCGGACGCCGGTCACGTTGCCGATGTCCACGCCCGCCAAACGCACCGGCGCGCCTTCACGCAAACCGCCGGCATTGTCGAGGTACGATCGCAGCGTGATCTTGCTGGTAAACCATCCGCCGGTGCCGCTCATGACGAAAATCAGGACAGCGAGGGTGACGCTCGCGAACAGGACGGTGAGTCCCACGCGCAGTTGCGACCATTTCAGCTGCTTCTGGCTAGGCAAGGTGTTCAGTAGACAACAGAAGCATCATAGCAAACAGCGTGCAGTTTGACGGGCCTGATTTTGGAAGCTTCGGTTCGGAGCCGGGCCCGCCGCCCAAAACAAAAGCTCCCACGCCTTCGTGGTTGCGAAGGGTGGGAGCTTTTGGTGCTGACCTTGGCTTCGGCCAGGGACGATTAGCGACAGCCCTAACGGTTGCGCTTCTCCTCGGACTTCGCCTGTTTCTGCGCTTTTTTCTGAGACTGCTTCTCCTGCTTGCTTGGCTTCGAGTTCTCGTGGGCCGCCTTCTGCCCGCGATTGCCCGCTTCATTATTTTGGTTGTTACGCGCCTCGTTATTTCGCGCCGGTTTGCTTTGCGCCTCGCGATTTTCCGGACGCGCCGCCTGACGTTCATTCGAGCGTTCGCTGTTGCGCGCCCCTTCACTTCTGGCAGGCTCGTTCTTGCCCGCCTCGCCGCGATTGCCCTCGCCACGCGCTTCCTGCGGAGACATCTTCGGCTCGCGATACGCCGCTCCCGCCGCTTTCGCCCCGGTCACGCCATGTCCGGAGAACTCGCCCGGCCGCCCCGTGGCTGCAATCGCCGGACGCCCATGATTCTCCGACGCAAACAGTTGCTTGTTCTGGCTGGCCGCGTGTTCATGTTCCGTCTGCGACGCTAGCGGAGCCGTATGCTGCTCGTGCGAATACCGCTCTTCCTCGGCCGTCGGCCGCGCTTCGATCCCGCCGGGACCGTTGAAGCTCGTGTGCATATTGTTTACAACGACGGTCCGGTTGTAGACATTCGTCACGTTATGCACGTCCACGTTCATCACCGAGCGGTTGTAGAAGAATGCGCCGCCTCTCCACTCGCCGCCACCGAAGCCTACGCCCCCATATCCAAAGCCGTAGTTAATTCCGCCGTAGAAGCCGACGTGCGGTCCCCAATACCCTCCGTGCCAGCCATAAAATCCGCCTGCGAAGCCCCAGTAGCCCGGCGTCCACAGCATGCCGACCGGCCCCACTACCCACGTGCCGGGAACCCAGTAGTACCCGCCCCCGTCATTCCATGCCCAATAACCCGGCGTCCAGAGATACCCCGGACCCGGACAAAGCGGTTGCGCATACACCGGCAGCGCCGGCGGACCGATGCGCACCGAGATCCCAATTCCAATTTGCGCCGCCGCCGGCGCCGAAAACGACAGCACCGAAACCGTCAGCATCAAAACTCCCAACACCCCAACTCCCAACCTGCGAACCGAGCGTTTCATTTTCATTGCCTCTCTTTTTCTATGGTCTTTTTCTGAAGTGTTCCTGCGATATGGCCGAGCGATTTTGATCCAACGCCGATAACCCGGCTTGATTGCGTTTCGGCAGTATTAACCCCGAATTCGAGGTCTTGTTGCGCGATCAATGAAGATTGTTTTGAATCAGGAATTTAGGACACGACGACGATTGCTGAGAGCTGAGAGCAAAGAGTTAAGAGTTAAGAGTTAAGACCTAATTCTCCAGAATCACATGCGCCAGCGCCTCTTCGGACGTATGCGTGATCGACAGCGCGATGTTTTTTGTGCCCAGCTTGGCTGCGATAGCCGCCGCCTCGCCATGGAACTGAATGGTCGGACGCTGCCCCTTCGGCCGCACCACTTCAATGTCGCGCCAACGCACGCCATGACTCCACCCCGTACCCAGCGCCTTCATCCCCGCTTCCTTGGCGGCAAAGCGCGCCGCGTAGCTCTCGCAGCGGTTGGCTTTCCGCTCGCAATAACGGATTTCGCCATCGGTGAAGATGCGCCGCAGAAATCGGTCGCCAAAGCGCTCGATGCTTTCTCGTATGCGATGAACTTCGGCGATGTCCACTCCCGTGCCAATAATCATAAAAACATTGTGAATTGGCAGTTGGCGATTTGCAATTTGGAATTTGCAATTTGGAAGTGGTGCGAGTGCCAGCTCTCAGCCTAAGGATGCCAGGGCGGCAGTAAGGTTTGCATCCTGCTCAGGAAAGACAGTACGCAGATCGAGCAGCACTCGCCCTTCCTCAACGCGAGCAATGATCCCCGGCACGTTGGCGCGGAGCCGGGCGCATAATTCGTCGGCGCTGAGTTCGCCGTGGGTCAGCGCGATCAGGCGAGTCGGCAAAACCGCCGATGGGGCAGCGCCGCCTCCAATGACCGATTCGCCGTCGACAAGCTCCAGCTTCAAGTGCTTGCCCTGATCCGGTCCAATCGCGGAAACGATCTCTTCCGCCCGCCGCCCAATCTCATCCTTCGACACGCGCATCATGCGCAGCACCGGCACCGCATCGTGATCGCGCTTGACGTAAGCCAGCAGCGTGGCTTCCAGCGCAGCGTAAGTGAGCTTGTCTACGCGCAGCGCGCGGAACAGGGAGTTCGACCGCATCCGCGCGACCAGATCGGCGCGCCCGCTGATCAATCCCGCTTGCGGTCCGCCAAGAAGCTTATCGCCACTGTAAGTGACAATGTCGACGCCCAAGCGCAAGCTGTCGAGCACTCCCGGTTCGCCGTTGATTCCCACCGACCGCAGATCGAACAGCGCGCCGCTTCCCAGATCTTCCATGAGCGGCAGATTGCGGCGTAGCGCGAGAGCGACCAGTTCTTCGAGCCCAGGCTGCGCGGTGAATCCCGAGATTTCAAAGTTGGAACGATGCACGCGAAGCAGAAGCCGCGTACGCTCGTTGATCGCGCGCTCGTAGTCGTCGATGCGCGTGCGATTGGTCGTGCCCACCTCGCGCAGCGTGGCGTTCGACTTCGACATCACATCAGGAATCCGGAACGACCCTCCGATTTCGACCAGCTCTCCGCGCGAGACGATGACTTCGCCGCCCTCGGCCAGTGAGTTCAGAGCCAGCAGAACCGCGGCAGCGTTGTTGTTGACCACGATGGTCGAGACGCCGTCTACGCTGTGCCCCTCCACCGACTCGTCCGCGAGCAGCTTGCGGAACAGCCGATCCACGTGTACGTCGCGCTTTCCGCGTTCGCCGGTCGCCAGATCGAATTCGAGGTTGGAATACGCACCCGCCGTGGCCTGGACACGCTCCAGCGCAGCGGCGGCGAGCGGCGCGCGGCCAAGATTCGTGTGGAGGATCACGCCCGTGGCATTGATGAGCGGCAGCAACGAATAACTCAGGGACTGGCGAAGCTCACGTTCAACGGCGGCCGACAGACCGCCTACGGCAAGCGTTAGCGCCTTTTCGTCAAACTCTCCCCATGCGATTTCCTGGCGAAGACGAGCCAGCACAGCGCGAATGCTTTCCGCAACCGCCGCATGACCCTCGCGCTGGGTCAGCGCCTGCATCTCGGGTCTGCGCAGCACTTCGTCCGTGGAAGGCAGTTTCTGAAACAGCGCGGATTTGTTGACGGCGGACACTGGCGCCGATTATGCCACAAGGAAGCTCAGGGTTTTACCGGGAACTACGAATTAGGAACCGAGAACTTGCTAGAGCGTATGCAGATACGCCAGCAGATCCTTGATCTGCTGGTCGCTCATGGTCTGGTTAAAGCCTTCCATTTTTGCCCGCCCAAACTTGACAATATCCGTCATGCGCTCGTCATTCGCGGGAAGCCCGCTCAGCGATAAATACGGACGTTGGAAAACGCCCTTCATGCTCGGGCCCTTCTTGCCGCGCGACGAATATGGCTCATGGCAGCGGTCGCAATAGTTGTCGTAGAGTTTTCGGCCTGCTGCCTGCTGCGGATTGAGCCCCAGTTCGGAGTCCGACTTGCGACGTTCGACATCGCAACCGGCGACCACAAACAACGCGAGAATCGCTACAAAAACCTGAAGGCGCCGAGAGATCGAATTCAAGACTTTCATGATGCCCATGGCATGGCCTGTGAGGCCGCAAAGGTAGGATAATACGGAAAGCATGGGCGTTGTAGTCAAACGCGTTTATGAGGCTGCGTCTCGCTCCGACGGAGTGCGCGTGCTGGTCGACCGTTTGTGGCCGCGCGGCCTGACAAAAGAAAATGCAGCGCTCAAGTTCTGGCTGCGCGAACTCGCGCCTTCGGACGAGCTGCGGAAGTGGTTCCACGCCAATCCCGAAGCATGGCGGATGTTCCGCAAGCGCTACCTCAAAGAGCTAGCCGGCGAAGAAGCCACCGCGGCAGTCGACAAGTTGCACCATCTTGCCAAAAGCAAGCGGCGACTTACGCTGCTGTATGCGTCGCGCATCGTGGAGCGCAACAACGCAACCGTGCTCAAGGAATTGCTCGAAGGGATGAAGAAGCCTCCGTCCAGCATAGGCAGCGGCGCGTTGGGACGAGGACGAATCCGCAAAGCAAAAAGGCAGTAGCCAGCTGCCAGTACCCAGTATCGCTAGAAAAGACGCAGCGGTTTTGCTGGGCACTGGCAACTGGGTACTGGGTACTGGGTACTGCTTCTCCGCTCTATAATTCCCCAGTCATGTCCACCCCCGCCCCCGACAAGAAGAACGACAAGAAAATCGAGGTTCTGCGCGAGAGGATCCGGCACCACGAGTATCGCTATTACGTGCTGGATGCTCCCGAAATCAAAGACGCCGACTTCGACAAGCTAATGAACGAGCTCAAGCGGCTTGAGGCGGAGCATCCAAAGCTCATCACTCCCGACTCGCCGACGCAGCGCGTGGGCGGCAAGCCGCGCGAGGGGTTCGTTAAAGCGAAGCATTCCTCGCCGATGCTTTCGCTCGACAACGCCTACAGCCAGGAAGAACTTCGCGACTGGGAGCGCCGCGTCCACGAACTAAGCGGCCGCACCGACCTCGAGTACATGTGCGAACTGAAGCTCGATGGCATGTCGCTGGCGCTCGTGTATAGCGACGGCCGCCTCGAACGCGGAATCACCCGCGGCGATGGCAACATCGGCGAGGACGTGACTTTGAACGTTCGAACGGTGCGCTCGATCCCGCTCTCGATTGCGAAAGACAAGTTGAAGAAAGCAGGCATCCCCCCTGATTTTGAAGTCCGCGGCGAAATACTGATGCCCACAGAGGCATTCCGCGAATTGAATGAACAGCGCGAGCGGCAGGGCTTAGCAGTTTTTGCCAACCCGCGCAATTTCACGGCGGGGACAGTACGGCAGCTCGATCCATCCATCACCGCGCAGCGCCGCATGGATTACTTCGCCTACCTGCTGCTGAAAGACGGACAGACTTTTCTCGACCGCCAGTCGAAAGCCATGGATGCGATGGAAGCGGCTGGCTTCAAGGTGAATCCCAACCGCAAGCTGGCGAAAAATCTGGACGAGGTGTGGACATTCATTCAGAGCTGGGAGTCCAGGCGCGGATCGCTCCCCTACGAAATCGACGGTATCGTCGTCAAGGTCGATCGCACCGCATGGCAGCGGGAACTCGGCTTCACCGGCAAGGCTCCGCGATGGGCAATTGCTTACAAATACGCTGCACGCGGAGCTGTGACGCAGATCGAAGATATTCTGGTGCAGGTGGGACGCACCGGAAAACTGACTCCGGTCGCGGCACTGAAGCCGGTTCCAATCGGCGGCACAACGGTTTCTCGCGCCACGCTGCACAACCTTGACTTCATCGAACAACTCGGAGTCAAGATCGGCGACTGGGTCGAGGTGGAGCGCGGCGGCGACGTGATTCCGAAGGTGGTCAAGGTTGTCGATGACAACGAGCACCCTCGCGGCAAAAAAGAGTTCCACATGCCCGAGCATTGTCCCGTCTGCGGCGGCAACGTCGTACGCACGGAAGGCGAAGCCGATCATCGCTGCGTGAACGCGAATTGCCCAGCTAAGCTCCAGGGCACGATCCTGCATTTCGCCTCCCGCCACGTGATGAACATCGACGGACTGGGCGAGGTGCTCGTAAATCAGCTCACCGAACGCGGACTGGTAAAGAACGTCGCCGATCTCTACAAGCTGACAAAAGACGCCCTGCTGACACTGGACCGCCTGGGCGAGAAATCGGCGGAGAACGTGCTCGCCGAAATCGACGCCTCAAAGCAGCTCCCGCTGGAGCGCGTGATCTACGGCCTTGGCATACGCTTCGTCGGCGGGCGCACCGCGCAGTTCCTCGCCGAACACTTCGGCTCGCTCGACGCCATCACGAAGGCGAGCACCGAAGACCTGGAAGAAGTAAACGAAGTCGGCCCGCGCATCGCGGAAAGCATCGTCGAATTTTTCGCCGACGAACACAACCGCAAACTGGTCAGCGATCTGCGCAAAGCCGGCCTAACCTTTACTGGGCAGAAAAAAGAGAAGGGCACCAAGCTCGCCGGAAAAACTTTCGTCCTGACCGGCACCCTCGCGCGACACACCCGCGACGAAGCAAAGAAAATGATTGAAGACGCGGGCGGCCGCGTCTCCGGCTCGGTCAGCAAAAAAACAGACTATGTAGTCGCCGGCAGCGACGCCGGATCGAAGCTGGATAAAGCTCGGGAGTTGGGAGTCAGCGTGATTGGGGAAGAGGAGTTGGAAGGGCTTGTAGGGTAAGCGGCCCCGTCGAGTCGCTACATACCACCAGCCCCGCCAGCACAGTCAGCTACGCTCGATAGGCCCCGAGAAGTGATCCTGAAAACTTGCGTGATTCACTTCTTCGCCGTCGGCGGCAAGATGCCGTTCTGCCGCAGATACATTGCCGCCTCCGCATAGTGGTCGGCCCAATTACTGGCAATGCCCAGTGCATATCGAGCGCGCGAGAGGGGTTGGCCGTGGCCCTCCGTCATCTCGCCCAGTTTGGAATCGTCCATTTTCCCGAGCGCCTCGCCGCAAAAATCAAACGACGCCTTGAGCGCGGCGACGAGTTTGTCTTTTGCGTCGGTGTCTTTTGCTTCCTCGACTTTCGGCGCGGGCGCGGCCGCCGCACCGCTGCACAGCCCATAGTTCGCCTCGACCATGTGGGCAACCAGATGTCCGAACGTCATCTGGTCCGCGGATGGTTTGAAGCTGAATTTGTCCGCCGGCATGGCTTCGACTGCGGCCACCGTATTCTTCTGTCGGTTGGGCAGGATGTCTCGCAGCGCGCTGCTGATGGGGTCCTTGACTTGCGCAGGTGCTGCCTGTGTGGGCTTTGCTTGTGGCGGCGCCGTTTGCGCAATCGCGGCGGCGGCGACCAGCAGCAAGATCGGAATCACGAGAGCCTTCTTCATTGTTCCTCCTAAGTGCGGGGACAAGCATAACGCGGACGGGCCCGTCCGCGCCACACTGGCGGTCTGCGCTATCCTAGATGGCATGCACGCGCATGGCGGACACGGACATGCTCATGGCACGGGGCGGGTGCTGCGCATCTCGCTTGCCGTCACCATGCTTTATGTCGTCCTGCTGGTGGTGGCCGGCATCCGCGCCCATTCGCTGGCGCTGCTTTCTGAAGCCGGACACAACCTCTCCGACTTTCTCGCGCTGCTCTTGTCTCTCGTCGCGGTCTATCTAGAAGGCCGCCCGCCCAGTGCCACCAAAACCTACGGATACCGCCGCGCGGGCGTGCTCGCTGCACTGGTAAATTCGCTTTCGCTGGTCGCAGTTTCGTTCTTTATTTTCTACGAGGCGCTCCATCGCATCCAGCATCCCGAGCATGTGCGCGCCGGGATGATGATTTGGGTCGCGGCGGCGGGCGTCGTGATGAACGGCGCGATTGCGCTGCTGCTGTGGCGTTCCGGCAAGGACGTCGATGTCAACGTCCGCAGCGCGCTGCTGCACGAGGTGGGCGACACGCTCTCGACCGCGGCCGTGATTGTGGGCGGTCTTGCGATCCTGTGGACGGGACAATACTGGATCGACGCCGCCCTCTCGTTCGGAATCGGCGCACTGATTCTCTGGTCGAGCGTCGGCATCGTACGCGAGACGCTGAATATTTTGCTCGAAGGCACTCCGCGTGGCATGAGCCTGGAGGCGGTGGAATCCGCGGTGCGCCAGATTGCCGGCGTGAGCGATGTGCACGACCTGCATCTGTGGAGCATTGGCTCCCAAAACCACGCGCTCTCGGCGCACGTCAAGATTGCCGACATGGCCACCTCCGAGAGCGACACGATTCTGCGCGAGATCAACGAGCGACTCGGCCGCGGGTTCGGCATTCACCATACGACGATTCAGTTGGAGCACGTAGTCTGCGACACGGCCCACAGTTGCGTGATTGCGGTGCGCGAAGAAGAACACGATCACGATCATTCCGGGCACGACCGCCACGGGCATGCCCACTGAGAGTAAGCGAGCCGTGAGTGGAATCGCTAGTTTTGCCAATCATGGCAACACAGCCAGATTCGGCGTACAGTCTCGTATCATGAAATCAGCCCTTTTTTTTGTGGCGCTTGGCCTAATTACTTCCAACGTAGCGGCACAGCAGGGCCAATTTCGGTGGGTGACGGCACGCACGGAGTCCGAGATTTATGAGCAAGTAAAAGTGGAATTTGCTTCCGAACTCGCGCCCGATCCGTATGACGCGAAGTCTAACGTAGTGCGGGAGCTTGTGAAATCCATCGAGCGGATAGGGCTGCGCGGTAATTCATCGCTGGTGATTATCGGTGAAAAGGAAAGCAAAACTGACCCGTACACTGTATTTCGCGCATTCAGTTTCGACCTACGAACCAAGACAAAATCGCCAGTTCGCAGCAAAGGCGTTGAATGGCTGTGGATGTGGCGATTCGAGAAGGTCGCACATTTCACTTCCGCCGATGAGACTGATGTGACGTTTCAATTCCTTGACTGCACCGAATGCGAAGCGGAGCGCTTACTTAGCAGTTTCCATTACGTGCCGAGTACAGGGGCTTGGGAGGTACGGGAATGGAGCAAAGAGGATGGCGCTGCCCTTGTCATCGGTAGCGACGTCCAGTACGGTGATGACGGTTTGCTCTGGTATGACTGTCTCTACGCGGTCAGCGATATTACAGGCGACGGTTTGGACGACGTTGCAGTGCGGTGCAGGGAATCGTTGCAGCCCGACCCTGAGAAACCGTCCAAGCGCGTCACGAGTGACACGACGGTGCTCTACACAGCAGCGGGAGGGCGGCTTACGAAGACGGTCGTCGGCAGAGGCTCGGCGTTCTCATCTTCGGTTCAGGGTACGCTCTGCGCGACGAAGCCGGACAGTTTGCTATGCCGTAAACCTCGTTGATTCTGCTATTGGCAAAAGCGCCGTTGGGATAGTTGCTGCAAAATCGCTGATACACTCATTAGACCCATCCCACCTAACCCGTATCTCAATGAAACTACGAATGTTGCCGGATTTCTTGGCGATCAATCCCCGGTTTCTGTGATATCCTTACGGTTGGAGTCATCCCTCCTGGAAGTAGCATCCAATAGCCTATGCGGCACCTGACTATGAAGCGTTGGCGGCAAATCTTGCGGTTCCTGGCGGCGGTGCAGTTGCTGCCGGCTCTCGAGAGCGGCGAGGAAACGCTCGTCGGCGGCCAGGCCGTCCTCGAGGGCGTGATGATGCGCTCGCCGCATGCCTGGGGCATTGCCGTGCGCAAGCCGTCAGGCGAAATTGTCACCCACAGCGAACCGCTGGAGCGCCCTTCCGAACAGCATAAGTGGATGGGCTGGCCTGTGGTACGCGGCGTCATGACGCTCGGCCACGCGATGACCCTCGGTTTCCGCGCGCTGAAATTTTCCGCCAATGCCGCGCTGGAAGAACTGACCGACACTCCGGGCAACGGTGACCACGACCACAGCGAGCCAGTCAAGAAGTTCGAAATCACCGGCTGGATGGCGGGCTTGAATATGGCCTTCTCCATCGCCTTCTTCATCTTCATGTACAAATATCTGCCCTTGCTGGCCACCACGGAATTGAAAAGAGTGAATCCGGTTTTTGGCCAGCAGTTCGTGTTTAACCTGGTAGATGGCCTGATCCGCATCACGATGTTCCTGCTGTTTGTGTGGGGAGTATCGCTCTGGAAAGACATTCGCCGCGTCTACGAGTACCACGGCGCCGAGCACAAAACGGTATTCGCCTTCGAGAACGGCGACCCGCTCGACACCGCGGCCGTACAGAAGTATTCGACCTATCATCCGCGCTGCGGCACAAGTTTTCTGATGACGGTGATGATCATCTCGATGTTCGTCTACATGGCGATTCCGGTGCATACCTTCTGGGCTCGATTCGGGATTCGCATCGCCATGCTGCCGCTGATTGCCGGAGTCTCCTACGAGATCATTCGCTTCGCCGCCAAACGTTTTTCGGCCAAGGGCGGCGTTTCGCTCTTCGCTCTGATGACCGCGCCCGGACTGTGGCTACAGCGCATCACCACCCAGCCTCCCGATGACCGCGAAGTCGAGTGCGCCATCGTCGCCCTGAATGAAGCCATGAAGCTGGAAAAGACCCACGGCGGCGAATTGGTGATTGCTTAGCGGTGCCCACCGCGAACCCTCGTTCCCTTTCTCATTCCATATAAAATCATTAGAGTAGAGACGCGGTTCGCTGCGGCTTCCCTCCGCAAAGTGAGATGGCGTAAGTCCATCTCAACGGATAAAAATCATGTTTGAACGCTTGGACCAAATCGAGTTGCGTTACGAAGAGCTGAATCGCGCCCTCTCTTCGCCCGACATCACCAATGATTCGGCGAAATTCCAGAAGACTGCCAAAGCGCACGCTGAAATTGCTCCCATCGTCGAAAAATACCGCGAATACAAAGATCTGACGCGCGGCATCGCCGAGAGCAAGGCCATGCTCGCCGAAGAAACCGACGCGGCAATGAAGGCCTACGCCGAGGAAGAACTGGCTAAGCTGGAGCCGCGCGTGACGGCGGTCGAAGAGGATCTCAAGGTCCTCCTGCTTCCCAAAGATCCGAACGACGAAAAGAACGTCGTCCTCGAAATTCGCGCCGGAACCGGCGGCGACGAGGCTACGCTCTTCGTGGCCGAAGTCTTCCGCATGTACAACCGCTATGCTGAGACGCAGAAGTGGAAGGTCGAAGTGCTCTCCACCTCGGAGTCGGGCGTGGGCGGGATGAAAGAAGTGATCGCGCTGATCGAAGGCGACCGCGTCTTCTCGCGCCTGAAATATGAAAGCGGAGTCCATCGCGTGCAGCGCGTGCCCGCAACCGAGCAGCAAGGACGCGTGCACACGTCGGCGATCACAGTAGCCGTGCTGCCCGAAGCCGAAGAAGTGGACGTCAAGATCGAAGCCAAAGACCTGCGCATCGACACCTTCTGTTCGTCCGGTCCGGGAGGCCAATCGGTGAACACAACCTATTCGGCCGTGCGCATCACGCATATTCCGACGAATACAGTGGTGAGTTGCCAGGACGAAAAGTCGCAGATCAAGAACCGCGAAAAAGGCATGCGCGTGCTGCGCTCGCGGCTCTACGAAGTTGAGATGCAGAAGCAGGCGGACGCGCTGGCCAAAGAACGCAAGCAGATGGTTGGTTCCGGCGACCGCTCCGAAAAAATTCGCACCTACAATTTTCCCCAGAACCGTCTCACCGACCACCGCATCGGCTTCACCATCCACCAACTGGAGCAGGTCATGGACGGCAAGCTACAGCCAATCATCGACGCGCTGATCACCCACTATCAGGCGGAGAAGATGAAGCAGGAGACGGTAGGGGCGATGTGAGGCCATTGCAGAAGTAAGAGGTCAGATTGCAGAAGTAGGAGTTGGCCGCTCGCCGCTCTCGCGTTGTCTCCGCATCAGGCGCAAATCCGACAAACACCTCTGCAATCTGACCTCTTACTTCTGCAATCTCCCTGCCTCCGTGGTGAAATAGAAGCGTGCAACTTCGCCAGGCCCTAAATGCGGCAGTCGAACGGCTGACAGCAGCGCGCGTCCCTTCGCCGCGCATGAATGCCGAACTCCTCATCATGTTCATGCTCGGCTGCGACCGCGCCTATCTCTATGCGCATCCGGAGCGCGAACTCAGCCTCGACGAAATAAGGCGTTACGACGAAGCCATCGCCCGTCGATCCACCGGAGTTCCGGCTCAGTACATCACTGGACATCAGGAGTTCTGGGGACTCGATCTGATCGTTTCGCCCGACGTTCTAATCCCCCGGCCGGAAACCGAACACATCGTCGAAACGGTGTTGGAACTGGTGAAAAACAATGGACGGAGCCCTTCGGCTCCGCTTAGGGCAGGCTCCGCCCCGTCACCACACAAGCTGAGAATCGTCGACCTGGGCACCGGCTCGGGAGCCATCGCACTCGCCCTCGCCAAAGAGCTGCCATCCGCGGAGATCCATGCCTCAGACATTTCTGCCAAAGCTCTGGAAGTTGCGCGCGCCAACGCCGCCCGCCACGAACTGACTTCGCGAATCGAGTTCCACCAGGCCGATTTGCTCGACGGATTCCCGTCGGCCTCTTTCGACATCGTGGTTTCCAACCCTCCCTACGTCGGCGAGTCGGAGGAGGATTCCGTGCAGATCGAAGTCCGAAAGTTCGAGCCGCGCAACGCGGTCTTCGCGGGACCCACCGGCCTGGAGGTCATCGAGCGGCTGATCCCGCAGGCGCGCGAAGCGCTCCCTCCCGGCGGATGGCTGGTATTCGAAATCAGCGGTACGATTGCAGATCGAGTGCGGCCCTTGCTCTCGGATTGGAACCAGGTAGAGTTTAGAAACGACCTGCAAGGCATCGCGCGGGTGGCAGTGGCGCGAAGAAATCCCTAGGCGTGCAAGTGGAGAGCCGGGCGCCCCCGCCCGGCATCCTAGAACGTCACGCGCACACCGAGCTGCGCGGCGAACGGAATTCCCACCGTGGTGCCGGGGCCGAAGAAATCTCCCAACGCGCCCTCGGGGATCTCGAGCTGCTTCAGGCTGGTGAGGAGCACGCAGTTTGGATTGCAGACTCCATTGACGGCGCCGTTCATGTCAAAGGTCGCCGGAATCTGAGTGATGTTGACCGCATAATTCGCTCCAGGGTTATTGCGGTTAAAGAGATTGAAGAATTCGATGAAGGGTTCGACTCGCCAGCGCTCATTGATGTTGATCGGTCGCGTCACGCGCAGGTCCGACTGGATGTAAGGGCGGCCACGGAACTCGTCGAGGCTGGTATACGTGTCCGGGCCGTGGTCCAAAGAAACCGAAATGCGCCCGCTGTTGTCCTGGGTCGTGATGGTGATGGGACGGGCGCTCTCGACCTGAGTGATCGTGCTCAATTCAAAACCGCCGGGGATGTGCACCGTACCGGCGAGCACAAAGCGATGGCGAACATCTTCGCCGGAGGGGCCGTAGTCGCCGGGTCCGAAAGCATCGAGCTTCCCTTTGTTCGGTCCGCTCTGCGCGGTGCAGACGCCGTCCACATAGTCGAAGAGTTCGCCGAGCACGCAACCCCAGGTCTGAGCCTTGGAGAGCGTGTAGTTGGCGACCAGATTGAAGCGGCGCATGTTGCCCTGCAGGTGCAGCATCAGCCCGTTGAAACTGGAGCGGTTGTCGGATGCGAAAACGGTGGCAGCGGGATACGGAAACGCGCGATAGCCGTGGTTTCCCTGCTCATGGATATAGTCGGCGCTAGCTGTCCAGCGTTCGTTGAAAGCGTGCTGCACACCGCCGGTGATGTGGATGGCGTAAGGCGTTTTGTATTTGGGATCGATGAGCGATGGCGGCGCGGCGGAATTCGGGTTCACCGCTTCCAACGCGGTGGCCCACCCGTTTTGCGCGAGGTCGTCGTAGTACAGGCCGAAGCCGGCGCGAATCACCGTCTTCTCCCGGCCGCCAGGCGAGTAGGCGATTCCGAGGCGAGGCGCAATTTGCTTGCGGTCGTCATGCGGAACTGCTTCGGGGTATCCCAACGATGGCAGCAGGATGAAGCTGGGGTTGGCGGCCTGGCTTTCTCCGGAAGCCTGAAAAAGCCCGAAGGTGGTCTGATAGCGCAGGCCGTAGTTGACGGTGAAGTGGTGCGATACGCGCCACGAATCCTCGGCATAGAGCCCGAGCCGTTGGACGTTTTGCGAGAAGCCGCCGTTGCCGCCGGGTGTGGTTACCTCGCCCGCCGCCAGGTCGATGGGGAACTGTGCGAGGTTGATTGCATTCAAGGTGTAGTAGCTCGGGTTATTCGGCAGAGTGGCCAGCGTTTCAGTGTTGGATGCGAACGCGCCGCCGAGCACGGGTTCGTGAATAAAGTCGATCCCGAACTTCAGCGCGTGGCTCCCCGCCGCATGGCTCAAGTCGTAGCGCACCTGATACTTGTCCTGATTGCGCAGGTCGGGAAAGAGCGTGATGGGAGTGGCAAACTGGTTGTCGCCGAACGTCTCAAATCCCGAGACGGTGAGGGCGGTCACGCTAAAAGGAAATTGCAGCGCGAAACCCAGATCCGAGTTGCGCGTCTGGGTAAGATGCAACAGACTCGCGCCGAGAACGAGATTCCCCAGCCACGTCGGACTGAACGTGTATGCATTGCTGATCACGGTGTTCCAGTAGTTGTTGTGCGTGGTCAGGCCGGTGGAGGGCAGCGTTGCCTGCTGCACCAGGGCGTTGTGTGTTAGATAGCTGTCTTGGGATGTCCGCAGAAACCACTGCGATTTCGAAGACTCGGCCCAGTCGAAGCGCACCGAGCCGAGATAATCGCCGAACGGAATCGGAACACTGGCCGGAACCGCAATCGAAGGAACCGTCGTGCCATTGACGTCAATCAGGCCATCCGCCGCCAACTGCGCCAGGGCATCGAATTGCGCGGTGCTGGCGGGGCTGTAGGCGATGCTGGCGTTTTCATGCACGTTCTCGAATGAAGTAAAGAACCATATCTTGTTTGTTTCGATCGGGCCGCCCAGCGTGCCCACATAATTTTGCCGCGAAAACGGCTGCTTGGGATTGTTGACACAAGTTCCGCCGGTGCACGTTTGCGCAGGATTCTCGATCGGGAAGCGGGCGTTGAGCGCCGCCTGGCGATCGTAGAAAGCCGCGTCACCGTGCCACTCGTTGGTGCCATGCTTCGTGGTGATTACGACCGACCCGGCAGTCGTCCAGCCCGTGTCGGCGTCTTCATTCGAGGTGCGCACGGCAAATTCCTGAATTCCGTCGGGTGAGAAATTTTGCAAAAATCCACCGATCCAGTCGTCGGAATTGTCGGCGCCATCGACCGACAGTTCGTTGTTCAAGCCGGAGCTTCCGCCGGTGGAAACGGCAGTGATGCGCGCCTTGGTGGGGTCCGATGGCTCGACGGGCTCGGTTCCCGGCACAAGGTAAGCGATGTTTGCAAAACTGCGCGCCGGCAGCGGAAGAGATTCGAGGTCGTGGCTGCCGACTACGCCACCATGCACCGCGCTCGCCGTATCAATCGTTTCCGTCGTAATCGAGGAGGAAATCCCCTCCACATTCACCGTCTCACGGCCGCTCGCCAGCTTGAGCGTAACAGCGAGATCACGCACCACGCTGACGGCCACATCCACGTCGGCCGTGGCGTCGGCAAAACCTTTGGCGGTTACCGTGACTCGATACGATCCGGGCAGCAGCCCCTCGATGCGAAATTCCCCCCGCTCATTGGCTGTGGCCTCGCGGGTAAAAGATGCTCCGTGCGACTGCACCACGACGCGGGCGCCCGCTACTCGTGCCGCGCTTGCGTCCTGCACTTCTCCCCGCAGCGCGCCATTCGGATTCTGCGCGTGCAATCGACCGGGAACAGCGAACGATAGAAAGATCAGGACACCCGCGAGGATGACAGCGGAACGCGGTGACATCGTTCTGCGGATTTTAGCGGCGGAAAAACGGAAGCGCATGTACCGACCATCCATTCGACGAAAGGGTTGGCGCTGTCAAACTTGCCCGAAGGATTTGCTCAACGACGGAGTCGACTAGCAGAGCGAGAGTATCGGGATGAGCAAGGTACTACCAGCGATAGTGGCACACAAAGGGGCGTTGCGAGGGGCGTTGCGAGGAGTCGTTGCGAAAAGCGGCTAGCGGACCAGCCACTCCGTAATTTCGTGCGTCAGCGACAGAGCGGGGCCGTAGGTGGCGAAGACACACAGCAGGGCCGCCAATACAGGCGGAATCGCATACCATGGGCGAAACTGCGATGTTTGAGACTTGCGGACTTCGGCTTCATTCCAGGCAAGCAGGCGCTCCACGCGGGTGCCGATAGATCCGGTTACGAAGCCCACAGTACAGACCGGAGCGGCGCCGACCGGCAGCAGGCGCGAGAGTTTGACCAGAGCGGCAGCCAGGTCGAGGGCGTCGTCTGCGTTCGAGACGGCCGCATCGTCGGCGGCCAATTCGGCGGTCTGCGACCATGCACTTTCCAGTTTGGCCATCCCCGGGAAAGGACAAAAACGGAAAACGAGTTTCTTCAGATTGTCGCGAGCCCGCAGGTGCGCGTCCTCGTGCTTGAGCGCAATGTGCAGTTCGTCATGACTCAAGAGCGCAACTGCGGACTCCGAGACCAGCACCCTCGGCTTGTGGACCCCCACCAGAGTGACTGGCGGCGCCCCACCGATGGAGCGAAACGCCAGGGTCTGTCCGACGGTCGGGGCCACGGCATCCACTCCTAGAGGTCGCGCACCGTCGAGCCAGCCCGCCACGACGCGCGAGGTTATAGTGTGGGCGGCGATCACGCGGAAGCATCCACAAGCAATCAGCAACAGAGCGCAAACGCCGAGTGCGAGCGGCATCGCGCCGATGCCTTCGTCAACAGTGATCGATCGCGGTTCCAGTAATTGAAACGACGGCACAACAAAGGCGAGCGTCATGGCGACGGAGGCCACAAACGGGAGAACACGCGCCGCGAAGAGCAGGCCGGCGCGGCTCCGTTCCGTCACCTGCAACCGCTGCAACGAACGCCATGCGGCTAACACCAGCGCCGACAGCAGACAATAAAACAGGACGAAAAAAGTGAGCGCAACGGCGATTCCGCGCAGGGCAAACATCAGCTTTGCTCCCCATGCTTCGTTTCCCGGACCTTGGTTTGAGCAGGCTTGGATTCATGGGCTTTCGATCCGCCGTCCTTCAATTCGCGGCGCTTGCATTCGACCAGGAGCTGCAGCTCATCCAGCAGTTGCGCGTCATGGGTGCTGAGCGCCTCCACCAGATACGAGAGTGGCAGCGAGGAAGCGTCGCCCGACCCCAGCAATTGCCGGATGCTCTCGATCGCCGTGACCCGTTGCAGTTCTTCAGCCGTGTGGCGAGGCGTATAGCGGAACGCCCTGCCTTCGGCGGCGCGGTCGAGCAGGCCCTTCTTATAAAGACGGTCGAGCGTTGTCATCACCGTGGTATAGGCCTGATGAATCGTGCCGTCCGCAAGCAGCTCACGAACCGTGGCGCTGCCCTGCGACCAGACTTCTTGCATCAACCGCTGCTCGAACGGACCCAGCCGAGGCCTGGAACTGATCCCGAAGATTGAAAACGATTTCGTCATCCGCAAGCGCGGCAAAACCTGCGCCGTCCGCCCGAAGAGAATACACCATCCCCTTCGCTTTGGTCGCATGGCAGTTTGGACGCAGGAATAGAAAGTCTGCCCGAAAACGGCACGAACTTTCACAAATCTCGCAGAGATCGCGCGCTACGACGAGGCGGCCGCGGGAAGGATATCTTCCACGTCGATCTTGGTGGGGTAGCTTCCCGTGTAGCAAGCGGAGCAGTAAGTGGTCTTGTCCCCGTCCGCGCAAGCTTTCTTAAGACCCTCAAGCGAAAGATAGGCCAGGGAGTCGGCGACGATGAAATCGCGGATCTCGGCAATCGTCTTGTTGGCGGCGATGAGTTCCTTCTTGGAAGGCGTATCGACTCCGTAAAAACAGGGCGAGATCGTCGGCGGACAGGAAATCCGCATGTGGACTTCTTTCGCACCCGCGTTCCGAATCATGCGGACAATCTTCTTGCTGGTGGTGCCGCGCACAATCGAATCGTCGACCAGGATCACCCGCTTACCTTCGAGCAGGCTGCGCACGGCGTTCAGCTTGAGCTTGACGCCGAAGTCGCGGACCGACTGTTGCGGCTCGATAAAAGTTCGTCCGATGTAATGGTTGCGGATGAGGGCCAGGCGAAAGGGAATACCACTTTCGGCGGCGTAGCCGATGGCCGCGGTGTTGCCGGAATCGGGGACGGGAACGACGATATCGGCATCCACCGGCGCTTCGCGCGCGAGCTGGCGACCCATGGCGTCGCGGCTTTGATCGACGGAACGGCCAAACACCAGGCTGTCGGGACGCGAAAAATAGACGTGCTCAAAGATGCAGCTCGATTGCGCCGGAGACGGCGAATAAAAACGCGAGCTGATGCCTTCCGGCCCGACGATGACCAGTTCTCCCGGCTTGACGTCGCGCTCGTAGGTGGCGCCGATCAAATCAAAAGCGCAGGTTTCCGAGGCAAAAACGACCGTGTCTTTTTTCTCGCTGGTCGTAGCCGGAATGCGGCCCATGGCCAGGGGGCGAAATCCGCGCGGATCGCGNNGCGTCTGCTCGCGAGAGAGCGCGATCAGGTGAACCAGAACTTCGGTATCGCTGTTGGTTTGGAAAATCGAGCCTTGGCCCTCAAGCCGGGCGCGAATCGCGTGAGCATTGACCAGGTTGCCATTGTGAGCGATCGCGATCGTGCCCTTATTGGATTGCACCATGATGGGCTGCGCATTCAGCAACGCCGAATCGCCCGCCGTCGAATATCGAGTGTGGCCAATGGCGAGAACGCCGCGCATCGAAGCCAGCACGTCGTGGCCGAAGATATCGGCGACCAAGCCCATGGCCTTGTGCTGACGCAAGATCTCGCCGTCGGAAGTGACGATGCCCGCCGATTCCTGTCCGCGATGCTGCAGGGCGTGCAGGCCAAGATAAGCGAGCTTCTCCGCCTCGGGGTGGGCGTGGATGGCGACGACGCCGCATTCATCGCGAAATTTATCGGAAGTCGGCATTTCAGTCCTAAGCTCGTTCAGTTGCACTAGTGGAGCGACGGGCACCCTCGCCCGCCCACTTCAGTCCGCAGCGACCGCTCCCGGTTCCGTCCTCAGCGCCTTCTCCAGCGCTCCTTCATACGCTTCGCGCAACTCTTGTACGCTCGCGGAAATCTCCGGCAGCCCGTCCACCGTAATCTCAACTCGATCCCCGCCCGTTTCGCCCAACACATCCGCGAAGACTTCATACTCCTCCGCCACTTGTTGGATTCGCGGCAGGTGGATGGGGTCGCAGCTTAGCGCGACGCGACTGGCATCTTCCGCGAACAGCACGAACTCGAGTGCCAGTTTCTGCTTGGGCAATCGCACGCTAAGGCCCACCCCGGCCGGCAACGCCGACTCCACCAGCGCAACGGCTAAGCCGCCGTCGGCGCAATCGTGCGCGGACTCGACCAGCTCCGCCTCGATCATCGCCACCAGCGCGCGTTGCAGCGTGGCTTCTTTCTCGAGATCCAGCTCCGGCGGATAGCCCCACACCGCTCCCAGAATTTCTTTCGCGTATTCCGACGACCCAAACTCCGCCTCGGCATCGACCGCGTCGCCAGGCCGATTCGCGCGCAGCAAAACGATTGTTCTTCCAGCTTGCGCGAAGTGCATTTTCGCGGTCTTATGCACATCTTCGAGAATTCCCACCACGCCGATCACNNGTAATCGGCGTGTCCAGTTCCTCGCAGGCTTTGGTGATGCCGTCGATCACCTGCGAAAACTGCCACATGATGTGCGGTTTCTCAGGATTGCCAAAGTTCAGGCAGTTGGTGGCGCCGATAGGCGTTGCTCCGACACAAGCTACCTTGCGCGCAGCTTCGGCGACGGCGTGCATCGCGCCCAGGCGCGGATCGAGATAACACCAGCGGCCGTTGCCATCGAGCGCCATGGCGAGGCCGCGCTTGGAGCCCTTGATGCGGATCACGCCAGCATCGCCCGCTCCCGGCGCTTCGACCGTATTCGTCTGCACCATGTGGTCATACTGCTGCCACACCCAGCGCTTCGAACAAATGTTCGGGCTCCCAAGCAGGCGCTTGAGCTGGGCCGTAAAATCGGCGCTGTCGCCGAGGCGTATACGCTCCGGCATTTCGCGATCGACCGGAGGCTCCCACCGCGCGAGTGGACGCTTGTACACCGGCGCATCGTCGGTCAGCGCTGCATTCGGAATCTCCGCCACAACCTCGCCGTGTTCGAGCACGCGCATCTTGGCGTCCAACGTGACGCGGCCAATTTCNNTCCTGCGACTCGCTGAGCATAATCTCGTAAGGAGTCATGCCCGTTTCGCGTTGCGGGACGCGGTCCAGTTCAATTTCGACTCCTGTGCCGCCGCGCGCACCCATCTCGCAGGTCGAGCAGGTCAAGCCAGCCGCGCCCATATCCTGTATGCCCACGATGGCCCCGGTCTGCATCGCCTCGAGGCAGGCTTCCAACAGCAACTTTTCAAGGAATGGATCTCCGACTTGAACGTTGGGGCGCTTCGCTTCCGAACCCTCGCTGAACTCCTCGCTCGCCATGGTGGCGCCGTGGATGCCGTCGCGTCCGGTCTTCGAGCCCACGTAAATTACCGGATTCCCCTCGCCCGATGCGCGTCCGTAAAAGATCTGATCGCGGCGCACCAGCCCCAGGGCAAAGGCATTCACCAGCGGATTGCCGGAATAGCAAGGCTCGAACTTCACCTCGCCGCCAAGGTTCGGGACGCCGAAACAGTTGCCGTAAGAAGCGACGCCCGAAACCACGCCCTCCATAACAGAATGGTTCTTGTGGATTTCGGCTTGTGTAGCGCGGGCGGCCGCGCCCGCGTTTTCCGCAGCCTGAATCGGCCCAAACCGCAGCGAGTCCATAATCGCAACTGGCCGCGCGCCCATGGTGAAAATATCGCGCAGAATTCCACCGACGCCGGTCGCCGCTCCCTGAAACGGTTCAATAAATGATGGGTGATTGTGCGACTCGATTTTGAACGCGCAGGCCCAGCCGTCGCCAATGTCCACGATGCCCGCATTCTCGCCCGGCCCCTGCACCACCAACTTGCTGCGCGTGGGCAACCGCTTCAGGTGCACGCGCGACGACTTGTACGAGCAGTGCTCGCTCCACATCACGCTGAAGATGCCGAGTTCGGTCCGCGTAGGCTCACGCCCCCCCAGCAACTGTCTGATTTTTTCGAATTCTTCCGGAGTGAGGCCGTGCTCCCGGATCATCTCCGGCGTAATGGCAATAGGAGTGATCGCAGAAGTAGTCATCGGGGAATCTCTATTGTCGCATCTCCGCGAGCTTTTCGCATGTGGATTTTGTATAGGGCTGGCGCCCTCGCCTGCTGCCTTTGACCTGGCTGTTGGTCTTGACCGTTGAACCCGATTCGCCAGTTGCACCGATCAAATCAACGGCAGCGGTCGAGGGCGCCCGCTCCACACCACACCCACGTCTATACTGTCGCTGATGAAGTCGGTCATCGTCGGCACCGCCGGACATATCGATCACGGCAAAACCGCGCTGGTCAAAGCCCTCACCGGCATCGACGCCGACCGACTGGGAGAGGAGAAGCGGCGCGGCATCACCATCGATATCGGTTTCGCCCACTGTGAAGTCCCCGCGCCCGATGGCAGCCGGATCCGCCTCGGCTTCGTCGACGTCCCCGGCCATGAGCGCTTTGTGCGCAACATGTTGGCCGGCATCGGCGGCATCGACCTGGTGCTCCTCGTAATCGCCGCCGACGAAGGGATCAAGCCGCAGACTCGCGAACACTTCGATATCTGCCGCCTGCTGGCGATCCGCCGCGGCATCACCGTGCTCACAAAATCCGACGCGGTGGACGCGGAGACGCTCGAAGTGGTGCGGCTGGAAGTGGACGAATATGTGCGCGGATCCTTTCTCGATTCAGCACAATCGCCGATCGTTGCCGTGAGTTCGTTGACGGGCGCTGGCCTGGACGAGTTGAAGTCCGCTATTGCACAAGTCTCCTCCGAAGTTGCAGCGAGAAATTCGCAGGCGCTGGCTCGGCTTCCCATCGACCGCGTTTTTACCATGAAAGGCTTCGGCACCGTCGTGACTGGCACGCTGCTTGCCGGAACGATCCGCAAAGAAGAGGAACTCGAAGTCTTTCCCGCCGGCAAAAGGGTGCGCGTGCGCGGCGTGCAGGTTCACGGTTCCCCGTCGGAAGCTGCCGTGGCTGGCCAGCGCACTGCACTGAACCTTAATCTTGCAGGTCTATCCACCGAGGACCTGGGGCGCGGAATGACTCTTGCAACCGCGGACATTTTTCACTCCACCTCGCGAGTCGATGTGCTCCTTTCTCTTCTTCCCTCTGCAAAGGCATTGAAAAATGGCGCGCGCGTACACTTTCATGCGTACACAACGGAAACGATTGCGCAAGCGCGCCTGCATGGGATGAACCAGTTGAAGTCAGGAGAAGAAGCCTACGCACAACTAAGATTCGCCGAGCCCATGCTGCTTCTGCCCGGCGATCGCTTCATTGTGCGGCAGTTTTCGCCGGTCGTAACCATTGGCGGTGGCGCGATTCTCGATGCATCGCCTGCGACTCGCAAGCAGCGCGTGGAAGACAGGACTGCGTTTCTCAAGATCATGCGCGAAGGTTCTCCCGAACAAGTACTGGCAGCGCGCGTCGCACGCCGGGGAGTCATCGGCATGCGTCGCGGCGATGTACCCGGGGAAATGAACGTCCGCTGGGAGGCAGCGGCAGCGCTCGCAGTCAAGGCCGGGTTGCTGGACTGCAATCAACTGCTGGTTGCGCCCGCGGCATACGCCGCGGCAAAGGCGGACACACTTGAAATTCTCAAGAAATTTCACGATGCGAATCCGCTGGTGGCCGGGATCGGGAAGGAGGAGTTGCGCGACCGCGCCAACCTGGGCCCCGAAGTGTTCTACAGCGTGCTGGACAAACTGGTGGGAGAGAGAAAACTGGACGTCGCCGGCGAAATCGTCCGCCTGCCCGGACGAGGCGTGGTCATGAACGAGGACGAGGCTGAATCCAAAAAGATCATCGAGCAGGCGTTTGCGTCCGCCGGGTTGCAAGTTCCTTCCCTGAAAGAAGTGCTGCTGAGTCTGAAGATCGACAAAATCCGCGCCCAAAAAATCGTCACGTTGCTTTTGCGCGACAAGATTCTGATCAAGATTTCAGAGGAACTGGTCTTCCACCAACGTGCTCTCGTCGATCTGCGCCACAGGATCGCCGCGCTCAAAACTAGCGCGCCGAAGATCGATATCGGTCGCTTCAAAGAGATGACCGGCGTCAGCCGCAAGTATGCGATTCCGCTGCTGGAGTATCTGGATCGCGAGCGAGTCACGCGGCGTGTGGGAGATGAGCGTGTGATTCTGTGATTGCGTGGCGCGGGCGCGGAGCCTGCCCTGAGCGGAGGAGAAGGGCCTGTCCAAGCCAAGCGCAGTCCAACGGGACGGGGCAGAACCCCGTCGCCACACAAACTCCTAAATCTGTTCTTCTGGAAATTCCACTTCCAACGCCAGTGGCCCTGTAACGCGGTTGGTCAGGTTCGCCAATCCAATGAGCATGTGCAGATCGACGATCTGCTCGTCGGACAAATGCTTCTTGAGGTCCGCAAAGTCGGTGTCGCTCGCGCCGTCCGGAGTGCGGGTAAGCTTTTCGGCATAGCGGAGCGCGGCTTGCTCGGACGCGTCAAATCCCGCGTAGTGTCCTTCCTTCAGTGTTTTCATCTGCTCGGGCGTCAGCCCAGCCCGTTTCGCTCCCTGAATGTGGTGCTGCGTGCAGTAATGGCATCCATTGATTAGCGACACGCGCAGATACACTGCCTCGTATAGCTTGCGATCGAGCGAACGTCCCACGCTGGGATAGAATCCGAGAAAGTTGCCAAGCATCGCCGGACGATACGCCAGCGCCTTCTGAATATTGCCGGGCTTGCCCTTCAGCTTTCCCTCGTAGATTTCCTTCACTTCCGCGCCAGCTTGCGCCGGTTCAATCAAGTTAATTCGAGCCATGAAATTCTCTCCTGAGTTGTGCGTCCTATAATAAACAGATTCGGCGAAGTGCGCCGGGGGTGCAGGGAACTGGATCTCCACCAAGCGGAGCGAGATGAAGAAAGTGCAAGTGATCGGGGCGGGCCTGGCGGGATCGGAAGCAGCGTGGCAGTGCGCGCGCCGCGGCGTCGCCGTGGAACTCTTCGAAATGCGCCCGCTGCGCGCGACTCCCGCCCACCAGACCGGCGATTTCGCGGAATTGGTCTGCTCGAATTCTCTGAAGTCCGAGAGCGAGAACACCGCGCCCTGGCTGTTGAAGGAAGAAATGCGGCAAGCGGGATCTCTGCTGCTCGAGATCGCGCGCGAAACCGCCGTTCCTGCCGGACATGCTCTCGCCGTCGACCGCGCCGAGTTTTCGCGCAAGGTGACGGAAGCAATTTCGCGAGAACCGCGGATCGTCATTCGCCGCGAGGAGGTCGCGGGAATTGAAGACGGCGAGCTCACGATTATCGCGACCGGGCCGCTGACATCGGACGCTCTCTCGCACGAGATCGTGAGGCTGAGTGTTTCTTCCGCATCGCAGTGCGAGGCCGGCGCCGACCCTTCGCGGGTGGGGTCGCCCGCGCCACACAACAATCTGTACTTTTACGACTCCATCAGCCCCATCGTCGAATCCGATTCCATCGATATGAGCAAGGTGTACCTCGCGGCCCGCTACGACAAAGGGTCGGCTGACTACATCAATTGTCCGATGTCAAGAGAAGAATACGACCGATTCTACGACGCGCTGCTGGCAGCGCAATCGGTGGAGCAGAAGGACTGGGAAAATCTGAATTACTTCGAAAGCTGCCTGCCCATCGAGGAAATCGCCCGCCGCGGACGCGACACGCTGCGCTTTGGCCCGATGAAGCCCGTGGGCCTTAAGGATCCTCGCACCGGCAGAATTCCCTACGCGGCGGTGCAACTGCGGCAGGAAAATCTGCGCGCCGATTCCTACAATCTGGTCGGATTTCAGAACCACCTGAAATTCGGCGAGCAGGCGCGCGTGCTCAGCCTGATCCCCGGCCTCGAAAACGCTCGCTTTCTCCGCTACGGACAGATTCACCGCAACACGTATATCAACTCGCCCGCACTGCTGAATGCCACGTTGCAGATGAAGGCGCATCCCCAGGTGCTGTTTGCGGGGCAAATCTGCGGAGTGGAAGGCTATGTCGAATCCATCGCCACAGGTCTGTTGGCGGGAATCAATGCTGCCGCGCTGGCAGCCGGAGACGAGCCGTCGCCGCCGCCGCGGGAAACGGCCTTGGGCTCGCTGATCCACTACATCACGCGGGCGGAGAGCAAGCACTTTCAGCCGGCGAATATCACCTTCGATCTCTTGCCCGCGCTCGCAACGCGCGTTCGCGACCGCAAGGAACGGCATCGCCAGCAGTGCGAATTGGCATTGCGCGAGTTCCACCAGTGGCAAAGTCGTTGCTGCGGGCAAATTGCAGAGCCTTGGCGTCGCTAGGGATAGCGATCCCAAGAAGGCGGAACAGGTTCCTGTTGTCTTTTCAGAAGATTCGCTTTAGGGTGCTGATGTCAGTGTGAGGTTCGCTCCATGCCGGTTTCTGCCGTCGATTGCGTACAACCCGCCCTGCAGCACGCGCGGGAACAACTCTTCACTCGTTTCCGCTTCGGGCAATGGTCGCGCCTGGCGCTGGTTGGAATTCTGGCGGCCGAACTGCACGTCGGCGGATGCAGTTTCGGAAACTTCGGGAACAGTTGGCCTCGCATCCCACACAAGAATCAAAGTGAGTTGCTGTCCTCTTCGAGGTTGCCGTTTGGCGCGTACCCTTCCATTCCGCATCATATTTCCGAACACATCGCGCAGTTCCTCGGACTGATCGTGGTGGGCATCTTTGCCTTTATCGTGCTGACATCGGTTTTGCTGTATGTCAACAGCGTGTTCCGTTTCATTCTGTTTGACTCGGTCCTGCGGCGGCAATGTTCAATTGGCGAGGGATGGCGAAACTGCCGACGCGCCGGCGGCCGATTTTTTCTGTGGCAGATTGTGTTCCAGATTTCGGCCTCGCTTTTTCTGGCGATTCTGATCGGCTTACCCTTGGCCCTGGCTCTGGCCGCCGGCTGGACGACGGACCTGCGCCAACACATCGGACGAACGGTTGCCGGAGCGATTGTGCTCGGGGGCCTGTTCTTGGTATTTGTGCTCATAGCCGCAGTGGTGCACGTTTTGGCCAGGGATTTTCTGGTGCCGATTATGGCTCTCGAGAATCTCGATTTTGCCGACGGCTGGCATCGCCTGTTGACGATGATCCGTCCGGAGAAAGGACGCTACGCCGTTTACCTGTTGCTCAAGCTTGTGTTATCCATTGCCGCGGGCATTCTGTTCGGCATCATCGCGCTCCTCCCCGGACTGCTGGTCTTCGTCCCTGCCGCTCTTGCCGTGGTGGCGGGCCACACCGCGGGGATGGGTTGGAGCGTCACCACCATCAGTCTGGCGATCATCGTCGGAACTTTGCTTCTGCTCGTTTTTATTTACCTCGTCGCTTTGGTGTGCGTGCCGGCCACCGTCTTCTTTCCCGCCTATGCGTTGTACTTTCTTGCCGCTCGCTATCCGGCGCTTGATGCGCTGCTGAATCCGGCCCCGCCGGCCCCGGAATTGCCTCCAGTTCCCGAATCTCCGCCGCCGTTCGAAACCCCGCCGCTGCCGCCCTCGGCGGAACCGATCGGATGATCTGAGCCGAAGCGATCTCCCGTTACGAAAGTATCGAGAGTAACCTTGCCGTCATCGCGCCCATCCCTCACACTTGTCAGGATGCAGTTTTCCCGCTCCCATCTCGCGATCGCGCTGGGTTCGTCTGGCCTGCTCGTGCTCGTGTTTCTCGGCTATCTCTACTGGCTCAGCAGCCAAGGGCCGGTTCTGGCACGCTCCAACGAACGTGACACCCTAACCCAGATGCCGGTGAGCATCACCATGAATCCTTTCCGCGATCGCACGATCGAACGCACCGCGAACAGTTTTATCGCGGCGATGCGCGACGGAAATTGCCGTCAACTACTCGCCGTGTGGGAAAAGGACTACCGCAGGAAGCGAGCCGACTTTCTATGTAACTCCGAAGCGCAGCACCCGCTGATTTCCTGGAACCTGGTGGATTGGGAAGATGCGCCGCCTCTTGTGATCCTGCACTATAAGGGCCAGCGCTACAGCACGCCCAGTCAAGACGCAACTTACAAAGATCTGTTTTCAATCACCGAAGAGAAGAAAGATTCCGGTTGGACAGTTACCAAGTACGACGCGTTCTATTAAACTTGGTGTTGGAATCCCTGGCGCGTTCTGCCTCTCGCCAATGAGCGCCTTCCCGACGACCAGCGACTAACGACCGACGACCGACGACTGGACTTACCCCCCAATATGCACCATCGTCCGCGACGCCGGCACAAATCCCGGCTCCCCAATGTGGTGCCGCTCTTCTTTCTTCTCCACCACTTTCACAATAAACTCAGCCAGTTTCTCGTCCGTGGCGCCGCGCCGCATCAACTCGTGCAGGTCGTGGTCCCACACGGAAAATAAACACGTCCGCAACTTGCCGTCCGAGGTAATCCGAATCCGGCTACAGTGGCCGCAGAACGGATGCGACACCGGCGCAATAATCCCAATCTCGCCCACGCCATCGCGGAAGCGATAGCGCCGCGCCGTTTCGCTGCGCTCGTGCGTAATCTCTTCCAGCGGCAGATACTCCGACATGCGCCGGACGACTTCATCGAGCGTAACCACAATATGCGGCGTCCAAACCCTGTCTTCCTCCAGCGGCATGAATTCAATAAAGCGAACCACCACCTGCTCTTCTCGCGCAAACATCCCGAAGGGAATGACCTGATCTTCATTGAAGCCGCGCAGCAGCACGCAATTGATCTTCACCGGATCGAGCCCAGCCTTCCGTGCCGCCCGCACTCCCGCCAGCACGCTTTCATATCCATTGGGCACGCGCGTGATGCGCGCGAAACGCTCCGGATCCACTGCATCCATACTGACCGTAACCCGGTCCAATCCAGCCTCTTTGAGCGGTCGCGCAATCTCAGCCAGCAGCTGGCCGTTCGTGGTCAGCGCAATCTCAGGCTTGTTGCCTTCCAGCGTTCGCAGCTTCGCCAGGTCGCGAACAAATTCCACAATGCCCTTGCGCAACAACGGCTCGCCGCCCGTCAATCGAATCTTCGTGATCCCCAACCCAACCAGGATCCGCGCCATCCGCAAGTAATCGTCGAACGGAAGTTCCGCATAAGCCGCGCCATTGGTCCCCGTCCGGCAATAAACACACCTATAGTTGCATCGATCCGTGATCGAGATTCGCAAGTCGTGAATGGAGCGCCCGAAATGGTCGGTAAGTGGCATTCAGCGATTGACACGCAAAACGATTTCAGGAAAGGAAGCAAGCAGGCAGGCACAAACCCAGCGAGCGTTTCCTTTCCAAACACGGGAGGCGCAGACGTTTCCATCCGCACCCTCGAATCGCGCCCATCAATTCCAGCGCAATCCTCGTCCCCGCCACCAGAGAATCTCCCAGGCTGCGGGGATCGGAAACTCGACCTTCATTATAGATGCCAAACCCGGGCTCCGCGAATGCTCGCCCCTCCGCAAGCCTGCTAAACTCACCCCATGAAGGCACTCGTCATCACTCGTTTTGGCGGTCCCGAGGTTCTCGAATTGCAGCAAGTCCCCGACGCCCATCCCGCGCCCGAGCAGGTTCTGGTGAACGTGGAGGCGGGCGGCCTGAACTTCGCTGATCTGCTCACCGCCCGCGGCGGATACGCCGGCACTCCCAAGCCTCCGCTCACCGCCGGACGCGAATTCGCAGGCCGCGAAGCGGCGGACAACCACGCCGGACGCCGCGTCATGGGCTATACGCAATGGGCCGCTTTCGCCGAACGAACCGTGGCTCATCGCAACCTCGTCTGGCCCGTCCCCGAAAACTGGACCGCCGAACAAGCCGCCGCTTTCCCCGTAAATTTCTTTACCGCCTACTTCGCTTACTGGAAGGCCGGCTTGCTCGGCCAGCAAAACGACTCACCCGGAGCCCGCGTCCTGATCCACGCCGTAGCCGGAGGCGTCGGCACCGCTGCCGTGCAAATCGGAAAGATTCTCGGCATCGAAATGTATGGAACCTCGTCTTCCGAAGACAAGCTCGCCCGCGTGCGCGAACTCGGCCTGCAACACGGCATCAACTACAAGCAGCGCGATTACGTCGAAGCGATCAAGGATCTGACGCGCGGCGAAGGGGTCGATGCGGTTTTCGAAATGCTGGGCGGCGAACACGTCGCCAAAAGCGTCAAATGCGTTCGCGACTTCGGACGCGTCATCGTCTACGGCGCTGCCACCGGCGAAACTCCGCAACTCGACACCCGTCTTCTCTACGCCAAAGGCGCCAGCGTTCACGGACTCTGGCTAAGTTATCTCAGCGCCAATCGCCCGCTCATGGAAGCAGCATGGAAGCAGCTCTCAGCCTGGTTGGCAGCCGGCAAACTCAATCCCGTGGTCGGGAAAGTCTTCCCCCTGGAGCAGGCCCGCGAAGCCTACACCCTGATGCAGGAAGGCAAGAACTACGGCAAAATCGTGCTGAAGATTAGATAGCGCTTCCCGACAGCCTCTTCTTTAAGTTTGTCATCCCGCATCTTGTCATTCCGTTTTCTACGTTTTGTCATTCCGAACGAAGTGAGGAATCTGCATTCTCTCGCAGAGCCTCGAACTCCAGACAAAACACTCTCGCCGTGTTACTCCGCCGCCGCGCTAAGTGTTGCTAACGCGGCGAAAGGCCGCGCGTCCAATACCTCAACAAGAGTTCGCGGAGAAAAAGAAACTGGGAACCAACTCTAACCTCGATTCGTATCTTGTAGCGAACCAACGTGGGGTGGACGAAATCAACTTCGATCCACGGAAGAGAAATGCAGGGTGACGGGACTGGCGCACGCATGGTTTGGCGGCCCTGGATGCGCCGAGTCCAGCAAGAAGCACGAGTTTGAGGCCCGCGTCTTCTTGCGTCACCCTGACATGCGGATTGTAGGACTTTGCACGGAAAAGGCAAGCCTTCAGTCGAGCGCCGAACCACCACCAGCCGCCCCGAATGTCCCGGCCAGAAGTCGGGCAGAAAGCGAAGGAACCTATGAAACTGAACAATCTGGCAAAGACTGTTGTGCTCGGGCTGGCCGTACTGCTCGCGTCGAGTGCGTTCGCAAGTAACAAGAGCACTGTGCAACTCCACGAGTCGTTCGAAGTCAACGGACAGCAACTTTCTCCCGGCGAGTATCAAGTCCGCTGGGACGGCACTGGATCGAGCGTCGAAGTAAGTTTCATGCAAGGCCGGAAAGAGATTGCCAAGGCTTGGGCAAAAGTCGTCCCCCTCGACAAGGCCTACGACTACGACTCGGCAGTCGTTCAACACGACGGCGGCAAAGCAACGGTTTCTGAAATCCGCTTCGCCGGCAAGAAGTACGCTCTCGCGCTCGGCGCGACCGAGAAGGCCGCGATGAGCGCGGGAGCAGGCAAGTAACTCACTTACTTTGGACAAGAGGCAAGCAGGGGGGCGCTCCGGTGCTCCCCTGCGCCTGTCGCGTGACCATTGACACATTGTCACTCGCCGGATCAAGCGGCCGCGTCTTTGTCTACAAAGATCGCCAGCGGAATTCGTCAAGCGTTACTTAGCGGGGCTGTCCGGTTTCGCGGGCGGAGCCGGCTGCGACGGCTGCAGCTTCGCCAAAGACTCATCCACACGTTTCTTGAAATCGCCCGCGTCGTCGTGAATAAGCCCGCTGTAGGCAGTCTGGACCTGCAACTCGCAGGTGTCCCCTTTTGCGTTCAGCACGGCGGAGTTGATGCGCTTCCCGCCGAGCGTCCCGCCAATAACAAACGAGGACGTCATCTCCGCGTTGTCGATGCCCAGTATGCCGTACTTCCCTGAGTTGCGGAGGGCATCTTTCACTGCGGGCCACAACGCGCTACAGGCCATCGAATACATATCCTTGTGTGTCTTCGCGAACAACGGACCGGCGACGACCACCAACATTAGAACCATTACTGCGAATCGCCTCATGACAATATTCCTTTCTTGAACTTGCGCCATTGTCGGGCGCAGGTGAGCGATTTGTCAAGGAAAGGCAGCGTTGGCGGCGTGGTACCAAGAGAAGCGCAAGAACTCCCTCCAACAACTGAGAACTGACCACTAAGATCCGAGAACTACCTTCAGTACTTCGGCATCTTCGG
>PLUW01000038.1 GCA_003162935.1 Acidobacteriaceae bacterium
AGGGCTACTCCGGCGATGGCGGCCTCGCGACCAGCGCCGCTCTTAATCAGCCAGAAGGTGTATTCGTCGATAGTTCAGGAAACATCTTCATTGCCGACACTGAAAATTCTGTCATTCGCGAAGTGCTGGCCAGTACCGGCAACATCCAAACGGTCGTGGGCGTGAGCTACGATGCCAGTAACGGTAGTGCGTGCCAGTCCGGAGGCGACGGCGGTCCCGCCCTCAGCGCGAACCTTTGCCTGCCTTATTCCGTATTTGTGGATGGCTCCGCCAATATCTTCATCGCCGATTTCGGCAATTCCACCATTCGCGAAGTAGTTGCCAGCACCGGCAACATTCAAACCGTCGCCGGCACCCCCGGCACCCCGGGCTATATCGATGGCGTGCTGGCCACTAGCGCAGAACTCGATCTTCCCGCAAGCGTTGTTCTCGATGCAGCGGGCAACATCATCATCGCGGATACGTTCAACTCGGTGATTCGTGTCGTGAATCCGGGCGCGCAACCCGTGACCATCGCCGGTACCTCCATTCCGGCGGGCTTCATCACGACCGTCGCCGGCTCTCAATACGATCCAGAAAGCTCCGTTTGCCAACTGACCGGCGATGGCGGTCCTGCGCTCACTGCATTTCTGTGCCTGCCGTTCGGCGTCTTCGTGGATAGCTCGGAGAACATTTTCGTAGCGGATTACGCTAACTTCGCCATTCGCGAGGTTGCTTCCGCCGGCACCATCTCGACCGTCGCCGGCACGCTCGGCGCCGATTGCCAGACCTATGCCACGACAAAATGCGGCGATGGAGCCGCTGCGACCAGCGCCCAACTCAACTATCCCAGCGGCGTCGCCCTTAACTCCGGCAACCTCTTCATCGCCGATACCCAGGACTTCGAAGTCCGTGAAGTCACCGGCGGAAATATCCAGGCCTTTGCCGGCAACGCCACCGAAGCTTATTCCGGCGATGGCGGCACGCCCACCAACGCTGAGCTGAACGACCCAGGGGCCGTTTTTGTGGATGCTTCCGGCAACGTCTTTATCGCCGATACAAACAATTCCGTGATTCGCGAAATAGTAGCGAGCACTGGCGACATCGCGACCGTGGCCGGCAACGGCGTGGCCGGCTACTCCGGTGACACCGGACTTGCTACTAGCGCAGAACTCAATGCCCCTCAAGGGGTTTTCGTCGATTCCGCGGGCGACATTTTCATCGCCGATTCCGCCAACAATGTGATTCGCGAAGTTGTCGCGTTGTCCGGAAAGATCCAAACCGTCGTCGGCAATGGCACGGCAGGCTTTGTCGACAACGTCGCGCCCCTTAGCGCCGAACTCGACAACCCATTTGCCGTCGCTGTCGATATCTCCGGAAACATCTTCATCGCTGACAATGCAAACGACGTAATCCGCGTCGTCAATACCGGCACTACCGCGCTCACCTTCGGTCCAATCTCTGTCCCAGCCAACACGATCCTGACCGTCGCCGGAACCCCCCAACTCGATTGCGGCGAGGACACGACATCCACATTATGCGGCGACGGCAATGTCGCCAACACTGCGAATACTGTCTATCTGTCATCCCCCGCCGGTGTCGTCGTCGACGCCACGGACAACATCTTCATCGCCGACACCTTTGACAACGCCGTCCGCGAAGTCTCAGTCTCGACCGGCATCATTCAAACCGTGGCGGGAACCATCGGCGCAACCGGCGGCTTCTCCGGTGACGGCGGCGTCGCCACCAGCGCTCTTCTCGACAGTCCCTCCGGCGTGTTCCTCGACGCCTCGAACGACATCTTCATCGCGGACTCCGAAAACGCCGCGATTCGCGAAGTCGTAGCCGCCACTAACGTCATTCAAACCATAGCCGGAATCCCCGCCACCCAAGGCGGATTTGCCACACCCGGCTTCTCCGGCGATGGCGGCCCCGCCACCAGCGCGGAGCTGAATTTCCCTTCGGGCGTGTTCGTCACTTCCGCCGGCAAGGTGTTTATTGCAGACACAGACAACTCACGCATCCGCGAACTGGCTCCCGCTCCGCTCACAGTAACGGTTGCCCCGAGCACCGCTACGGTCGTGGTGAGTGCGCTCCAGCAATACACCGCAACCGTAACCGGAAATGCCAACACAGGTGTGAACTGGTTCGTTAACGGAGCGGCGGGCGGCAACTCAACCGTTGGCACAATCTCGGCCACCGGATTATTCCAAGCCCCGACCGCAGTTCCTTCTCCAGCCACGGTTACAATCTCCGCGATTTCCCAGGTCGACAACACCACTACAGGAACCGCCCAGGCAACGATTGCCAATCCCAGCGTAACCATCACCGTAACTGTGAGTACGAACCCGCCCGTCACGCAGGTCTATACCGGAACCGTGCAACCATTTACCGCAACCGTCACCGGAACGACAAACACCGCCGTGACTTGGTATGTCGAGGGAGCGCAAGGCGGCGACGCGACCTTTGGCACCATCGATACCTCGGGCAATTACACTGCTCCAGCCAGCGTTCCATCGCCGGCAACCGTCACCATCGAGGCGGTTTCGCAGGCGGACGCGACCGCCATCGGCGTCGCGCAGGTAACAATCGTTGCCGCTCCCGCCGCATCCCAGCCCGCGCCCCAAACTGTATCTCCCGGCGGGACGGCGAACTACTCACTGTCCTTGAACGCCAGAACTGGAAGTCCGAGCCAGCCCATCACGCTGTCCTGTCTGCCAAGTTCCTTGCCAGCGGGAGCCACGTGCGTCTTTTCGCAAAATGGCCAAACGATCACAATCATTACTCCGAGCAACAACTCGGTTCCGTTTGCGCTTGCGGTAACGGTTCCGTCCGCTTCCGCTTCTTTGCAGAAGGCAGGTCGGCCATGGATTGCGCCACAGCTCTTTGCCGTCTTCTTTCCTTTGGCGGGAATCTTGTTGCTCGGCGCCAAATCGCGGAAGCAGCGTGTACGCTCGATGTTGCTGGCGTTCATCGGCGTCCTGCTGCTCACCCTGATGGCGTGCGGCGGCGGGGGCAGTTCGTCGGGTTCCACGACTTACACGATCAAGATTCAAGGAACCACAGCCGCACAACCGAACCCAGTGACGATCACGACGGCGAGCTTGACGGTGCAGTAGGGTAGCTGTGCAATAGAGTAGAACTGCTTGTCAAAATTGGTTTGTGGAAGGGCACGGCTTCAGCCGTGCCATCAAGCCAGCAAAAATGCGGGGCTTCAGCCCCTGAGGGCCAACCACCTGAGTGGTGATAGTAAGATCACTTCGCTGCCCTCGCCCCCTGCTTTCCCGCTTCGACTTGCGCCCGGAATTCCGCGCCCAGCGCATACGCTTCTCCGCGGAATGGGCTTTCTCGCTCTGCATTGTGAAACGCAGCCAGCGCAAGATTCCCATGTCCCAGCTTGAGTTCGGCATTTCCGAGCATCAGATATAGCCAATGGGGTCTGTTTGATCGCTCCGCTGCGTTGTTCAGAACCTCCGCCTCCTCCGCGTAGCGGCCGTCCTGGTCATACATTCGGGCCAGCGCAGCCGGCGCATCGTCAACCGAACCGAGCTTTACCGAAAGCGCGAGCTCTCGTTCGGAATCCTTCGCATACCCCAAATTGCCCAGCGCGATCCCTTTTGCATAGTGCAAAAACGCATTCTCCGTAAAGATGCGTTCCGCCTTCTCCAGGCGTTGCATCGCTTCGGCATTTCGATCCAGCACCACCAGGATCGTTCCAGCATTTAACAGCGATCGAAATTGCTCAGGTCCTGACGCGCCAGCCGGCGGATCCGCAAACTGCACCGTCTTGCAATCGATTTCGAGGCGATGAACCAGATCGGCTGTTTCCGGCGCAACCCGTACAAACACTGCTCCAAATGCATCCAGGAAAACAGGCCGCCACCCTTGGGCGTCGCAATAGCTGCCCAGGCTTCGTAATGCGTTTCCCGCCTCGAAATCCATCGACAAAAGCAGCGTGCGAATTCCCCTTGTGTCGGCCTCGCTCGTCCACGCTGCTGAATCCAGCGCTTCCTCCAATAGGCTCGAGTTGCGCAGCAATAATGAGCCTCCGAAAGGAACCGAACGGCCATCAATATAGTCCGGGTAACCGGGCGATAGCTTCCAAACTACGAACCCTCCCGAATTGAAGTCATGGAACAGATTGCGGGGAAGTTGCTCCTTCAATACAAACGCCGCCGCCTGCTCCGGCTGCCACCGCGATTCCCCCGCGCCAAAAAGTGAGAATACGAAAGGAGTCTTGAGATAGAAACGATTCGTGATCAGGTCAAAGCTCCTGACGCCGACAAAGCCAGTGACCATCACAACCAACGCGATTGCAGCAAAAGCTTTGCTTTTTGCCGACATTTCCAAGCGTGTCGCGATTTTCCCTTTACTAAGTGAACTCAGAGTTTGCGACAGAACCGTTCCCCCAACCACAACCGTGATTGTGGCGAAACAGGCCTCCATCCGTATGGCATGGATCACAAGATAAATCGCGCTCGCCAAAAGGAGTGCTGTCACGAAGTTGCGCCTTGCCAACGCGCAGAGTACGGCGACGGATGCCGCGAATATCAGCCAAAGCACGGCGCTCTCCGGAGCGCGCCATGCGAATGCTCTCGAAAGCGCGGCGGGCGTAAGCCGCAATCCTTGCCATTCCCAAATCCACAGACTATGGGTTTGAACGATGCTGCCCTGCCGCTCGATCGCCGCATAAATGCGCCAGCCCCATGGATTGACGAGCGTTGCCGCCAGCGTAGCGATCAGCCACGGCACCGCTTCTTTCAATCGAAGCCAGGCGTCGGCTTTGCGCGCAGGCGCAAGCGCATCCTCGAGTTCCAGCAAAACGAAAGCTCCGCACATGGCCAGGCCGGCAATGAAGCCCAAGTGCAGGTTCACCCACAAGCACATCAGCACCGGAAGCAGCCATAACGGGCCTTTTCCCGATCGGTGATAGTGCCACAGGATGCTTACGTACGCTGCGAAGAAGACTGCCGTGAACATCTCAGCCCGGGGTGGAGTAAGGGCAGCGATGAGTGGAACCGCCGCTGCCGCCAAGACCACCCCTGCTACCGAAGAACGGCGCAGCAGGAGCGCGACCGTGCTCACACACGCCGCGGCTCCCAACCACGACAACAGGCCATACCCGCCAATTACGTGGGACAGATAGAGCAGGATTTGCGACAGGACCGGATAAATCCACTCCATGCCCGATGCGGTATAAGAGAAAACGTCTGTCCACGGTATCTGTCCGTGTTGCACGATCCAACGCCCGGTTGTCAACTGCCATCCCAGATCAAAATCACCGAGAGTGCGCAGGCCGGCAGCCAATGCGTATAGAAGTGCCAGCACGACAAGTGCGAGTCGCGCGTAACGAAGATTGAGGATTGGACGGGAGGTTGTCGTCATGTCTTCAGTACCGCCCGTCGCGTTCACCGTGTGCAAGTTCCGTAATCGAAGTGGCAAATCTCTTGGGGAGATTCTGTTGGGATCCCTGGGGCTCTCCATGCACCCCTGTGTACCCTGTGGTTCATGCTTTTTGCTGCTGCTGCCGAATCGGATTTCCGTTAGGGTCTACTTGGGCGCAAACCCGTTACGCGGCATTACGCTCCCGACAGTGCCGTTCGGATTATGTGCCACTTCATGGCAGACCAACGCGCAAGTTCCAGTGCTGCCATTGTAAGAAATGGGCATCCCGCCGTTCGGAGCGACTACATTCAAGTCGAAGTCGACGAGCCGGTCGCCGGTCACGGTTCCATTTCTACCCGCGATTCCGTGCGCAGTGTGGCAAGTAGAGCACGTAAAACCGGCATTGATGTGGATGGAGTGCCGGGACCAGCTTGTATTCTGGATGATATTGCCCGCGAGATCATGGCATTTGCCGCACATCGCGTACGGCCCGTTTACCGTCAGATCCGGGTTGGGATAGAGGTTCGTAATCCGCTGGCCCGGACCCGGCGCCTGGCTGAATTCATAACGTCGCTCCAGAAGGTGAGGCCATTTCGATCCGTGCGGACCGCTCGGGCCCGTACCGCCGAATTCGCGGTTGTCGTCGCTGTTGTGACAATCCGTGCAAAATATCTGGAGCCCCATCAGCCGCCCCTGACTGGTTCCGTTCAGTTGCGACATGTTGGGCAGAAGACTGGGTTGGGGGTAAGTCGAGGAACTCGTGTGCGTNNGGATCCGCCGGGTTCGACACGTACCGCACCGGGAGATACCCGAGTTTCGATTTCGTTGGCTTGCCCGTAGACGTACCGTGGCAGCGAAGGCAGTTTTCATATTGGTTCACAGCCGGCACCAGAGGGGTAATTCCGTCAGCGGCCGAAATTCCATTCACTGCGTTCTGCGACGGACGAAGTAGCGGCGGTGGCGTGAACGTAGTAACTTGCTGCGCCCCATGCGGGTTGTGGCAATCGGCACAGGTGGCATGACGATTGTTGTTCAAAAGAATCCCCTCGGCCGTATCGTGCGTGTTATTCCCGGAGGGATAAGGATGATAAGAGATCTTTGAGAATTCCGCGTATACGTTCGCCACGGTTGGGGTGATATTGCTGTTGCCGTTGTGGCAGGTGATGCAGTTCTGGGTGTAAGCGTCCAGGTTGGCGGGCGCGGGGGTTGCGCCGCGCAACAGTCGCGCTGGACCGTTCGCATTGTGCTCCACATGGCAACTCGTGCATGCGTTCTGCGCGACGCTGAGATAGGGGCCCACATTGGCCGCCGGCAGAATCGCGTTTGAAATCGTGGCGTGGACACTGACCGGCCACGGCACCAGTGGGTTCGGTTCGTTGTTCACTGTGCGCGGGGTCGTTCCGTGGCACGAGAGGCACATCGCGCCTCCGGCACTGTTTCTCACCAGAAAGTTCAGGGAAATCGCGTCGCCATTTTGAATATGCGGATTGTGGCAGCTCTCGCATTCCACGTTCCCGTTGATCAGCGTCACCTTTTGCAGCGGATCCTGGGTCTGCCCTTTCGAGATCAAACTCGCCACCAGGTCGGCCTGGTCCTTCAGCTTGTTGAAGCTGAAGGGATGCGAGTTCTGCAGGCTGGTCCCAAGAATATCACTCGCGCTCATGTTGCCCTGCAACTGGATCTTGCCGTAGGGTACGGTCTGACCAGGGGCAACCGTCCCATCATGACAACTCAGGCAGAGACTGCTGGCCGCGCCGATCGGAGGCTGTTCCATCGTCTGCGTTGGGTCGGTGGTGCTGCGGTACAGCGTGTAAGTCTGTGTGGAATACGTCTGCGCCCACAGCGGTCCCTTGCCGATTCCGGAGTGCGGCGCGTGGCAATACTGGCAAGGAGGCAGACCGCCGCCCCTCAGTGGCCCTTGCCCGCCGGGGCCCATATTATGCGTTCCCAGCACATCCCCGGAAAACTGCGCTTGCAGGAAGCTTGCACTCAGCAGGAAGGCCGCAAATGCAATCCAGAACTTCATTCCTACTGGCCCCCGCCCTGCTCCCGTTTCCCGTAGTACTGAAACTCTTGCACGCGGCTGTTGTAGGAATCCGCGATGTAGACGCTGTCGTTGTGATCGATAAACATCCCCGCAGGCAGGTTGAACGCTCCCGGCTGTCCTCCTCTTGCCCCGAAGTAATAAAGCAGCTCTCCTTGTTGATCGAACACTTGCACTCGGCTCCAGGCGCCATCCACTACATATAAGTGCCCTTCGCTGTCGAACCCGATCCCTTTCGGCCGGAAGAAGCTCCCCATATCCTCTCCATCTCCGACCTTGCCCACCGCGTACTTGAACCCTCCGCTGCGATCGAACACCTGCACGCGGAAATTCATCGCATCGACCACCGCCAGATCCTGTCCATGCAGCACGATCTCCGTCGGAAAATTAAATTCCCCGTTCGCCGTCCCGGTCTTGCCGATCGTCTGCATCACGCTTCCGTTCATGTCTAAAACGTAAACCTTGTTCCGCAGAGTGTCTGTGACGTAGATCCGCTGCGCCGCCGAATCCACCGCAATCCCCGTGGGCCGCTTGAAATATCCTTCTCCGCCCTTCAGATTCCCGATGATGCGCTTGAACTTTCCTCCCGCCTCGAAAACAAAAATCCTGCCCGTCTCCGAGTCCGTCACATAAAAGTTATCTTCCGCATCCACCGCGACGCACTGCGGCGACTTCATCGAGTTCTGATCCTTGTCGTTGCGCGCGATGAACTTATACTTATGATCGGCAAAATCGAAAATATGGATACCCATCGCCCCCGGGTCCGTCACGATCGCCCGCCCGTGCGAGTCGACCGCGATCCCATACGGCCGGATCGTCTGGTGCCGGTCCGCCGCTCCCGCCACCACGTCGAGCACCTTCCGAAAGAAGGACCGCTTCGGCGACACATCCCGGTCGGTCTCAAACGTTCGCACAAACGCCAGCTTCCGCCCGCCCTCCAGCAGCAGCTCAGGCCCCGGAGTCGCATCGTTCTTCTCAGCTTTGACTTTCCCAGCCTGCGCGGGAGCGCTCAGCCACGCCGCCACCACGATGCACAAACCGAGCCGCCGCCAATTCCCCGCAGTGCATCGTTCTAGAACGCTTTGAACCATCGTTGCAGTCCAACGTAAAAGTTCGAATAGCTCGCCTCGGGCAACCCCGACTGGCTCACAATCTGATTTAAGTTAGTATATCCCGCTGTGAACTCCATTTTTCGAAACTGGTATGCGGTAAACGCCTGAATAATGCTCGACGAGCTGTTCGTGTTGAGCGTCTGCGCCAGGCTGTCGTTGGTCGTCTTCGTGTAGCTGCTGCTGATTACCAGCCTGCGCACCGGGTTTGCCGTGAAGCTGATCGAATACGACGACCCCGTGTCCAGCAGATACGCATTGCCCGGCAGAGTCGGCAA
>PLUW01000009.1 GCA_003162935.1 Acidobacteriaceae bacterium
TTCTTGATGACCCGGTTCAGGTGCACGTAGATGAAGTTTTGACCCGGCACCGTGCCCCAGTGCCCTACCACCAGCGGCTTCACGTGCGACAGTTTCAGGGGTTCTTTCAGCAGCGGATTTTCGTAGAGATAAATCTGGCCGACCGACACATAGTTGGCGGCTCGCCAGTAAGCGTTCATCTTCGCGAGAAGCTCTGGAGTGAGCGCGGCCGTTTTCATGGCGGGTTTCAGGGTTGATTCCTTCTTCTTCGCCCCTTCGGGCCTGTGGTCGAGCAGCTCCGTAGTGAGTGTTTCGGGTGTCATAGTTCAGTTCTCCTTCTTGTTCTTGCCGCCAAGTCCGAGAACCTGGCAAACTGTTTTGGCAATCATGAGTTCTTCGTCCGTGCGAATAACGCGGACCGCAACCCGGCTGTGCTCCGAGGAAATCACGCCTTCGTTTGCAGCGTTTCGCTTGTCTTCCAATTCGATCCCAAGGAATCCCAGCCCGTCACAAATCCGGACCCGGACTGCGGGCGCGTTCTCTCCAATGCCCCCAGCGAACACCAGCGTGTCCACTCCACCCAACGCCGCTGCAAATGCGCCAATCCATTTCTTGACCTGGTAGCAGAAGAGCGCGACCGCTTCCGCTGCCCGCACATCGCGCGCTTCGCCTTTGAGCAAATCGCGCATGTCGGAACTGGTTTCGGATATGCCGAGCAACCCCGACTGGAGATTGACCATTTCGTTGAATTGCTTCGCGCTCATGTTTTCCGTACGCGCCAGATACCAGACCAGTCCGGGATCGAGATCCCCGGAACGAGTGCTCATCGGCACCCCGGCCGCCGGCGTGAAACTCATGCTTGTGTCGACGGATTTGCCGTAACGCACGGCCGCCAGGCTCGCGCCATTGCCGAGATGGGCAAGGATGACCCGGCCTTGTGCCGCCTCCGGTCCGGCCAAACGGGCGAGTTCCTCGACCAGAAACGCATACGACAATCCGTGGAACCCATACCGCCGCACACCCTGCGCCTCGTAGCGGCGCGGGATCGGCAGCATTTGAGCCACGCGCGGCAGGTCATGGTGAAAAGTAGTATCGAAACACGCCACTTGCGGCAGGTCAGGAAAGCGGCGATGAAACGCCTCGGTCAACAGAATCTCCTCGGGCAGATGGTCGGGATCAAACGGACTGAGGCACTTCAACTCCGTAACCATCTCCGCGGTAATTCGTTGTGGCTTGTAATACTTCGGGCCGCCTTGTAGGACGCGATGGCCCACCGCCGTCAATGGATCGCGCCCGCTGCGCTGTTCGATCCAATCCATGAGTGCACCTACCGCCTCGGGGTGGTTCGAAGCTGACAGTGGCCGCGAAAAGTTGTCTGCCTGGTCCGGGCCTTTTACCTGGAAGGTGGCATGCGGCAGTCCGATCCGCTCAATCCCGCCCTCCAGAATCCGTCGAAGCGAGTTCGCTGCATCGAACAGCGCAAACTTGATGCTCGACGAGCCGCCATTGATCGTCAGAATGCGCGTCAGAATGCGCGGGTTACCTGATTGCGTGGACAATTCCTTCGTCATTTCTGCAATCCAAACGACGCCAGTCTTGCGCAGGTGGACTTGTAATCCGTATGAAGAATGCTTCGAATCCCCAAACCTTCCGCGATCTGAACGAACATCGGAGTGTTTTCGATGTAGACCACGTGCTGCGCCGGCGCCTGGGCGATGTCCAACGCAAGCCGAAAGATGTCCACATCCGGCTTGCGGATGTGAACGTAACAAGAAGAAACAAAAGTGTCGACAAACCGGTCGAGCTTGAACTTCCGAATGCGATGCTCATTCACCGCGCGCGATTCGTTGCTGACCACGGCGACCTTCAGGCCGTACCGGATTTTGAGTTGTGCGACCAGATCGATCATCTTGGGGTACGGTTTCGATTGGGCGAACACGAAGCGCCGAAACTGATCCCGGGTAAAGGGTCGCTTTTGGTAGAAAACCACCCACCCCAAATATTCCTCGAATGTAAGCTTCCCCTCTTCATGAGTTTCGAAGACCAGACGGTGCCGCTCTTCCATTTCCGCCCACGGCAGCTTGAAGTTCTTCGCGGCCCGTCTGCGAGCATGATGATCCCAACCGTTAGTGAGCAGGACTCCGCCAACATCCACAAACAGCGTCGTAACCGGAACTTCTCTTCTTATCTCCACACCCGTGCAAGACCGCCAGCGCTTTCTCTAACGCACCAATCTGTTGCGACCTTAGCAAATCGAGGGTTGCGCGATCTGAGCAATAACGCTCATACCGTGGACCTGTGATTGCCGAGAAATAGCAATCTCATGCGGACTGAGCAGTCTTGCTCAGAAGTACGGCGAAACCATTGCTAATGTCACTAGAGCGAATGCTGCGCCCACTTACGCGCACAGTGGAGACCGTAAATGGCGAGTGCGACTGAGCTGCACGCGGCAGAAATCCACGACGCGAGAGCTGTTGTGCCAGAATCGCTTCTGTATCCGCTGCGATTCGAACCGATCTATCAGTATCGGCTGTGGGGCGGCCGGCGTTTCGCCGACCTTCTGACTGCACCGCTGCCGAGCGGGCCTGTCGGCGAAGCGTGGTTACTCAGCGATCGCAATGACCATGCCAGCCAAGTCGCCGATGGACCCCTCAAAGGGCAAACGATTGGCCAAATGTTGAAGGAATATCCCGAGCAAATGATGGGAAAGCTTGCCCACCGCTTTCAGCGGTTTCCACTGCTGCTGAAGTTTCTCGATGTGCACGAAATGCTCTCGGTCCAGGTGCATCCCACAAAGGCGAACAAGAATCTGCTGCCAGCAGGCGAAACCCCGAAGACCGAAGCATGGGTCGTACTGCAAGCCGGGGCGCAAAGTCGGATCGATGCGGGCCTCAAGATCGGAACAACCGCAGCCAGTCTGCGACTCGCACTGAAAAACAAGACCGTGGTTGACCTACTCGCTGGGTTTACACCAAAGCCGGGCGACGCGATCTTCTGCCGGGCTGGGACGGTTCACGCTCTGGGCGATGTAGTGGTGTTCGAAATTCAGCAAAATAGCGATGTGACCTTCCGCCTGCATGACTGGGATCATGTGGACCCGAAGACCGGCAAGCCGCGGGCACTCGACGTCGATAAGGCGATTGCCTGTATTGATTTTGCGAAAGGTCCCGTCGGTGCGGTTGCGCCCGTGGTGGAGACGACGGCACCGGTGGAACGCGAGCGACTGTTTGACTGTGAACATTTCTTGTTATGGCGCCTGCGCGGCGAATCGCCCTTCACTGTCGGCGCAGTGGACGTACCACGGGTTCTGGTGTGCATCGGGGGGGCAGGGGAAGTCGAGCACAACGGCGCCAGTTATGCGATGCAAAAAGGCGACGTAGTTCTTTTGCCCGCGGTAATTGGAGTCTGCAGTTTTCGGCCCCGCACCGCAGTGAACCTGTTGGAAATTGCGCTGCCCGATTGAGACGCTAAAGGAAGGACTAAGAAGGTGAAAACATTTTGAAAAAGCTAATTGTGTTCGATCTGGATGGAACACTTGCCGAAAGCAAATCGGCGGTCGATCCCGCAATGTCCGGACTGCTGCATGACCTTCTCGCGATCGTCAAAGTAGCCATCATTTCCGGAGGCGGTTGGCCGCAGTTTGAAAAGCAAGTTGTTGCAAAACTTCCTCATGACGAACGCCTCACGCAGCTATCGCTGCTTCCTACCTGTGGAACAAAGTTCTATCAGTACTCAGGCGATTGGAAGAAGCTTTACGAAGAGGATTTCACCAGGGATCAACGAGATAAGATACTCAGTTCTCTGCATAAAGCGCTGGCAGAAGCAGGCTACAAAGTCGCCAAGGTCTGGGGCGAAGTAATCGAAGACCGGGGCAGCCAAATAACCTTTTCCGCATTAGGTCAGAAGGCGCCGCTAGAAGAAAAAAACAAATGGGATCCCGATTATGTCAAGCGGAAGAAGATCAAGGCGATTCTTGACAAGCTTATTCCCCAGTTTTCTGTCCGAATCGGCGGCTCGACATCCATTGATATCACCAAGCCTGGCATCGACAAGGCATACGGGATCGGAAAGCTGCGAGACCTCCTGCACATTTCGTTGAAAGAGATGATTTACATCGGCGATGCGCTCTTCCCCGGCGGTAATGACTATCCCGCCGAAAAAGCAGGTGTGGATTGCATCCCAGTCAAGGGTCCCGAGCAGACGAAGCAGGTGATCAAAACCATCATCGCGTGCTTATCGGATCGTGAGCAGGCGGCATGACCGTGATGGCGGTAGGGAAGCAATCGACGAGCGACTTTCAGTTACACCGTCTGGGAATGTTGATGGAACCGGAGCCGGGCAACCCTCAAGAAGTGGAGGGCGTTCTGAATCCCGCTGCCGCTCGCGGCCCGGACGGTAACCTTTATATTTTCCCTCGGCTGGTAGCGCGGGGCAATTACTCGCGCATCGGCATTGCCCGCGTGCAGTTCAACAAGGCCGGTGATCCCTCGGGCGTCGAGCGCCTGGGCATTGCGCTGGAGCCAGAGGCTGACTACGAGAAGCGGGCTAACGGCGGCGGTGGCTGCGAGGATCCTCGTGTTACGTTCGTCGAACCGCTGCACTGTTATGTAATGACCTACACGGCATTTTCGTCCCATGGTCCGCGCATCGCCGCGGCAACTTCGAAGGACCTCTTCCACTGGCAACGGCTGGGGCTTGTCCCCTTTGCTCCGTATCAGGGCATCGATCTCCGCAATGTCGACGACAAGGATGCCTGCCTGTTTCCGACCGCCATTCCGAATCCTTCCGGCGAACCGGAGTTGGCCATGCTGCACCGGCCCCTATTTCCCGGCACTCGCCCCGAGGAAACCGCATATGCTCCCGCTTCCCGCGACCTGAATATTGGTCGCGAGAGTATCTGGATTTCCTATCGTCCCGTTTCGTTGGAAGCCTTTCAACCGAGTCTCGAGATTCAGTTCTCGCATCATCGCTTGGCAACTCCAGTGTCTCCCTGGGAACGGCTCAAAATTGGCTGCGGGACCCCGCCGATCCTGACGCGGCACGGCTGGCTCATTGTCTACCACGGTGTGAGAGAAATCCTGGAACCGACCAAAGAGAGTGCCAACAATGATGCGCACGAACTTTGTTACTCGGCCGGCGTGATGGTGCTCTCGAAGGAGCATCCACAAGTGATCCGCTATCGCTCGGCGAAGCCGGTGCTCACCCCGACGTTGCCGGAGGAATGTCACGGCACGGTCGCTCATGTTGTGTTCCCCACCGGCATCGACCGGCGCGACGACCTCGGCTTACCCGACCGCCTCGACGTCTATTACGGGATGGCCGACAATCGGATTGGAGTTGCGCGTCTTGACGTACCCGATACATTGCCCCCAGGCGGTGTGGCCGATTCGCCGGAAGCAAAGGCCTAACGCCGATTTCAATTCCTGTGGGAATGAACTGGGAGGCTGTCGCTGGTTGCATTATTGTGGATCTCCTTGATCATGATTGTTGCGGCCCTTGCCTGCGCGGGAGTGATCACTCTTGCTCAGAAGAATGGCCGCGCGATTGTTAGCCTCGAACCGTAGGGGGCCAGATGAAGAGCATGATAAAGCACATCATTCTTGTTACGGCTCTGGCCGCCGCTTCCTTTGCCCAAAGCGATGCCGACACCATCATCGAGCGTTCCGTCGAGGCGAACGCGGCGGATTGGAAAGTCGCTCCCGACTATGATTATGTCGAGAGTGACCGGCAACCAGGTGGAGGAACCAAGACATACGAAGAGCTCATGATTTCGGGTTCTCCTTATCAGCGACTGATCGAGGTGAACGGCAAACCGCTGTCGCCAGAACGGCAAGCCGGCGAACAGCAAAAGCTGGAGTCGACCGTCGTTGAACGCAAGAAAGAACCTCAAGAGGAACGGGAGAATCGCATCGCGAAGTACGAAAAAGATCGCCGGCGCGATCAGTTGCTGATGGAGCAATTAACAAAGGCGCTCGACTTCAAGCTGGTGGGCGAGCAAAAGCTAGGCGCGGACGAGGCCTATGTGCTCAAGGCGACGCCCCGCCCCGGGTATAAGCCGCCCAATACCGAGGCCAAGGTGTTGACGGGCATGGAGGGCGAACTTTGGATCGACAAAAAGACATTCCAGTGGATCAAGGTCGAAGCCACAGTCATACACCCGGTTTCCATCGCAGGCTTTCTCGCCGAGGTCGAGCCGGGCACGCACTTCGAACTGGAGAAGATGGCGCTGGAAGAGAACCTCTGGCTTCCCAAGCATTTCGCAATGAAATCGCGGGCCAAAATATTTTGCGTGTTCACTCGGAAGTCGCAAGCGGATGAAACTTATTCCGGCTATCACAAAACTGCGCCGATTCAAGCCGCCGCCACTGAGAAGTGACCCATAGTGCATGGCAACCTTTGATAAGTCATCAACTGACACGTGGCTTGAGTCCTCACACGCTCATCACCGGGATGTGCGACTCGCGAATGATCGCATAGCCGCTGCCGTTCTCCCCCAAATGACCGCCGGAAGGCATGTGCCCGATAACCAGAACGTCTCCCTTTGCCTGGTCCACGGCTCGGTTCAGCAGCTTGCAGACATTCCCACTATCAATGATCACCTCGGCTTTGGTGCCCAGATCTTGCTGAAGTTTGGCGATCTCCCGGGCGGCGTAGCCTACGATTTCCGCCTTCCACTCTGGAACGATGTGGGGCGCTCCGGGCCCGTAAGCCTCCACCCCGCCGGTGATATGAACGAGTGTGAGCCGCGCTCCAAACTCTTTAGCGATCCGGGCAGCACGCAACACGGTGTTGCGGCTGTGCGGGTTCAAGTCAACCGCGCAAACAACGCTGTCGATAACGAACTTGCGCGCTGGCGCTGCGTCCAGCTGAGTATTGGTCCAAACCGGGCAAGTGCTCTCGTGCAGCACTTTCGCCGCCACCGAGCCCAGCAGGAAGCGGTAAAACATCCCATGGCCACGCGTCGACTGTACGATCAAGTCCACGTGTTCGTCGCGAGCGATCTGCGCGATTTCAACGGCCGGATCTCCTTTGAGCAATAAGGGTCTGACTGCAATTCCATCGAGTTCGGACCCCAGTAATTGATGCAGGTCTGTCTGTGCCCGCTCGATGATTTTTGCATGCAGATCTCCGGAGAGTTCATACCCAATCTCCAGAATGCCGACCGGATAACTCATCGGCGCGACCACGTGCACGAGTACGACCTCGGAGCCAAAATGGCGGGCCAAGAATGCGGCTTGACGAACCGCGTTGAGCTCGGCGTCAGGAACGGCAACTGGAAGAAGAATCTTATTTATGAATATGTCCATTTTCATTCCGAAGTTCGTGAATCCGGTTTGGCGACTGCAAGTTCAAAAATATTTTGTAAGTGGGCTCACGCATGAGAACTTCATCGCAAGACTTTTTTCAGCAGGTTCTATGGTCGGATTGAGCCGTTCCGATAGACCCAGCCACCTCGAAAGAAGCGATGCCGCACCATGCTCTGCCCCAGCAGAAGAAAGAGAACCACCAAGATGACCACGAACAGGAATCTTCCAATTCCGAACCGCGGCGATTTTCGTCCTGGCTGGCCGGTCGTATTCGAATCAATTGCCATCAGGATTGCGTCTCCCGCGCCACAACGCCACCTGGCTTGACGGAACGCAGCAGCAAGAGCGGACATTCCACGCGTTTGACGACTTGTTCCGCGATCGATCCGAAGACCATCGGGCGCCAACCAGAGACGCCGTGCGTGGAAATCACAACCATATCGATATGCTCTCGTTCGATTACCAGCATGATGTTTCCAGCCACGTCATCTCCAACCTCGATACTGGAACTAGCCTTGATCCCCTTGGAAGCGAGAGCTGCCTCGCAAGCGGCCAACCGTCCATCCGCATTGTCCTCTGCCTTGTGAAGATATCCTGTCTCCGGGAAAGAGACGATCTTTGTTCCCATGGGAAGCATGGCAACCACATTCACAAGGTAGAGTTCAGCGTGAAAGTGCTGAGCGAGGTCGGATGCGGTCTCGAGCGCGGCGTCGCTTGATGAGCTGAAGTCCAATGGCACCAGAATTCTCTTGGGAATGAAATGGGAGGCAGTCGCCTGTTGCATTGGGAATCTCCGTGATCGTGATTTTCAGGATCCATGCAGTTTTGTGGGCGTCGCCCAGCGCTTGTTTCAGTCGCGGCCTGGTTAGCCGGAAACGCAGGCTGCGCGCACGAAAGCAGGTTCCCAGCCCGCAGGTGTCGCAATTCCAGATTGAGCGGCTCCAGCGTCGCTCCTAAAGACCAACCGCAACTATTACGCCGTTAAATCTTCGGACTCCGTAAGTCGGCTCACAAGAAATATAGTCCGGTAGCCTGATGTCCGCGTCGAGGGTAACTCCATGGCAAGTGTCGAGCATCGGCGCTTCGATTACTGATCAATATTGACCGCGGCGGGGCTTACGAGGATCAACGGCGGTTCGACACTCCGCTCGGTTTGGACGGACGCTTGCTCGACGCGTCCCACTCTCCAGGCGTCGCGACGCTTTCTCCGGCACGAACCGGGTCATCTCGAAGACGTCTTCCCAAGGACAATGAAGCGGCAGCTTTCTTTGCGTCATTCCAGAGAAGTGATTCATAGTGCACAGACTTGTCGACGCATGCGTGGAAGGTTTACAGATGAAGAAGCGTCTCAGCCCGGCAGGCTTGAGTTCCTGATTTTGAAACCCGAAGCAGCGATTAAAACATCTTGGCGACCGCATATCTGATCAAAGTTGCACCCTGCGGCGGATTCGATTGAAGCTCAAATCGTGTGCTGAGACGGTTCGCGTCAAGGGCACAAGGGAAGGATCCTCACTGGCGGCGTCGCCTCGACGCTGTCTCTGCAACCCGAGCGGCGGATTTACTTTTCGGTTCAGCTGGCGTTTGCCGTACCTGGATCCTGGGAGAATTTTCGCGGCACCAACTAAGCAGTCCTTCGATTACGGGAGTCAAACCCAACGTCGCAGGCATCAGCGCGTACTCCACGCGCGGCGGGACCTCGGCATAGACTTGCCGTGAAATCAGCCCATCGGCTTCCAGTTCCCGTAGTTGACTGGTCAGCATATGTTGCGTGATACCGGGCAGGGAGCGTTTCAGCTCTCCGAAACGATGATCGCTCTGGTGGAGCAGGAAGAGGATTTCCAGTTTCCACTTCCCGGTAAGCATCTTAAAAGCGCGACGCAGTTCGTCCGTGTTGGAACTGCAGCTCTTGGTCATAATTTAAGTACCAGGTACGAGAATCCATCCTATCTTGACGCAATTCAGCTTTATCTTTACGCTTTAAAATCTCGAGTGCAATTTCAGTAAGGCTTTCCGCAATGCTTCATTAAATCGCTTTACTTTAACATTTCGTAAAATGTGAGATGTCTTTTTATTTTTGGAAAAACAGAATAACAAATTTCTTCTGGTTTGGTTAAGACCAAAAAACCGGGGTGGGCCGCGCTATGCCGAGGGAGTTGGTTTGGCTGGACAATGACACGTTTGCTGCCTGGGGATGCAGCGGTTGCAGTTGGATCGTATCGAAACCCGGCCCCGTTCGGGAACAGGCGCCGGCAGGAGTAAAGGAAGCGTTCGACCAGCACGACTGCGCGAATCAGCCTCGCCTCCAACCGCAGCGCCGGCGAGAAGCCTGACATTTTTCATGGGCTAGAAGATTGAGGAGAGGTTGGGCTCTTGATTGGACCTCCAACGCCCAACCTCTACGACTGTGAAGGACAACTGGCTGACAGCCCTTTGCGCCTTCACTGTGACAGGATTACCTTCACTATTCGGCTTTCGCCACCCGAGCGTATCCACCAATTTCATCCAGCAGTGGTTGCGCGGAAGCGGGAACGGCAACTTTGCCGTTTAGAATCTCCCGGCGGCTTACATCGTAACCGTACATTGCTTGATCTCCGCTCTTGTCGGCTTGCATCACCGCTCCATCCAGGCTCACTCCGGCAAATATTCCCTTGGAACGTGAATACGACAGAATCTCCGCACTCAGTTTAAGATCGGTGCCGGCGGAAGCGTTGCGGCCAACCGGGCCCGCGGCTATGGAGGCATCTGCTCCCATCTTGAATTTGTCGCTCATCAGACTTTGCAGCGCGTGATCGTTCATGAAGAGCATCACGAGGTCAGTGGACGAACCACCGATCTGGTAACCCACGCTCCCTCCATCGATCGCTACAAACATGGGGGCGCTCCAGCCGTTCGCGGTGCGACAGGTTGCCACTCCCCTCCCGTAGCTGCCGCCAAATATGAAGGCGAATTTCTTGTCCCCTGGAACGATCGCGATGCATTTTGCCGATTCCAGCAAACCCTGAGGGATACCCTGATCCGGTGTGTTCATGACCTCCTGGAAGACTTGGGCAGCCTTCTGAGTGCGATAAATGTCATCGTCGCGGTCCGATGCAACTGCGGTTAGCGTCACGACAAAAGTCAGGGCTGTAACGATCAGACTACGTTTCAACATGTTGTCATTTCTCCTTAAATAATCTCAAGACGAATCCTAAGCAGTAAGCGAACGCGTTTCTGTGCAATAAAGATCACAATCCAATCTGGTCAACGCAATAGTCCCGTGACCTAACCCAGGGCAGTTCTGCGCACCTATTGAGAATGTGCACAATTGACCAGATTTCAAATCGCCTTCTGCCTGATAGTGGGGAGGACTTCAGAGAGTCCCACGGTGAATGCATAATGAGCGCTACCCTGGTTGAGAAAATCACGCCCGACACAAATAAACGGCACGATATCGGCCACCGGAGCGAGCCACCCAAGAAAAGCCACATCCTGAGGTGGAGCTTATTTTCAGCAGCCGCCTGCGTCATCGTTCTGGGAGTTCTTCTCGGGCTAATCCAAAATCTGCTTTGGATGCGGGAGCTCGACTATGTCGGCATCTTCTGGACACTGCTGTCGGTCAAGTGGGGAATGTTTGCGGTGGCCTTGGTGTTCGCATTTCTCTATTTGTGGGGCAACGCTCGGCTTGCGGCCAAGCGCATCGACCTTTCACCCTCGACAGTCCCTCCTTTGAGGGTCACGACCATGTCTCCTGCCGGAAAAGTCTTCGCTGCCTCGGATGCGCTCCGAGGGATCAGCGCCGATTTAAGCCCCAAGGCATTGATGTGGGTGAGCGGTGTGGCCGTAATGTTCGTTTCTCTGGCGTTTGCGGCCGCAGTATCGTCGCAGTGGGATACTTATCTCAGATTTCGGTACGGCGGATCTTTTGGCGTTACCGACCCTCTCTATAGAGTGGACCTTGGCTTTTACTTATTCCGCCTTCCGTTCTATGAGTTACTGCAGGGTAACCTGGCGTTTCTTACGGTCGGCGCTCTCGCAATTCTTGGCCTATTCGGCTTGTTTGGCCTTCGGCAGTTTAAGCCAGGTCAGAAGCTTACGATCGCGGACAATACGGCCCGCCATCTGATCCTGCTACTCTTCATCTTGGCGGGCACTCTCGCGTGGGGTTTTTATCTGGATCATTACGAGCTCGTTTATTCGACGCTCGGCGTGGTTTACGGAGCCGGCTACGCAGCGGCTCACGTAACTCGGGTCGTCTTCTGGATGATGCTGGGCGCCTCCATTCTGGCCTGCGCGCTTCTTGTCCTTGCCTATCGCCGTCCACGAATCAAATTCCTGGCAATCGGAATCGGTGTCTATGCCTTGCTGTACATTGGCGGAGTATTGGCTTTGCCTCCGTTAGTTCAAGCCTTTGTGGTTCGCCCCAGTGAGCTAGTCAGGGAAACCCCATATCTTAACCATTACATCGACTTCACGCGCAAGGCCTATAACCTTGGCGGGATCCAGGAAACCGCGTACCCGGCCTTGACCGATCTAACTCCAGAGGTCCTCTCTCGAAATCAAGATACGATTCAGAATGTGCGGCTCTGGGATTCTCGGCCTTTACTTCAGACCTATCAGCAAACGCAGGCGATTCGTCTCTACTACCAGTTCTATAACGTGGATGTCGATCGCTACCATTTGTCCGATGGTTATCACCAGGTGATGCTTGCCTCGCGGGAACTTGCCTCCCAACTGCCCTCGCAGGCGCAAACCTGGGTGAACGAGGAATTGCAATTCACCCATGGCTATGGCGTGGTCATGAACTCTGTATCGAAGACCCAGGGTGGCGGATTCCCGCAGTATCTTATCGACAATATTCCGCCCGAATCTCAGTATGCCCGTCTGAATATCTCTCAGCCGGCTATCTACTACGGAGAGGTAACACCGGGCTACAAGATCGTTTCTACCGGCATTAAGGAATTTGATTATCCCAAGGGCAACGAAAATGTCTATACCAGCTATCAGGGCAAGGGCGGAATTCCACTGGACAGCGTGTGGAAACGGCTTTTATTTTCCTGGACTCAAGCCGACATCAATATTTTGCTCACTTCGTATCTGAGGCCGCAAAGCAAAATCCAGATTTGGAGAAGCGTGCAGGAGCGTATTTCGCAAGTGGCGCCCTTCTTGCTTCTGGACAAGGACCCGTACGCCGTGGTGAGCGAAGGGAAGCAATATTGGATTCAGGACGCGTATACCACCTCGGACCATTTCCCCTACGCACAGCCGCAGACCACAGGCGCGGCCGCCGGCATCAATTACATCCGCAACTCCGTCAAGGCCGTCGTCGACATGTATGACGGAACCGTTTCGTTCTACATCATGGATCCGAACGATCCCGTGCTTGCGGTCTATCGGCGCGCGTTCCCCGGCGTGTTCAAAGATCTTGCCGATCTGTCAGCGGATCTAAAAAGCCATCTGCGCTACCCGGAGGATCTCTTCGCCATTCAAGCTGCTCAATACGAGACCTTCCACATGACCGATCCACAGGTCTTCTACAACCGGGAAGATCTCTGGGTTGCGCCGAAAGAGAAATACGACGGCGCAGTCAACCCCATGGAACCCTATTACATCCTCATGAAGCTGCCGGGGAGCGAGCAACTGGAGTACCTCATCATGACTCCCTTCACCCCGCAGAACCGGGATAACATGATCGCGTGGTTGGCCGCCCGCTGCGATTTCCCCGACTACGGAAGAATGCTGTTCTATGAACTCCCGAAAGAAAAGCTGATCTACGGACCGAACCAGATTAGCGCGATGATCGATCAGAGCACGCTGATTTCTCAACAGCTCACGCTCTGGGATCAAAAGGGCTCCGGCGTGATTCGCGGCAAGCTGATTGTGATTCCGATTGAGAATTCTTTTCTTTATGTTGTGCCACTGTATCTCAAGGCCGAAGGCACGAATTTCCCGCAACTGAAACGGGTGATCGTGGCAACCGGCGACAAAGTGGTGATGGAACCATCGCTCGACGAAGCGCTGGCCTCCTTGTTTGGAACAAACCAGTCTGGAACATCCCCGGGGCAGCCGTCGCAAGCGGGGCAAACGAGCGGGACGCAAGGATTCTTGCCGAAAGCGGTATTGGATCAAGCCAGGGCCCAACTCGCGGAAGCGCAGAAAGCTATGAATTCGCTCAAGAGCCTGTTGGCGACTCCCGCAAAGTAAAGGGAACTGGCAAGTTGAAACGGCTGTGTGTTGTTGAAACGATGGTGAGCGCGGTAGGAATCGAACCTACAACCTACTGATTAAGAGTAGGCGAGTCTGATAGGGTCTTCCACGTCTTACTGCTTTTAAGAATCAATGACTTACCGACAATCAAGCCCGCACGGGAGCAATTTGGTCTGGTATTGAAAAGAAGCAAGTTAGCGCACATGGGATCGAACGGTACGGCACACTTATGGCACACCTGAAATAGGGTGTACCCTTCGATTGAGACACGTCTACAATTGGCACACTTGGCAAGCCATGTGAACTTGCTTGCTACTTACAAGTTTGCCTTGGCAAGTCGACGCAGGAAGCTCTCCTTGGCGGCGTGTACTTGCCGGATCTTCTCCAGTTCTGTTTGAAATCCTACCGTCTGGCCGCGGCGAACTGCGAGATCATGCAGGTCAGTTAGCAAACTGACCGCTTTGTCATAATCTTTGGGCTGCCGCATCTGGATATGCGTTGCAACTTGGTTCCAGATTTCCGGTTGGCGTCGTCCTACTTGATCGAGATACCGAGCCCGGTTTGCCTCATCCTCTACCCGTCGTTTTGCCGCTTCCGCTATGCGCTGTTCGTTCAGTAGCCGGGCCCTCTCCTTCGCACGCGCATGGGCCGCTGCCAGAAGATTGCCCACCTTACGCCGTTCGCTTGCAAAGGGCACATCAGAGGGTTGCTGTACGTCCCTACGCCGGAAACGCCGCATGAAGTCGTTTCGCCAGCGCTCGCCCTGCTCCACGACCGCAGTAATGAGCAACTTGTTCTTGTCCTTTTCCGGCAGGCCTCGAATCCATGCGGACAGCTCTCTGCGGCTCGGTCCAGCGGCGAGTGGGTTTGAAGCCTGTGCTGCAACGTCGACGAGATCCTCGTCGATTTCGAGGAATTCGATCAGCGCGCCGAGAGGACCGGACAATTCTTGCAGGCCTGCAGGCACGGGCGGCTCCATTTCATCTTCATCAAGTCCTCCATCCTGCGCACTGCGAAGCCAGCCGAGATACAGGCATCGGAGGTCGCCGCGAAGCAGGTCCGAGCGCAGAGGCATCAGGGAGGCCATCCATCCGGTCCCGTCGTCCTCACCATCCCACTCCGACTCACTTCCAAATTCAACGATCACGAATCTCGCGGTTCTTCGGACACGCACGGTCTCGCCTGGGACCATGGCCTTGAGCAACTTGTAGTCGACCGATTCCTGCGGGAGGCGAATATAGAACTCATGCGTCCCCCAGTTCGCGACATAGACAAAAGCGTCAAAGTATTTCTCCAGCAGCTTGCTCGGATCGGCTTTCAGGTCTCCCCATTCGTAGTGGTTCGTGAAGCTCGTGGCGGTGATTGCGGCCCGCGAAGAGATGGAACGGAGTGCTGCCATCTCTTTTTTCGTCAGCGGACGGTCAATTGCGCGGAAATCGTAGTACTGGTATTCGCTCACCAGGTCCCTCGGCGCCAGTGGCGATAAGCGACAATCCACTCCATGCCTGCCGGTGCCGGCGTGGGCAAAGGCAGGTCAAGGATTGGGATCTTCTGGCGCGTTTTGCCTCGACGGCAAATGGCAACAATTTGGCCATCTAGCGTCATGTCGACTTTCTGCACGTCAACATCGACGCCGAGGACTTTCACACGGAAAGGCAACGCTAGGTGCTCCTCAATCATGGTGAAAAAACCGCCCACTTGTTCTTCTTCGCCGTAAGCATCCACGATCGCTTGTTCGATCAGTTCCTTCAGCCTCGCCTTGCTGAGCGAAGGGAGATATATCCCAGACTCGCCTTTCAGCTTCCGGAGATGCAGAACCGCCGGGCGACTGCTCCGTTTCGTCATGTTTCTCCGTTAATCAAAGGCTCTTTGGGAGATCGATTTTCAACCCGCTGAAAGAACGACGTTCCGTTGCTGGCGTCCCGGATCGTATAGCCGATCAGGTTGTACCCTTTCAGACGACGCGCGTACATTCGCGCCAGCATGAGGACGTTGGAATCCACGTAATCGTAGACTCGCACAACTCGCTTGGCATCATGAAGTCGGTGGAGACGCCCTACGTATTGCTGTAGCGTTCCCTTCCAAGAGATGGGCATCGCCAGAAAGAGCGTATCCAAGCGGGCGTCGTCGAATCCTTCGCCGATGTAACTGCCGGTCGCCAGAATGATTCTTGGCTCGCACTCTGGCACGGCCGCGATTGCCTCTGCTGTCGATCGTCGTTGTTTCTTGCCCATGCCCCCCTTGAGGATGAACACGTTGTTCACTCTGCCAGCAAGCTCCGCCTCGAAATATTTCAAGTGCTCAGTTCTGCCGGTAAGAAACAACGGTGAGCGGCCATCACTGCTTGCCTGGATGAGATCGGTAAGGATCAATTCATTGCGGACGCGATCATCAACAAGTGCTGCGTACACCTCCTGAATCGTCATATCGGTTTGCTCAGACGGCAAGAAGAAGTCCGTCAGCCGCGGAACTACTTCGTGCTCGAACGGCGTAGCTGCCGTCATTGAGCGGGCGCTGAGCTTGAATCGAATCGGGCCGCACTGCATATAGATGATGGGATGATGTCCATCTTTCCGTTCTGGAGTTGCTGTCAATCCGACGACATACTTTGCTTTCACCTGCCTCAACACCTGCTCAAAAGTAAACGCCGATAGATGGTGACATTCGTCAACAATCACTTGGCCATACTCTGCCACGAAGTCTTTCACCCCTTCCTTGTCGTGGGCGCTTTGAAGAATGGCAATATCCACACAGCCGCTGCGTTTGGCCACCCCTCCCCCGATTTGGCCGATTGACTTTGCGGGAAGACCGAGAAACATCGCCAATCTTGCATGCCACTGGTCCAGCAACTGTTGACGATGCACCAAGATCAATGTGTTCACCTTCCGTGACGCAATCAACCATGCTGCGACTGCCGTCTTGCCAAAAGCTGTGGGAGCGCAAAGAATCCCCTCATCGTGCTGTGCGAACGCGTCAACGGCATCCTGCTGTAACGGGCGAAGTCGACCGGAGAACTCTACTTCGATCGGGCGACCAACGGACCGTTCGTCCCTAACCATGGGCTTGATGCGGTGCGATTTCAATAGCTCGATGACCCCCGCCAGACAACCACGTGGTAGGGCAATGTGGTCGGCAAGTTCCTCGCCACAGGCGATGACTCGCGGCTTGTTGAAAGTGGGAAGCCGCATTGCTTGCGCCTTATAGAATTCGGGGTTCTGGAATGCCCCAAGGCGAAGCAACCGGTTCAGCATCGCGGAAGGAAGATCCTTCTTTTCGATATACAAGAGGTTGCCACGAACAACTTGGACCTGCACCGGAAAGGGGCCTGGTATTGGACGCTCTGCTCGCTTTCGGGATGGTGGCAACGTCCAAGCATCTTGTCCATCATCTTCCGCAGAGCTGATTCTCACTCCGACAAGATCTCCACTTCGTTGGGCTACCAGAACAACGGCCTCAGCAGCAGCAATAGGCATCCGTTTCACGCTCGCCAGAAAGGCCCATTGGTCACTGTACGGACGAAACTCCGCATCTACGAAGACGCTGTTTCCGTCTGCACGAGGAAGTTTTTGCAGAGGTAGAGCGATTAAGTTGCCAAGCCCTCCCTTTGGCATGGTGTCCTGGTTGGGGAAAAAGCGGTCATACGAATCCAGTCCAAGTTGGTGACGGGACTCCATCGCACGAGTCAGGATTGCACAGCCGAGTTTTCGTGCGGTGGTTGCGGGGATCGCTTGGTCGAAGAAGATCCACACGTGGCCACCGTTTCCTGAGCGTGAACGCTCTAGTGCCGCTGGCACGTTCAGTTCGCTGCATACGGCCAGAAACGCAGTAGCATCCCTTTGCCATGTTTTCTTGTCGAAATCAACCGCGAGAAACCAGCAGGTCTCATCCTGCAGCAGCGGATAAACGCCCATGGTGTGATCTCCAACGAGGTGCCCACGTACTACCTCGTCGGTCAACGGTCTGAACTTCCGAGTCTGGCGGTCAACCTTCTTGCGGTCCTCGTCCTTGGCGCGAAAGTAGGCCTTCCAGTCCCGATCTGCCTTGGGCATGTACCCAGATCGCCCGTCGGTGTTCTCCCAACGGACGGCATAAACGTCGTCGCGCCCGTGGAAAAAGCTCCGGAACAATGCGATTCGTTGTTCGGCTTTCAAGACAGGAATATGAGCACTTGGCAGTGCGTTCGTTGTGACGGGAATCTCGGTAGTCGACTGCGCCGCCGGAATCTGGATGCCGTGCTCCTGCAAAAGACACCGTAGACGAACATTCACGTGAAGCCATTGTCGCCGTCTACAATCTGTGACTCGATCAGGAATAATCTCACAGTTTGCGAACCCGTCAGTTGTCGCGTCCGAAGCGATGGACGCTCTGCTGGCCCGAAGCCC
>PLUW01000111.1 GCA_003162935.1 Acidobacteriaceae bacterium
TTCAAAGACCAGCAGATCGAATTCGCCGATCTGTTCTATCAAAATCTCGGGACCGACGGCGCGGGCGATCCCATTCAGCAGGGCGCGGGCGTGCAGGTCAGCTCGCAAACTTCCGACTTTACGCAGGGCGACGTGTCGGCCACCGGCGTCGACACCGATGTGGCCATCAATGGCAATGGCTTCTTCGTGGTCGAGGAGAACGGTGTGCAGAGTTACACCCGCGCCGGCAATTTCGAAATCGGCACCAACAACCTGCTCGAAACCGCCGGCGGTCAAACGGTGATGGGATATCCCGCCACCAATGGCGTCGTCAACACCAGCGCGGGACTGAGCACGCTCGAACTCGGAGCCGGAACCAGCAGTCCCGCCACCGCCACCGCCAACCTACAGATGACCACCAACCTCAATGCCACCGGGGGCGTGGGCTCGACCTATTCCACCACGGCCACCATCTACGATTCCCTCGGCGCCCCTCACCAACTCACGGTGACGTACACGAACACGGGCGTCAACACGTGGAGCTACCAGCTTTCCATTCCGTCCGCCGACCTCAGTCCAACGGTTTCAGGGACGCCTCCGGTGTCGACTCCGCAGACCGGAATCCTGCAAACGGGCACGTTGACGTTCGACGGGAATGGGAATCTGATCTCGGACACGCAGGGTACTGGAGCCGCAGCGACGCCGCCGACTGATATTACGGCCAGCATCTCCGGATTCGCCGACGGAGCCAGCAACCAGACCTTTAACTGGAATGTGCTCAATGGGACGACTCCGGTGATCACCCAACTGGCGGCCGCGAACAGCACCGCGTCCATTGAACAGGACGGCACCGCCAGCGGCACCTTGCAGAGTTTCAGTATCGGTTCCGATGGCACCATTACCGGGTCGTTCAGCAATGGAACGACGGCGACCCTGGGACAGATCGCGCTCGCCAGTTTCGCCGACGAGCAAGGCCTGTCGCGCAACGGGGACAACACCTATTCGACGACTCTCGCCTCGGGCCAGCCCACGATCGGGGCGCCGACCAGCGGCGGCCTGGGCAGCATTACCGGCGGGTCTCTCGAAGCGTCGAACGTCGACATCGCCACCGAGTTCTCGAACCTCATCGTGGCGCAGCGCAGCTACGAAGCCAACGCGCGCGTCATCACGACCTTCGATCAGATCGAGCAGGACACGATTGCCCTGAAACAGTAGGACGCAAAGGGAGGAAATCGGCGCCGGGGAATCCCTCGACCGCCGCTTCAGACGTAGACGGCGGCGGCGAGCGGGGCAGAGGCTTTGAGGGCAGGGAGGCGGATCTCAAAGACCGCTCCGCCTTCCGGGCGATTGGAGCAGGCGATTTGTCCCTTGTGGTCCTGGATCACGCCATAGGCGGCGCTGAGTCCGAGGCCGGTGCCTTTGCCGACGGGTTTGGTGGTGTAAAAAGGATCGAAGACGCGCCCGGGATCGCGCAGGCCCGGGCCGGAATCGGCGAACTGAATCACCACTTCGCCGGCTTCGAGCCAGACAGACACGTGCAAACGTCCGCTGCCGGTTTCCTGCAGCGCATCCACCGCATTTTCGACGATCTGGAGGAAGGCCTGCAAGAGTTGGTTGGCGTTGCCCAGGACGCGAGGCAAACCATCGCTGCTTTCCACGGTCAGGCTAATCTTCTTGTTCTCCAGTTTGAAGCCTTCCATTTGAAGCGCGCGCTGCAACAGAGGCTTTAGTTCGATCGGGATCTTTTCTCCGGGAGTCTGCTGGGCGAAACTCAGCAGATCGTTGACGAGTTCGCGGGTTCGGCGGGCCTGCTGGCCGATCTTCTGAGCGGTGGCGAGTTGCTCGCGGCTGAGGCTGCTGCTGGCCGCCATGCGTTCCGAGTTGCTCAGGATGGCCGACAAAGGATGGTCCAACTCGCTGGCGGCGAGCGCGACGAGTTCTCCGAGCGAAGCCAGCTTGGCCTGCTGGATGACTCTTCCCTGCAGGCGTTGAAGATTGTCAAAGCTCTCCCGCGAATGCTGAAGGAGTTGCAGAAGTTTTCGGTCCAGCAAGTGTTGCTTGAGAAAAACAAAAAAGGCCAGGACCGCGACGCCGGTCATCGTCACCACAAAACGGATGTGGCGGAGGTAAAGCGGTTCGTGGCTGAGGAACAGCGCCCAATATCCCAGGAGGGGCAGAGAAAACAGCGCCAATTTTGCCAGCAGCGAGGCGGCCCGGCGCCAGGCGACGGTGCTGGAAGGCATCGCTTCGATCCCGTGAAGATAACGCTGCCCGGCGAGAGCAACCCCAAGAAAGGCGAGAGCCGAGGCGAGAAATGGGAGATCGTAGATCCCGCCCGTCTTGTAGGCGCCGCGCGCGATGGCGGCATTCAGCGCTTCCGAAGCGAAGGAGTAGAGAACGCTGGCGAAAAAAATGCCGCGATAGATTTTGCGCCACGATCCGGAACTGCCGATGAATGCCGACCCCGATACCGCGATCAGCATGAGTCCTTCGACTACATACAAGAAATCCCAAGACAGGGTGTAGACCGGATCAAAGACGATGTACTCTTCGGGAAAAACGAAGAAGGCGTAGACCGTGATCCACCAAGCCAGCAGGATCATGACATTGAGCCGGCTCGGCAACATCCCTTCACGCACCTCTCCGCGATGGGGGCGGATGGCGACGGCGGCCATGATGGGGACAATGTGCAGGAACAACACCATATCCCCAAGGAAAGGGTTGGGCAGCGTCCTACGCAGCATCACTTCAAACCACACCCAGAAGGACTGGTTACAGCACCACATGGCCATGCCCGCGGTCATCAGGCTCCAGAACAAGCGGCCATGCCCACGGCTGCCGATGGCATTTTGGGCGGAAACGATCGAGGCCGCCAGAAGCACCAGCAGCGGGACGATGTCTCCCATCGCCACGCGAAAGAATGGAGCGGGAAATACGACGGGAGCCAGGGCGAACGCCAGCAGTAGGCCAACTCCGCCGACCAGCGCCGGGATGCGGTTGCGATACACCACAAGAAATCATATGCCGTTCGACACCAGATGTTTAGATCACGAGCCGGTTACCTGAGGTTACTGAGGTAAGGTGGGCGCCAAAAGGCCGGGGCGAAGGCGACGTGATGTACGTCACGGTGAGCGGTGATCAAGCCGGTCGCAGTGGCCAAGCCAACTGCTAGAATTGCGGGTTATGGCATTCCCTGCGAACCGTTTGCGCCGTTTGCGGCGCACTGAAACGCTGCGCACCCTGGTGCGCGAGACCCGGCTTACGCCCGAGTCGCTGGTCTATCCACTGTTCATTTGCCCCGGGAGCGGGATCCGGAAAGAAGTGCGCTCCATGCCCGGCGTCTTCAACCTTTCAGTCGACGAGGCGGTGAAGGAAGTGCGGGAGACGCGCGCGCTGGGCGTGTTGTCGGTCATCTTGTTCGGGCTACCGGAGAAGAAAGATGAAGTCGCCACGGGCGCATGGGCGGAGGATGGCATCGTGCAGCGGGCGGCCCGTGCGATCAAGAACGAAGTGCGCGACGTAGTGATCATGGGCGACGTTTGCCTGTGCGAGTACATGTCGCATGGGCATTGCGGGATCGTGAAGGCTACGGCGCAATCGCTGGGAGCGGCGGCGGCGGCGCCGCCGGCGACTGCCGAGTTTGAGATCGTCAACGACGCCAGCCTGGAGTTGCTGGCGCGGACGTCGGTTTCGCTGGCGCGCGCGGGAGTGGATATCATCGCGCCTTCCGACATGATGGATGGACGGGTGGGTGCGATCCGTGCGGCCCTGGATAAGGCTGGCTTCGAAAATACGCCGATTCTGTCGTACGCGGCGAAGTTCTCTTCCGGCTTCTATGGGCCATTCCGCGAAGCGGCGGATTCGGCGCCGCAGTTCGGGGACCGGCGTTCGTATCAGATGGACCCGGCGAACGTCCGCGAGGCGATGCGGGAGATCGAATTGGACATCGAAGAAGGCGCGGACATGATCATGGTGAAGCCAGCCATGCCGTATCTGGACGTGATTGCCGCCGCCCGGGACCGTTTCGACCTGCCTTTGGCCGCTTATCAGGTCTCGGGCGAATATGCGATGATCGAGGCTGCGGCACGGAACCAGTGGATTGACCGGGAGCGGGTGATGATGGAGTCGCTCCTCTGCATACGGCGCGCGGGAGCCAGCATGATTCTCACTTACTACGCGAAGGAAGCGGCGAAGTTGCTGGGGTGAGGATCAGCTGTCAGTTATCAG
>PLUW01000028.1:0-24927 GCA_003162935.1 Acidobacteriaceae bacterium
GGTCGTCTACCTACGCACGCATTCACCCTCGCGTTTCAGTCGATGCAGTCGCCTGTTGGCTAACAACAGTGGCCGATGCGCCTGTTTCGATAACCGTGTCGGCTCCCAAGCCGCCGAGTAAACTTGGTGCGCTCAAGCACCCTGTTCTCGGAGGAAAGGAGCCGAGCACATGAAGATTGTAGGTTGTGATTGACACGATCCTGGCCGCCTCCGATCCGCAGCGCGAGTTTAAAGAAACAGAGAATAAGCCAATCCCCCTCTTGACACACCACGCTAAAATAGAAGTAGCAGTCAAATCTGCAATGCTCTTTGATAACTAAGTCGCGAGTGGCACCCACGGTTGAGAATCAGGGGTTCCCCCGAGACCTGACACCTGAGACCTTGCACCTGCGCTAAGTCTTTGGTTTATAAAGACTTTAGCTCTAAGTCATTATTCCTCAAAGACCTGGAGCCGAGCACCCGCTAAGTCTTTGACTTCATTAGACCGAGGGGAGTGGGTACAGTGGGTACTCGCAAGCGCCGGGCAACCAGCCGGGGGCCGTTCACTGCGAACTAAGAACTGACGCTTGCGAACGAGCCCAGCTAAGTCCTACGCGCTCAAAATTTTACCACTAAGTCCATTTGGCTCAAGATTTTGGCGGGATTTTCCCGCTAAATGCATCAACTTACCTGACTCACCAAGCGAATCCGGTCAATCTGCCGCCGCGATGCTTGCTTTTGGCAACTATCGCGTTTAGACTCTTTCCATGGCGGTCAGCAACATCAAGGAAGAGGAGCAGATCTCTGCAGTACGGGAGTTCAATCGCTTCTACACGGCGCGGCTAGGTCTATTGCGCAAGCGGCACCTTGACGGGGATTTTTCGCTCACAGAAGCTCGCATTTTGTATGAGATAGGAGCCCGTCCCGGCCTGACAGGTTCCTCCTTACGGGAGACGCTTGGCCTGAATGCCGGATACGTCAGTCGAAGGCTTGCATTGTTAATCAACCGAAAGCTGGTGCGCCCGACGACATCCAAGCAGGACCGCCGGGAGAAGATGCTTACGCTCTCGCCTGCGGGAGATATTGCCGTAGCTCGGTTGAACGAGCAATCGGCACTACAGATACAAGGGCTGCTGGCCAATGTCAATTCAACTGACCGTGATGCCTTGCTGAACTCGCTTTTGAAGATTCGCTCCATCCTAAGTCAACCTGAAGAGCACTCCATTCAAATCGTTCGCTTGTCCAAATCCAACGACGACGCAATTCGGTTGCTACAGGAGTATTACGAGGCGGTCAGCGTTGTCCAGCGGGACACCCCGGAAGCGATCCAGAAGATCATCGATGACCCCGACTCGGGCGTGTGGCTCGCCTATTTGGATGAGAAGGCTGTTGGGTGTGTCGTACTGAGAAAGCTCGGCTCCGTACCCTTCGCTGGTGAATGCAAGCGTCTTTATGTACAACCCATAGCCCGGGGGCATGGCATTGCAGACCAACTGCTGGACGCACAGGAAGACTTCGCCCGAAGCAAGGGTTTGCGGTGGATCTACCTTGATAGCTACGATGATCTGAAGGTAGCAATAGCTCTTTATCGGAAACGTGGGTACGTTTCATGCGAACGCTTTAACGACAACCCACAAGCAACAGTCTTCCTTCGCAAACAAATCGGCCTCCGGCCGTGAAGGGACCTTGGTGAGTCAAGTATGTCGTTGCCCCGCTAAAATATTGATTACAATAGATCGGGGGAGGGGGGTAGGGGGTACCTCTGCAACAGTGAGCGGGGGATAGGGTGCGCGCACCCGAGACGAGCCGCGAACGACAAATGACCAACGACGAACGACCAATGATGTTTCAGTGTTGCAGGAAATTGGCCACCAGTTTTTTCCCCTCATCCGTCAGCACGCTCTCCGGATGAAACTGCACGCCTTCGATGGGAAACTTCCGGTGGCGCAAACCCATGATGACGCGCGTGCCGTCTTTGTCTGACGTCCATGCGCTGACTTCGAGATCGCTCGGCAGATTTTTCTCGGAAACGATCAGGGAGTGATAACGAGTCGCGGTCATCGGCGAAGGCAGGCCGCGAAAAATGGTTTTGCCATCGTGCTCGACCTGACTGGTTTTTCCGTGCATCAGATTTTTCGCGCGCACGACTTCGCCGCCAAAGGCTGCGCCGATCGCCTGGTGTCCAAGGCAAACGCCGAGTAACGGAAGCTTGCCCGCAAAATGACAGATCAGTTCGATGCTGATGCCAGCTTCCTGCGGAGTGCAAGGTCCGGGAGAAACCACGATGCGTTCGGGATGCATCGCCTCGATCTCGCCGATGGTCACTTCGTTATTGCGCCGAACCTCGACCTGCGCGCCCAGTTCGCCCAGGTACTGGACGAGGTTGTAAGTAAACGAATCGTAATTGTCGAGGACGAAGACCACGGATTGATTGTAGCTGCGAGAGGCAGGTTTCANNGAAACCTGGCTTTTGGGAGCTGTTCAATGGCGGCAACGCAGCAGGACCACGACAAGAACAACGAGAAGCGGGCGACGCGCCGTTTCGCGCTTCGTCTACCGGTCACCGTCCGCTACGAGCAGAAGGAACAGGAGCACGCGGCGCAAACCCGCGACGTGAGCGCGCGCGGCATCTGCTTCTATGTCGATTCGGCCATCCAAGCCGGCTCCGCCATCGATTTCACCCTGACCCTGCCGCCCGAAATCACGCTCACCGAAAGCATCCGGGTGCGCTGCAAGGGCCGGGTGGTGCGCGTCGAAGGCGGCTCTCCCGCCGATAAGATGGCGGTTGCAGCCGTCATTGAAGAGTACGAATTTCTGGCCGATAGACAATCGGCGGACTGAGTTTCTCCATATTTTTCCCGGCATCTTTCTCGCGCGTCTTTCTTCACTGCCTCTTTGCGTCTTTCTCGCTGCAATCCCCGAGTGATATGTTTGCAGGAAGACCCGAGGTTCTGTGCAAGACTTCCCGCGAAATCTGGCGTTCTGGCAAACGGTTTCTCGCAGCAGGATGCGCAGGCATGTGTGCGCGATGCTTGCGTTCGGTATGCTCACGCTCGGAGCGCCTGATCTGCGTTCCCAGACGAAGACCGGCGCGAAAGGGAACTCCGTCTCCAATGCTGCTGTCTCTTCCGATCTGAGCCAAGGCCCTGGCAAGGATGCGAGCAAGATTGCCGCCATCAAGAGCTTCCGCATCGTGCAGGAAGTCGACGGTCCGGCGCTTGAGGTTCTCTCGACTAAGCCGTTGGTGCCGTCGATCCACGCCATGACCAACCCCGACCGCTTGGTGGTCGATCTGCCAAACGCGCACTTCGACACGCAGGAGAATCGCATCAGCGTGCAAGCCGACGAGATCGCCATGCTGCGCGCCGACCAGTTGCAACAGAGTCCTCCGATCGCGCGCCTGGTCGTCGATCTGCTCGCGCCGCGCGCCTTTACCTGGGACGCTGCCGGAAACCGACTCGTCGTGCATCTCGGGAAGAATCCCACCCAAGCGGACGGCTCGCCGTTTCAGCCGGCTTCTGAGCTAGCCACGGTTCCCAGCCCGACGCCCGCGCCGCAACCGGTCGTGGCGGCAGTGCGCGCAGCGGGCCCGCTGGCGCTGGCCGCAAACGACAGCGGATCGGGTTCGGTGATCGCGGCGGCCGCCGAAACGACCATCGTCAGCCTGTCGAGTGGCGGAGAGGTGCATGTTTGTCCGGGGACGACCGTAGCGCTGACGCCATCGCAGGACCGCCATCGCCTGATGCTCAGCATGAACACCGGCGCGCTCGAGACTCACTTCGCCCTCGACGCTACTTCGGATTCCGTGATCACCCCCGACTTCCGCATCCTGCTCGCGGGGCCGGGCGAATTCCACTACGCGATCAGCGCCGACAGCCAGGGAAATACCTGTGTTCGCTCGCTGCCCGGCAACACGGCCTCGGCGATGGTGACCGAGTTGCTAGGCGATCGCACGTATCAGGTCAAGGCCACCGACCAGCTCGTGTTTCATGGCGGCCAACTGGATCGTGTGGATATGGTGGTGCCCCTTGAGTGCGGATGTCCACCGCCGCGAGACGCTCCGTTGCGGGCGATGAACAGTCTGCCTACCGAGAACGAGTCAGCAGCGTCATTGGTCGCGTCCTCGGCGAATGTCGCGGAGATGGCGCATGCCGAGCGCGGGCCCTCGACTGGTGTACCGGCAGGGACGCAAGCAACTCCGCAGGACCCCTCCGCCGCGTCCAATGAGCTTCATGTGCAGATCGAAGCGCCGTTCGTGTTCCATCCGACAGGGCCTCCGCCCGCGCCGGTTGAGGACGTGCGCGCCCTGCCTCTCGATTCGCGTCCGCGAGCAGGAACTGCGTCGGATGCTCCGCCACCTCCCGTCGCAGTCGAAACACCGAGACCGGCGGCCACTGAGACCGCATCGGCAAAGCACGAACCGGTCCGCAGGTTCTTCAGAAAAGTCGGCGGATTTCTAGCTGCGCTGTTTCGCTGACTGTCGCAACGACGCGACTGCCTTAAACGGCAGCCGGAGATTCCGTTTGCGGCATCGTGTGCTTGGCGCACTGCTCGAGGATTAGTGGGACTTCCGACAGCGCACGGTTCGAGTATGCGCTGGTCTTGCGGCGGATTTCATTGAAGGTCGCGCGCTCGAGCAAACGTTGCACGGCGGGAGCGATCTGTTTGAACGTTGGCACAACCATCCCGTAGCCTTTTTCCGTCACCCACTGCGCGTTGTAGCGCTCTTGCGGCAGCGTTTTGGAATTGCACTCAACGATCACGGGCAAATGGAACTGCAGCGCCTCGCTGATAGAGCCGGGGCCCGGTTTCCCGATAAAGAAATCGGCCAGGGCCATGTAGTGTTCGACGTTCTGTGCGAATCCGATCACGGCGATTGGCTTCTTGGTGGGCAAATTCTTGAGTCGCGCGGCGAGCTTCCCGTTGTGCCCGCATATCAGAATCAACTGCACGCCGCTGCCGGATTCGTTGAGTTTTCTCGTGATGTCGATCATCACCTGCGACCCATGCCCTCCGAATAGCACGATGCCCGTTGGACAATCGGGCTCCAGACCGAGCTGTTTTCTTTCGGCGACGCGATCGACGATTGTTGTTTCGTAGAACTTCGGCTTCAGGATCATTCCCGATGTCTGGAAAACATGATCTGTTGGAAGACCGATGGCCAGGGCCTGTTGTCGAGCGCGATCCGTCCCGGCGATGATGTACTCCGACTCCCGCTCGATCCAGAAATGGGGCGGGTAATCCGCCAAGTCCGTGATCAGGGTGACAAAAGGCGTTTTTGTGCCGGACATTTTCCCCACGGGCTGAAGGCTTTCAGCGATCTCACGGTTGAAATGGGGGATCACGGAAAGCGCCAAGTCCGTCGGGTGCTGCGCCCAATGATTTCGCAGCAGCGTCACGATCGCGGAGTGGCGGACACGGATCGTAGCTTTGAGCAGGACCAGGAGTTGCGGCGTGAAACGGGTCCAGCCTTTGCGGAGGATTGCATTGTAGGTGTCCTGTATGCGCAGGCCGGTGGCGCGGCGAATCAGGTCCAGCGGATCGAGCAATTCCTGAATGTCGAGGAGCTTGACGCCCCATGGATGCTCTTGCGTGGAGAGAGTGAGCTTGAGGGCTTCGGCTGTGCTGCGATGTCCTCCGCCCGCGTGGTGGAAAACGATAGTTAGATTGCGCAAGGGTTCCTTCGCCTCGTTTGCAGTAAGTCAGTTCTTGCGGAGACCATGTGGCGTCACGGTCGCTTTCAGGTAGCCACGCCCTCGTGTTCAACATCTTCGATTTCGCCGTTCAGCAATCCCCCCTCGTCTTCAAGTTCCTGATGTTCGGCATCCGCCGGCTTCTGTTCTTCCGCAGCATGAAGATCGCCGGATCGCTCCACATATTCATGGATACGCACTCCATCTTCACCAACGGTGATATAGGTGGGATGCGCATCGATCCACGCCCCGCAGTTGAAATAGTCGATTCCGTGCTGTTCGTCGCGCTGGTGCAGAGCGGAGTGGGTGTGGCCGCAGAAGATGCGCGCCGCATGATGGTGACGGGCATGGGCCAGGGCGCCTTCGGCTACTTTCGACGACAGGCGTTGCCAGCGCGTGCCCAGGCGATCGAGAAAACGGGTCAGGGCTTTGTTCTTTGTATCCCACTTTTGCAGTTGCAGGTAGAGCCGCGTGCCAATCCAATAGCTGATGCGAACATTGCGCACCGAAAAGCCGTCGAATTGGTGGCCGTGCGCGGCGATATGGCGCAGGCCCTGATATTCCCATTGATACTCCTGGTACACCCGAACCCCGACCAAATGAGACATGATGGGGGCCAGGCCATGGTCGTGATTGCCTTCGACCCAGACCACTTCGACCTTACGTTTGGGATTTGAGAGCTTGCGAATGAAGCCGAGAAATTTCCAGTGCTCTTTTTTCAGGCGCCCGAAATTAAGATCGGCAAAGATATCGCCCAGAAGAATCAGTCGACGGTATCGATGTTCGCGCAGCACGCGCAAGGCGTCGCGCGCGCGGCTCATGTCCGCGCCGAGGTGCAGATCGGAGAGGATCAGCGTGTCAAGAATCTTCGAGGTTGCGGCTTGCGACGCCACAGCTTAATTGTGGCCAACGAGTGTTACGAGGTAATGAATTGGGTATTGATTTTAAGGCTAGAGGTAACCCATCGGTAACCTAGCGGAAAGTAGGGCGCGTAGCCGCAGATGGCCATGCACGGGAGCATGGAACGGCAGACACTCAGTGTGCTGGAGGAACGTATTCAGCGGGACGGGTCGCTCCCTCGCCGAAGAAAAACTGCTCCATCTGCTTCACGATGACTTCCTGGTCCTGCTTGCGGGCGGGGTTCAGGCGATATTCGTTCAGCAGCATTTTGCAATGCTCCATCCACTGGCCCCACGCCTGTTGCGAGACGTTGTCATAGATTTTTTTTCCCAACTCGCTGTCGAAGGGCGGTTCCGGGAGTCCAGGCAATTCCTGTTTTAATTTCGCGCAGAAGACTTTGTGATCAGACATAGATTTCTGTTGAAATTATCGCACAGGCATCGCGTTAGCACTGCTTGGCGGCAGGACGTTTCCACCACCACGGAGAAATTCCGCACGAGGCGATTGCCGGGACTTGAGCACGCACGGAACCAAAATCGTTCGCGGGCAGAAGATTGTTGTTGACAAATTACATTCACATGGCAATATCTTGTGGTAGGACAGCTACTCATACTAGTAGTTGAGTAGCCCGGGCATCAAGGTGCCCTGTCGAGAACCTTGGGAGAACAAATCGTTCAAACGGAGGAAACACTTCATGGCAACCAAGAAGAAAGCCGCCAAGAAAAAGAAACACTAAGCGGACGGATGCTCGTTCAGAAGTTCCCCAAAGCCTCTCAGGAGAAGCACCTCTTGAGAGGCTTTTCCTCTGGCGAAGGAGCGATGAGCGCTCCAAAGACCATTGCAATCAAACTTGACACCATCCAATCACTGTGCAGCCTCTAAGTATCCCGCCAGCATCGGTCGCGAGTCGCAATTACTCGTCGCGGCGCGCGGCCTTGTGGCTCTTTGCGGCGTTTCAGTTCTTCTACCTGCTTACTTCGACCGGCCGGGTGCGCACGCCCGACGAGTACAACACTTTCTACACGACGGAAAGCCTAGCGCTCCGCGGGTCTACCGCGGTTCCGCAGGCAGTGCAGATGCACAACTTCTACGGCAGATACGATCAGCACGGGCAACCGCGCGCCGCGTATCCGCCGGGGCAGGCTTTGCTTTGCGCACCCTGGTATGCCATCGGACAGCACCTGTTGGCGCGATTGCCCGGCGTGCCCGCCGACGATACCGACTTGGTCGTGGCATTTTCTTCGTGCTTGAGCAGCGCGACATTTTCGGCGCTTACCGTGACCTTCTTTTTTCTGCTGCTGATTGGGATTGGGATCCCGGCGCGCGTTGCCCTGTTCGCCACGACCATCGTTGGTCTCGGCACTCCGATCTTTGCGTACTCCGCGTGGCTGTTCTCAGAACCGCTGACGTCCACCGTCTTTGTAGGGGTGGCGTTACTGTTGTTCGGTCGCGACAATGCGGCGGCCCCAATTCCCTTGCGGAGCACCTCCATCGCGGGGTTGGCGCTTGGGCTGGCAACGATCATCCGGCCGACGGACGGGCTGGCGATTCCTGTGTTTGCGCTGGCGATTCTAGTGCGGGACGGAAAGCCCGCGCTGCGCAATGCGTTGGCCCTGTGCGCGGCGGCGGCGGTCGGAGTGGGAGCCCTACTTCTCCATAACGCGGTCTTGTTTGGCGGTCCGTTTCAATTCGGGTACCCTACCGCAGCGGAAGGCGCCAAGCGCCTGAATACTTTCGACACGCCGCTCTGGAAGGGCCTTTACGGATTCCTGCTGTCTCCCGGCAAGTCGGTATTTATTTTCGCGCCTCCCTTGCTCCTGGCGCTGGCTGGCCTGCGCCGCCTTTGGAATATCGAGCGCGGTGTCGCCACCGTGGCCGTACTGATTCCCTTGACGTATCTCTTTTTCTTTGCCCGCTACACGCAGTGGGAGGGCGGGTATTGCGTTGGGCCGAGATATCTGGTCCCGTCGATGGTGCTGCTTTGCCTTGGGTTGGGGCCGGCGCTCGCTGAGGGCCCAGCTCGAAGAATGGCGCGAACCAAGAAAATTGCCGTGTTGCTGCTCGTTGTCGGAGCGTCCGTGCAATGTGTCTCACTCGCCACCAGCTTCATGGAAGACCAGGTTCCGCGCGGACATTATTACGATGCCAACTGGGATTACCGCCTCAGCTATTCGCTGAGCGGCCAGATTCATCTGCTGTGGAAGTACGCGCACAGCAGCGAACCGGCGCGCCTGGGACTGGGTTGGGATCGCTGGTTCGTGTTTCTGCACAAAGGGGGAGTCTCCGGCGCGACGCTCGCTACTCTGGGCCTGATCATGATTGTGGGACTGGGAATCAGCTTAGCTGGACTGGCAAGGAACGCCCGCTCGACACAGTAATTTCGCGAAGCCCCAAAACAAGCCAGGGCGGCCGATGTGTACTTTTAGGTGCCCTTGGGGGTTGTTCCGCAGCGCGGCTCGTGCTAGAAACGCGTATACAGGAAACCCAAATGGCTTCGATGAGCCTAAGCAAGAGAGTAACGAAAAAAGCGGCCCGTCACGAAGAAATCATTATTCCGGACAAACTCTACTTCCGTATCGGCGAAGTCGCCTCGCTGTGCCGTCTGCCAGCGTATGTGCTCCGGTTCTGGGAAACGGAATTTTCGCAGCTGAAGCCAGTGAAGAGCAGCACCGGGCAGCGCATGTACCGCAAGCGCGATGTCGAGTCCGTGGTGCGGATCAAGAAATTACTGTACGACGACGGTTTTACCATCGCCGGCGCGCGGCTGCAGTTGCGCGAGGAGACCAAGTCGGAACGGAATCAGAGCGCCCTACCGTTCCCCATGAATCCCGCTATCAGTGCGGCGCATTTGCGGCACGAACTGCAGCAGATTCTGCACATTCTTTCCGCTCGCCACTAAGACCCGCTCGCCAACCAGCCTGTGCGATGACGAACCCGTTCAGTCGGCAGCGCTGCGTCGAACGCTGTGTACCTCAGTCAGGAAGTCGACCCGAGGCGCGCCCTTGACTCCAGCGCCCGCCATTTTGGTTTTGAGTTCGGGGGACGCGATGAAGGCGCGCGCCGACTCCAGACTTTCCCATTCGAAGAAAAGGGTGAGGTCGTTGACGTTTCCGGCGCTGCGAAAAATGCGGCAGCCGCGTTCGCCGTTCTTGTGCCGCCAATCGAGAGAGGAATCGAAAGCCGCCTTCCAGGCCATATAATCGGCGACTTCGTGGTGGATGATGACGTTGATCATGATTTCTTGCGTACTCCTTTCACCGTGAAAAAGGTGCTCCAAATGCGGGAAAAATGCAAGGGCAGGAGTCACAGGATGGTGTCCTGCCTTGTCTTCTTCACACGGAATCACGAAGTCACGGAGGAAACCTCGAACCGTCCTTTGAGGGCTTCCCCCTCGTCCCGGCTAGACGAATGAAAGACGAACGTTAGGGGGCAAAAATAAAGTTGATTTTCGGGGTGTTGTGAAAGTGTGAAAATCGGGGGTTTTTCGGTGGATAGATGTTTACTGTCTGGTTATGGCGGAGCTCCTTTGATCTTTCTTAGATCTATGAGAAAGATGGGGTTAGCCCGGGGTTGTGATTCCCGGTTTCAGAATGAAACACTTGCGGCGAAGTGTCTGGCAAAAAAGGACTTACTGGTTGCGAGTTGCTTGCGCTTTCCGTGGCGATGGGAGGGGCCAAGGGTTGGATTTTTTCAAGTTGACAAGGCGCGTGCCATGGGAACCCGAGGATGGGTAAGAGCAGCGCGAGGCGACATCAATCATCAGCCTCCACCGGGTCGTAGCCGAACTTGAATTCGCTCAAATGCTGATTCTGATCTAAGACCCACTCGAAGCGGAATGGGAGGTCGCTTGCGGAAGTCAGGCAGATGACATGAAGCTCTTCCGCGTATGCTCCGTCGGTCGGCTTCAGATCACGACGAACCACCTTGCTCACCTTGTAACTGCATGGAGTGACCGCAGGCGACTCCTCGTTGAGGTATTCGGCAATAATCGAGTGGAGGACGTCAGGCTTCCCCAGTGCCGATCCCTGCACCCGAGTGACCGCATTCCGGTCAACCTCGGTGAACATTCTGGTCGAGTGGAAATAGCCGGTCTGCTGGTTGCATCCGGCCAGGGTACTAATCAGAAACACCAGCCCCATCGCTCGCTTCATAATTCGACGATTTTACAACGATGGGCGGAAGGGAAATCACAGCCCGGCTCCGGCGGATTCTGGTCACGGACTCTGAATGATTGGTCGGGACGGCGAGATTTGAACTCGCGACCCCTTGCACCCCAAGCAAGTGCGCTACCAGGCTGCGCTACGTCCCGATCGAATCGCCGCCGAGGATGGCGGCGTGGGGTTTGACTTTCAAATTCTACACTAGTCGGTAGCTGGGCGGGGACGCAGGACGCTCCACCAGCGAAGTATCCCTCCGTCACAAACGGAGGGTGATGGTGGTCACCTCGCGGCAGCCGCTCTTCGCGTCAACATGATCTGTAGTCGTAGAAGCAGGCGAGGAACCCTTGGCAATCTTGGTAACGGGCGGTGCGGGGTACATTGGCAGTCATGCGGCGCGAGCGCTGCGGCGGTCCGGCTATGAGGTTGTGCTCTACGATAATCTCTCCGCCGGATTCCGCCGCCTGGCGCAAGGTTTTGAACTGGTGGAGGGCGACATTGCCGACGAGGCGCGGCTGCGGCCGGTGCTGGCGCGCGTCGACGCGGTGATGCACTTTGCGGCGCACGCCTACGTAGGAGAGTCGGTCGAAAATCCGCGCAAGTATTTCCGCAACAACGTCACGACCGCGCTCAGCCTGCTGAACTCCGTGCTGGACGCCGGGATCCGCCGCTTTGTGTTTTCGTCGAGCTGCGCCGTGTATGGCGTCCCCGAGCGGATTCCGATCACGGAGCGGACGTCGCGCGAGCCGGTCAATCCCTATGGGGCGTCGAAGCTTTTCTTTGAAAACGCGCTCGAAGCTTACGGTCGCGCCTACGGGCTGCGCTCGGTGCGGCTGCGGTATTTCAATGCCGCGGGAGCCGCAGACAGTGAAGACGAACGTGGCGAGATTGGCGAACTGCACGACCCGGAAACGCACCTGATTCCGCTGGCGCTTGCCGCAACCGCAAACGGACCTGAGTTGCAAATTTGCGGCTCCGACTACCCGACTGCGGACGGCACTTGCGTGCGCGATTACATTCACGTCAACGATCTCGCCGATGCGCATGTCCGAGCGTTGCAATATCTGGAAAGAAGCGGCAACGAAAAAGGTGAAGACTCGCTCGCGCTCAATCTGGGCGCCGGGCGCGGATATTCCGTGCTCGAAGTCATCCGTGCGGTCGAATACGTGACGGGACGTGCGGTGCGGCGAACGATGGGGCCGCGGCGGGCGGGCGATCCGCCAGTGCTGGTGGCCGATCCGGCGAAGGCTCAAAGCTTGCTGGGATGGAGCGCAAAACGCAATTTCAGCGACATCGTGTCGAGTGCGTGGGCGTGGATGCGGAAGATCGAACGGCGGGAGGCGGCTTAACGGGGCGGGAAGACTTTTGGTTTACGACGCGGCGGCCGGCTAAAGAGTGTGCGTGCGAACTGGGCCGTCCCCTTCGACTTCGCTTAGGGCAGGCTCCCCGGAGTCTGTGTCATCGGTGGGGTGCCGTCCCTGACGGGACTCGGTTTGTCTGATTCTGCTTTTCCGGCACCGTGCCGGGCTTTCCTGTTTCGCCGCGTTGCGGCTGGAGGCACTCCGGTCCCACTTTTTTGCTTGACCTCAAGCTACCCAAAATCAAGTACTGTCAAGCCCGAAGCGAACGGCTCAGAAATTAGTGGTGAGGCGCATAGAGACGCTGCGTGATGGGCCGATGGCGTTGCCCGAGAACAGACCGCCGAAGTCGATGACATCGAGAACATTCGTGAGGTTCTGACCGTCAATCTGAAACCGAATCGTCATGGGGTCGGATTTGTGAAGGTCCGCGCCCGCGGAGGCGTTGACCTGGAAAGCAGGATCGATACGGTTGCGGGCAAAATTAATGCGATCGATCACTGGTTGACCGTATTCGGCGAGCGCTTGTTGCGGGGTACTGTCGATCTGGAAGGGCAGTCCGGTGTCATATTGAATTCCGCCCGCGATCCAGAAGCGCGGCTTCACCTGGTAGCGAAGGCGTCCGCGAAGGCTGTGGCGCTGGTCCTGCGAATCGGGGAAATGGCCGGTGAGCGGAGGACACGTGCTTCCCACAGGTTGATTGATACAGGTTTTGCTCACGCCGAGAAAGAGTCCGCCGGTGACCGGGTACCAGGCGTTGCCGACGATGTAGGACTCGCTGATGAAGCCGGAGAAGCCCCTCCAGTGGGGGAGTTCGATCTTGCCTTCGGCGCCATAGAGAATGGCTTTTTCGAAGGCGACGGGAAAGCTGATGCTGGTGTTGAAAATCTGGTCGTCGTCGGCATAGTTGTTGGCGGCGCGGCGGAACACATTGGCATCGAAGCGGAATTGGCCGAAAAAGCTCTTGCTGGCGCCGACTTCGAAATAATTGCCGTGGGAGGGTTGCACCGGCAGGCGCAGGACATTGGGTTCGAAGGATTGCACCTGGCTGGAGCTGGAGAGCAGGATGTTTTCGAACGACGGGGTCTGAAAGATGCGGTCGTAGGAGGCGTGGACCATCAAACTGGCTTTGGGAAAATAATGCGCGACGGCGAAGCGCGGGCTGACGGCGTTTTGGTTGAGCAGTAATTGGTAGTGATCCCAGCGCAGGCCGGCGTTGATGGTCCAGTTGCCGAAGTGGATGAGGTCCTGAACGAAGGCGGCCTGTTCGAGGTCGGGACGGCTGCCAGCGAACGCGAAAGTGGTCACCGTGCCGGGGTCGAAGGGATAACTGACGGGGTAATTCGGGTTGGCGGTGATCGTGTCGCTGTAATTTTCGTGGAGGAAGAGGTTGTCGGACTCAAGGCCGATTTTCCATTCCTGGTGGCCGGTGTGAATGGAGATGGAGGTGTTGAAATATCCGTCTTTAAAATCGTTGTGCTGGACGACAATGATGGGCCAGGAGTAGGGATTGGAATTGAAGTCGTTGGAGTTGTCGCGGACCATGCCGCGGACGTCAATGAGAACGTTGGGCGAGAAAATGTGCTGATAGGAAGCGCTGCCCATGGTCTCGAAATTATCGGCGGTCTGGAGCTGGGGCGGAGTCCCGGGCGGAGGCGAAGGCTGGCCTCCAAGAGTCGCTATGAGCTGGGGATCTTCCTGCACCAGTTCGTTGGGAATTTCATAACGGGCGAGCTCGTGACGGACGATCAAACGTAAACGATCTTTCGGCGTCAAGTCGCGCTCGTAGTTGACTGAAAAATCTCCCAGCGTGCCCGCGTTGGTGAAGTTCTGCGGAACCACGGGATTCAGATAATGGTCCGACATGCTGCCACTGGCGCTGGCGCCGAAGGTGTTCTTGCCCCAGCCGAACTGCCCCTGCGCAGCCGCGCCGGCGGAATCAAAGCTGCCGCCGGAAAGCACTACTTGGCCGTGGAAGCCTGGTTGTGAATCCTGCAGCGTGTTCACCTCGACGATGCCGCCCAATTTGCGGCCGTATTCCGCGGGAATGCCTCCGGTGTAGATGCTCAACGATTGCACATCGTCGGCGTCGATCGCAGGGCCGAAGCTGGGTGAGCGATTGTCGGTGAGCGGGATGCCATCGACGACGAACTGGGTCTGATACTCCGACCCGCGCGGATGCAGCACGGCATTGCCCTCGTAAAGCCAGCCGGGCTGGGAATTCACCAAATCTTGGAGGGAACGGCCGGGAATTGAGCTGAGCCGGGTCTGGATGTCGTCTGAGCCTACGTGATTGATGGCGCCACCCTGGTCGGGGTCGATCAAGGTGTTGGGCGCAGTCACGGTCACGGATTCATTCACCGACGACAGTTTGAGTTGGATGGTGTATTCGGTTGGAAATGAGGAGTGAATGTCGACAGAGGCAGTGATCTCCGCAAATCCAGGCTGCCTGACCGTGAGCTGATAGATGCCGTAGGGCAGGCGCTGTACGTCCAGAGTGCCCCGCTCGCTGGTTGCCAGAGTGTTTCTGTACTGGTTCGCTTCACTCGCGATTTGAACCGTTGTTTTCACCGCGAGTCCCTCCGGATCGGTCACTTTGAGGCGCAGTTCGCCGCTATTGCTCTGGCCAAGGAGCGGCCAGGCGCAGAAGCAGACGGCGACAATGGCGGCAAATCTGTTCATGAGGGGCCGGTCTTGGTCGGGCCGATCTTTGTAGGTTAGCTCCTGTAGTTTAGCGCTTGTGCAGGCGCAGGCTAAGAGTTGGTGCGGGCGGGTTGGTTACCTTCGGGAGGAGCGTGGCATAGTTGTCAATCCGGGTTGGTTCGCGTACTCTGCGGCGCATGGGAAATCGCGCGTTGTCCGCCTGGTTGTGTCTGTGTATTTTGCCGATGGTGTGTTCTCCGATTTTCTGTTCTGCGCAGACGGCGCCTCGCGGCTTCTCGCTGGAGCAGGTTCTGAGTTCGCCCTTTCCGACGAATCTGGTGGCCTCCCAGCCGGCAGGCGGCCGTGCCGGACGCATCGCGTGGGTGTTCGCCGCCAAGGGGGAGCGCAATGTTTGGGTCGCGGACGCGCCAAATTTCGAGGCGCGGCAGGTGACTCATTACACGGGCGACGACGGCATGCCGATTGCCGCGCTGAAGCTGACGCCCGACGGTCGAACCATCGTCTATGCGCGCGGCAGCGAGTCGAATGACGCGGGAGAAACCGCCGACCCGACCAGCAACGTCGAAAAGCGAACCCAGCAGGTGTGGGCCGCGGACGTGGATCAAGGCGGTCGCCAGTCGGGCGAGCCGCGCCTGCTTGGCGATATGGGCTGCGACGAGGAGGATTGCGAGGACATCCAGATTTCTCCCAACGGTGAGTTTGCGGTGTGGGCGGCGAAGAAGCAGATCTGGATCGCGCCGATTTCTGGCACGGACGAAGAAAGGGATAAAAACAAGAAGAAAGAAAAGGGCGAGGATAAAGATAAAAACAAAGCCAAGGCGCTCTTTTTCGCGCGCGGCAACAACTCGCAGCCGAAGTGGTCGCCCGATGGGAAGAAGATCGCTTTCCGCAGCAGTCGCGGCGATCACAGCTTCGTGGTCATTTACGAATTTGGACGGAACACGCTGCGCTATGTGTCGCCGAGCGCCGACCGCGATCTGTATCCGCGCTGGTCGCCCGACGGAAGTCAGTTGGCTTTCGTGCGGATGGGGGGCAAGCAGATGAAGGAGCCGCTGATTCCGCAGCGGCCTCAACCTTGGGCAATCTGGGTGTATGACGTCGCGAGCGATGCGGGGCACGAGATTTGGAAGAGCGGCGCGGGACTGGATGATTCGCTGCCCTTCCTGACCGAAGAGGGGTCGTTTCAGTTTGCGGCCAAGAATCGCATTGTGTTTTCGTCCGAACAAGACGGATGGAACCATCTTTATTCGGTCGCAACCTCGGGCGGGGCCGCCACGCTGCTGACTCCGGGAAAGTTTGAGACCGAAGATGTGGCGCTGAGTGTCGATAAGACCTCCGTCCTTTACTCGTCCAATCAGGCTGGCGCCGATCCGCAGGATGTTGACCGCCGCCATCTGTGGCGCGTCGGCGTGGAAGGCGGGACCCCAGTGGCTCTCACGCATGGCGAGACGATGGAATGGACGCCGCTGGAAATCGCGGGGAAGGTCGTGTGTCTCGGTTCGACGGCGACGACTCCGGCGATGCCGTACGTCGTCACTGCGTCCGGACGGGAAATGATTGCAAAGAGCGCGCTGCCGGTGGATTTTCCCTCCGCGCAATTGGTTATACCGAAGCAAGTCATCTTCAAGGCAGCCGACGGCTGGGAGATCCACGGACAGTTGTTTGAACCGAAGCAAAGCGGGCCGCGACCGGCGTTGATATTTATTCACGGCGGATCGATCCGGCAGATGATGCTCGGCTTCCATTACATGGACTACTACCACAATGCCTACGCCATGAATCAGTATTTGGCGAGCCGCGGATATGTGGTTCTGGCGGTCAACTATCGAACAGGCATCATGTATGGGCGGCACTTCCGCGAAACGGTGGATGGAGGCCCACGCGGCGGCGGCGAATATCGAGACATCGTGGCGGCGGGAAAATACCTGCAGACGTTGCCGAATGTGAATGCGAAGCGAATCGGGCTGTGGGGCGGATCTTATGGCGGCTACCTCACCGCGATGGGGCTGGCGCACGATTCCGATCTGTTTGCCGCGGGAGTCGATTTACACGGCGTGCACGACTGGTCGGACTTCCGAGGAGAATTCCCGGTGGATGCGCCTGATCGCGAGGACGCGCTCAAGTTGGCGTTTCAGTCGTCCCCGAATGCGGCGATTGCGACATGGAGGTCGCCGGTGCTGCTCATCCAGGGAGACGACGATCGCAACGTAGAGTTCTCACAGACAGTCGATCTATTGCAGCGATTGCGCACGCAGAACGTGCACGTCGAGCAACTGGTATTCCCCGATGAAGTTCATGGGTTTCTGATGTGGAAGAGCTGGATACGGGCGTATGGGGCGACGGAGGAGTTCTTGGGGCGGGAGATGAAGTGAGAGGAATTTGTAATTGGTAATTTGTAATTTGAAATTTGAAACCTACTCCCGGGGAAGAGTTCGGATGGGATTCTCAGCGTTCTCTCAGCGTTCCTCGACGACCTCGATCGCGTTTCCTTCGGGATCGTGGATTTGGAAATAATGAATGCCTTGACGGTCCTGCTCGATTGCTCCGACGTCAACGCCGCGGGCCGACATCACGTCTCTCATTCTGCCGATTTTCTTTGCGAACAGAATTGGAGTCTTGCCAGTTTGGAAGCCGCTGCGGGTAGTCAGTATGACTGAGTTTCCATCTGCTTTGAATCTGAAGGTCGCGGCACAAGGTTCTTGTGGCGGTGCCTTCGCCGACTTGCGAAGCCCAAGTTTTTCCACGTACCAAGGCGTCACGGAATCGATATCCCGCACCAGAATGCGCAAGCTGGGGGCGGGGATGGAGAACTCCGCCGATTTCCGCCTGGAGTACCACTTGGCGTTGGGCGGGCGCAGCGTGTCGAACATGCAATGTCTCTGGACCCAGAACGATACGCACAAACAAGTGTAGAAGGCTGCCTCGACCGCAAGACGCGCTATCTTGTTGCCTCCCGTCGGGACAACATCAAGAAAGACGTACGGTATAAGGAACACGATGGTACCAGCCACAAGCCATGGCCTTAGAGGCTTTAGCGATACCTTGGGATTCTGCGCCACCATCCAAAGAGTTAGCCAAATAAGAAGCGGCGATACCAAGATCAGCCAAAACCAAACGGGATGTGGTGGCAGGTGCATGACCCTCTCCCGATACAGGTGCCGTTAAGATTACCAATTACAAATCACCAATTACAAATGCCTTCCGAATCCGCTCCCAAGTCACGTCCAGCGCCTCAGGCAGCACCCGCGTCTCCCCAATGACGCTGACAAAATTGGCGTCCGCGACCCAGCGCGGCAGAATGTGCATGTGGATGTGTCCGGCCACGCCGGCACCCGCGGCTTTTCCGATATTCATACCGAGATTGATGCCGTCGGGCTTATAGAGAGGCCGCAGGACCGACTCCATCTTCTGGGTTAACGTCATCATCTCGTGGGCGGCTGCGGTGGGGAGCTTTTGCAGTTCGTCCAGATGCGCGTAGGGCACGACCATGACGTGTCCGTTGGTATAGGGGTAGGTATTGAGAATGACGTAGCAATGCGCGCCCCGATGCACAATGCGGGCCTGCTCGTCGGTCTCCTTGGGAGCCTCGCAGAAGATGCAGCCCGGCTTCTGGCCGGCGCCTGTGACATACGCGTAACGCCATGGGGTCCAGAGATAATCCATGGGGGGAGGGTAGCAGAAAACGGCTGGCGCGGGGCCAATGTCGATGCTCCCGGCCTAGGGAAACTCCGATTAGGTTCGGCAGAAAGCATAAACCACAGAGTACACGGGGGTACACGGAGGAAACCGGAACTTAATCAGAATTTCCCTCGCTCGCTCCATATGTGTGGTTCAGTGTGACGAATCTGTAAATTCTTAGCTTCCGGGCGGAATCCCGTTTGACACTGTTCCAAAGCGGTTGCTATAGTCAAGGAGTCCCTATTGGACGCGGTTTCGAACCAGCTGGAATTGTCCTAGGGTCGTCCGCCAGGTCGACCTCAACGCAACCTAAAGACCACGCCAGCAGTCCGCTACACCACGTCCCGCACGAGTCGCGCACCGATGCGCCGACACCGAGGCTATGAATTTGTTCGACGACAGTACCGCCCACAATCTTGACTCCAGCATTGAAACCATGACAACTGCCCACGACACGCACACCGGCGGCCCGGCCGTAATCGACGCGCCCGAGCCCGCACAACCTTCACCTGTGGAACTGGAAGCTTCCGCCCCTGACGCGACTCAGCACGACGCCGCTCACACCGCTCCTGAGCCGGAAGCCGCTAAAGTTGAGGAGCATGAAGAGACCGCCCCGGAGACTGCCGCGCCTGCCAGCGACGATTTCGCCGCCGCGCTGCACAGTTTCGAGACCGAGACCGAAGAAGCGGTGGGCGACGACCACGTCATCAAAGGCCGCGTAGTAAAGCTGACCGCGACGCACGTGGTGGTCGATTATGGCGCGAAGTCGGAAGGCATGGCGCTGCTCTCAGAGATCCTCGATCACGAGGGCAAGCCCAAGTTCCAGCCGGGCGACGAGATCGACGTCATGCGCGAGAAGGGCGAGATCGAGGAGGGTTACGTCCGGCTCTCGCATTTGAAGGCGCAGCGCCTGCGGTCGTGGGACGAGATCGAGCGCGCCTACAACGAAAAGAAGCCTATCAAGGGCATCGTCCTGGAACGGATCAAGGGCGGCTTGACCATCGACATCCAGGGCGCGCATGCCTTCCTGCCGGGCTCGCAAGTGGACCTGCGTCCCATCCGCAATCTGGATGGCATGAAGGGCCAGACGATCGAAGTCGCAATCATCAAGCTCAACAAGAAGCGCGGCAACATTGTGGTCTCGCGCAAGCAACTTCTGGAAGAAGAGCAGAAAGAAAAACGCGGCCTGACCCTGGAACACCTGGAAGAAGGCAGCATACTCACCGGCATCGTCAAGAACCTGACCGAATACGGAGCGTTCGTCGACATGGGCGGACTCGATGGCCTGCTGCACATCACCGACATGTCCTGGGGACGCCTGACGCATCCGCGCGACCTGGTCAACGTGGGCGATCAGATTCAGGTGAAAGTGCTGAAGTACGACAAGGACAAGCAGCGTGTCTCGCTCGGGTTCAAACAGCTCACGCCCGATCCGTGGCTGGATGCCGAGCACCGCTATCCGGTGGGCGCGCACGTTCACGGCCGCGTGATCAGCGTCACCGATTACGGAGCATTCGTTGAACTTGAGCAGGGCATTGAAGGATTGGTCCACGTCAGCGAAATGACCTGGTCGAAGCGGATGAAGCATCCGTCAAAGCTGGTCAACGTCAACGATGAAATCGACTGCGTGGTGTTGGCCGTGAACCCGACCGAGCGCCGCATCTCGCTCGGCATGCGGCAACTCGCCTCCAACCCCTGGGATACGCTGCACGACAAATATCCCGTGGGCGCGACGGTCGAGGGCCGGGTGCGCAACCTGACCGAGTTTGGCGCTTTCATCGAAATCGAGGACGGAATCGACGGATTGGTTCACGTCAGCAACCTGAGCTGGACCACCCGTGTGAAGCATCCGTCGGAGATATTGAAGAAGGGCGACAAGGTCAAGGCCATCATTCTGGCCATTGAACCGGACAAGCGCCGTCTTTCGCTCGGCGTGAAGCAGATGCAGCCCGATGTTTGGGATTCGTTCTTTGTGAAGCACCGCATCGGCGACATCGTGCACGGCAAGATTCTGCGGGTGGCGAACTTCGGCGCATTTGTCGAGATTGCCGAAGGCATCGAAGGCCTGTGCCATAACTCGGAAGCCGTCGATCCGAATGGACAGCCGATGCACCTCGAACCCGGCGCTGAATTCGATTTCAAGATCGTCAAGATGAATCAGGAAGAGAAAAAAGTCGGCCTGAGCATCCGGGCGGTTGGCGAGGAAGCGTCACGCCAGGAAGTGGAGTCGTACAAGCACCCGTCCTCGTCGTCGTCTTCGTCGTCCTCAAACAGCACGACGATCGGAGACTTGATCTCGTGGAAACGGGCTGGCGGCGACAGCAACTAGCTTCTGGCAAGCGCGCTAAGAAACCAGGGCCACCGGCAACGGTGGCCTTTTTCTTGCAGCAGAGGGATTGGAATCGCCCGTCAAGGGGAACTCTGATTCAGCGTCGGCAAAAAGCGTGAACCACCGGGGAACACGGGGGGGCACGGAGGAAACCGGGACTTAATCAGAGCTTCCCTAGGTGGATGGAGCGGGGGATTACTTGCTCTCGCCTTTGGCGTTGATTTTCAGGCTGATGTAAACCTGGGTGCGATCGTCGAACTGGCTGACAGTCTTGGTGCCGCTTTTGTGGTTGTTGTACTGCGCATAGACTTCGTAATCGAGAGTGGGCTGTAGGGCAGGGAAACGGAAAGTGCCGTCCTCGCCCACGATGTAGGTCTTCACCGAGCGGGTGTGGGTGTTGGTGAGGTACACGACCGCGTTCGACAAAGGACTATCGTTTGCGTCCAGCACCTTGCCGGTGAGCAGGCGGGTCTTGTCTTCCTTCTTCGGTTCGTGGCCAAACAGCTGCGCGGGAGCGGCGAGGACCGGCGTGGAAAACAGCGACGCCGTCGCCATCAGCGGGGACGCAGCCAGCACCGCAGCCGCCAGCACCATGAACATTTTCTTCATCATTTTCCCAAGGGGCCCAATTCTCTGTCGTAGCGGCCACTACCAGTCTAAATGAAGACCGATATCGCAACGCTCGTCGCTGTCGATATGCGCTGAGACTTCGGAGCCCGGCTTCAGCTTTTGCCCGGAAGGCAGGTTGTAGCCCTTCACGTCCGCCCAGACGATGTAGTCGGCCTTGCCGGCGGGCACGCGTTGGGCAAACTCGCCGGTGTGATTGGAATAGAGCTCCCAGCGGGCCTTCTTTTCGCTGGCCAGCCGGATCTTCACCTTGACCCCGTAGAGCGGGTGCCCGTCAGGGTCCCAGACCGTTCCGAAGATGAGGGCGTAAGGGGGCGTGTCGTGAGTGCCCAGCGCTCTCGCAGGCGCCTTCACCGGAACGAGCAGAGACGCCAGCAATGCCGCCGACGAGGCCATTGCGAAAAAGCGAAGCAGCGCTCGGGAATGTGCGGGTCGCCTAGGAATCGTCGTCCTCATCCTCTTCGTCGTCGGCTTCTTCGTCCTCATCTTCGTCGACTTCGTCTTCGCCGACAATCTTCAGTTCGACGGGATTCACCGTGACCACCTCGAAGTCGGTGCCGCACTCCGGGCAGGAGACGACCGCGCCTTCATCGACCTCATCTTCGTCGATGTCGAGATCCGTCTCGCATTCGGTACAGTACACCATGATTTCCTCCACGTTCAGGATACCCCTGATATATTTAGTTTCTTAGCGAGGAAAAGGTCAAGTGGCTTGTCGAGAAAAATTACGGCTGGTTGGCATTGCCGGTTCCAGATGCCTCTCCACAGTTGTGGTTACGGCCGTGGCGGTGGGCCTGGCGGCGGGCGGATTCGCATATCTGGCGTATGGACAGGCGCAAGAACGACCGTCGCAGGAACCGCCGCGCCTGGCCGCCGACCGCCACACCGACCCACGCATCGCCAAGGCCATCGAAGAGGTTTCGGCGGACCGCATCCGGCAAACCATCGAGAAGCTGGTCAGCTTCGGGAACCGGTCCACGATTTCCGCGCAGGACGAGGATTCGATCAAAGCCGGCAAGGGCATCGGAGCGGCGCGGGAGTGGATCAAGGCTGAGTTCGAGCGCTACTCCAAAGAGTGTGGCGGCTGCCTGGAGGTGAAGACCGATACATTTACCGAGGCGCCCGGCGAGCGCATTGCGAAGCCGACGGAAATCACCAATGTTTATGCGGTTCTGCGCGGATCAGACGCGAAACAGGCCGATCGCATCGTGCTGGTCACGGGCCATTACGACTCGCGGAACAGCGACATTTTCAACGGGACCGACCCCGCTCCGGGAGCGAACGACGACGGCAGCGGCACGGCGGTGAGCCTGGAGTGCGCCCGCGTATTGAGCAAAGCTGCCGCGAAAACCAGGTTCCCGGCAACGATCGTTTTTCTGACGGTCGCCGGAGAAGAGCAGGGACTGAATGGCAGCAAGCACTTCGCGCAGATGGCCAAGCAGCAGGGCTGGAAGCTCGAAGCCGTCTTGAACAACGACATTGTCGGAGGCAACCTGGGTGCGGGACAGGATGCGGGCGTGGTACGCGTGTTTTCCGAAGGGCTGCCGGCAGCTGCGACCGACGCTGAAATCCAGCGGATTCGCAAGCTCGGCGGAGAAAACGACTCGACTTCACGCGAAGTCGCTCGCTATATCGCCGACGTCGGGCGGTCCTATGATGCCGGAGTGAAGCCGCTTCTCATCTTCCGGCTCGACCGCTTCCTGCGCGGAGGCGACCACTACTCGTTCAATCAGCAGGGGTTTGCCGCCGTGCGGTTCACGGAATTTCGGGAAGACTTCAACCATCAGCATCAGAACGTCCGCAGCGAAAACGGCATCGAATATGGGGACCTGCCGAAGTTTGTCGACTTCGAGTATGTGGCGCACGTAACGCAGCTGAACGCGGCGACCCTGGCGTCGCTGGCTTCGGCTCCAGCGCTGCCGGCAAACGTGAAAATGCAGACCAAGAACCTGGAAAACGATACGAGCCTGACGTGGGACGCTTCGCCCGAAGCTGCTGCATATGAGGTGGTCTGGCGTTCAACGAACGCCGCCGACTGGGAGTACGTCCAACCGGTCAGCGGCACGCGTGCAACCCTGAGCGTTTCGAAGGATAATGAGATATTCGCTGTGCGCGCGGTCGATGCGGCGGGACATCGCAGTCTGCCGGTTGTTCCCGAGCCACAAAGATAGAAAGACAAAGTGCCTCGCGGACAAACCATCTCGTTCAGCTTCCCTCCCTTTGCCGGATGGGTCCGGCGCATCATTATCGCCTGCGCAGCCATTTACCTGCTCCAGGCAGCGATGCGAATCTTCGCACCGGGCGCAGTCGCCGCAATGAACGAGTGGCTGGCGCTGATTCCGGTGAGCGTGATGCATGGCAAAGTGTGGCAAGTGGTCACGTACTCGCTGCTGCACGCCAGCTTCAGTCACGTATTTTTCAACATGCTCACGCTCTGGTTTATCGGCGCCTACCTCGAAAGCGACTGGGGGCCGCGACGCTTCATCGAGTGCTACATATTCTGCGTCGTGGGCGCCGCACTGGTGACGATCGCCATTGCGTATACCCATTTTCTTGGCGCCGACCCGAGAACGGGAACCGTGGGCGCATCTGGCGGCATTTTCGGCCTGCTGATGGCGTTCGGGATTCTTTACGCCGATCAGGAGATGTACTTGTTTCCGCTGCCGTTCCGGATCAAGGCGAAGTATCTGGTTGGCATCTGGGTGGTGGTTGCGATCATTGCGGTGTTTGAGCCATCGCAAGGCGGAGTCGCGGTNNGTCTACATGAGAGACCACGACCGCAAAGTTACCTTCGACGAGCACGGGAACTATGTGCCCCCGGAAGACGATGACAAGACCAACGGCGGATCGAAATCGGGCTGGGTGAATTGAGCTGTCAGCCCTCAGCTGCCAGCCGTCAGTAAAATCTAACTCAGGCGATCCTCAAAAAATTCCAGGGTTCGTAACGTGATATTAACGGGCAGTTCCTTCCGTTCTGTCTTTCCCTTGAAACCCAAATCGTGACCGGCGCCTTCCACCTTCATTAATTCGGTTTTGGCCGGGATCAGCTGCAGGGCTTTCGTCATCTCTTCAATGCTCCCGAACGGATCGCGCGTTCCATGCACGAGCAGGCTGGGCGTGCGCAGGTTCGGCAGATGTTGAATACGAAGCTGTTCCGGTTTACGCGGCGGATGCAAAGGATAGGAAAGCAACAGCAGGCCCGAAGCCAGAGCAGGTTCAGCGGCACATAGCATCGTCGCTTGCCGCCCGCCATACGAATGGCCGCCAAGAAAGATTCGCGCTGCGCCGCGCTTGCGCATAGCCGCGACCGCGTTGCGCAGGCCGGCGCGATCACGCTCCGCTTGGCGTGGAAACGGCGGGCCGGTTCGCCGCTCCTGGCGAAAGGGAAGATCGCAGCGCAGGACGGTGTAGCCATGTCCGGCAAGAGCTTCGCCGAGCGCCACCAGCAATGGGGAAGTGCAATCCGAGCCCGCGCCGTGCGTCAGGATAAGAGCATCGCCGTTAGGATTTGCGGGCGAGTGCAGAAAGCCGCGAACGGCGGG
>PLUW01000028.1:24938-40038 GCA_003162935.1 Acidobacteriaceae bacterium
CGCGGAGGCGGAACCTTCGTGAGACAGCGCGGGAAGAGCATGGCATTGAATTCCGCGCCAATCAGGATCACCAGCGAGATCAGGTACATCCAGACCAGCAGCGCAATGCCCAGGCCAAGCGAGCCGTAGATGACGCTGTAGTCGGCGTAGTGCTGCAAATACCATCCAAACAGCGCAGTCGAGAGGAGCCACATGGCCGTCGCCAGAACCGCGCCCGGCAGAACGCTGTGCCATGGTTGGGTGCGCGGCACCGCGTTGTGATAGATAAGCTGGATGACGGCAATGCTGGTCAGGATGGCAATCGCCCAGCGAATTGCGCCCCACAGCAACAAAATCAGCGGTCCGAAGTCATGCCCGATTAGAAACAGCACCCGCGTTTCAATGCGGCTGCCGAAGGCAACCAGAATGGTTGAGAACGTCAACGGTATGCCCGCCATCAGGACCAGCGAAATGGAAATCGCGCGCTCCTGGACTATGCCCCAGGTCTTGGGAAGCTGGTAGGCGCGGCGAAAACCGTCCATCCAGGAGATGATCACGCCGGAGGCGCTCCAAATCGTCAACAATGACGTGGTGACGAGCAGACCCACCGGCTTATTGGCACTGCCTCTCAGGTAGGCGAGCACGGTGGAACTGCCTGCGGGCAAAATCGTGCCCAGAGCATAGGAGACCTCGCGCAGGTAAACCTCACCGCGGTTGAGTGTGGCAAGAACCGCGCCTAATACGAGCAGGGCCGGGAAAAAAGTGAAGATGGAGGAGTAGGCCGAGGCTTTGGCGGTTCCGAAGGCATCGTGCTCGAAGGCGCGCCAGATGGAAAGGCGGAACAGGCGCCAGAAGCGTCCCAAGGCCGGCGCCACCACCAATCCGCCGGGAATCGGATCGGGCGCGGCATTGCCTTGCGGAGGTGACTCGGTGAGACGCTGTGGTTGCAGTGCTAAAGCCATGAGGTTAAGAAACGCGATTCAAGAAAATCAGGGGCGACTCGCGTCGCCCCCGGTCTGAATTCGTCCCGTTTTACTCTGCGGCCAGCTCTTCGGTCTCGCCCTCGTGGCGCATGAGTTCGAGAGCGCGCTCGGCATCTTCGTATGCCTGCGAGACTTCTTCCTGCACCTTGCTGGCCGCCTCTTCCATTTCCGGTGAGAGACGCACGTTGCGGTAATACTCCATGCCGGTGCCGGCGGGAATCAAGCGGCCCACGATCACGTTCTCCTTCAGGCCGCGCAGGTGATCGACCCTGCCGCTGATGGAAGCTTCGGTGAGCACTCGCGTCGTCTCCTGGAAGGAGGCGGCGGAGATGAACGAATCGGTGGAGAGCGAGGCCTTCGTGATCCCGAGCAGCAACGGCCGCCCGGTGGCCGGTTTGCCGCCATTGGCGATCGCGCGCTCGTTTTCCTCGTGGAATGCGAACTTGTCCACTTGCTCTTCGAGCAGGAACTTCGTGTCGCCCACGTCCTCGACCTTTACCCAGCGCATCATCTGGCGGACGATCACTTCGATGTGCTTGTCGGAGATGTTGACGCCCTGCAAGCGGTAGACTTCCTGGATTTCGTTGACCAGGTAAGACTGCAGCTCTTTCTCGCCGAGCACGGCCAGAATGTCGTGCGGATTCAGTGGCCCGTCCATGAGCGGTTCGCCCGCCTTGACGCGCTCGCCTTCCTGCACGTTGATGTGAACGCCGCGCGGAACGGAATATTCCTTCTCCGTGCCGTTATCGGCTGCCACGTAAAGTTTGCGCTGTCCCTTGGCCACTTCGCCGAAGCGCACCACGCCATCGATCTCGCTGATGACGGCGGTTTCGCGCGGCTTGCGGGCTTCGAACAATTCGACCACGCGCGGCAGACCGCCCGTGATGTCCTTGGTCTTGGTGGTTTCGCGCGGGATCTTGGCCAGCACGTCGCCGGGAAACACCGTATCCCCGTCCTGCACCATAAGGTGAGCGCGCGAAGGCATCAAGTAGCGCTTGCTTGCCTTGCCCTTGATGACCATGGCGGGCTGGCGTTTCTCGTCGGGCGAATCGGCCACCACGTGACGCGAGAGGCCGGTGACTTCGTCGACTTCTTCGTGCAGCGTGATGCCTTCCTGCAAGTCCTTGAACTGCGCCGTGCCGCCGATTTCGGTCAGGATGGCAAAGGTGTAAGGATCCCACTCGACAAGCGCCTGGCCGAGTTGCACCGGCCCGCCTTCGGTGACTTTGACCTTGGCGCCATACACGACCGCATAGCGTTCGCGTTCGCGGCCCTTTTCGTCCACGACCGCAATCGATCCCTGGCGATTCATCACGACGAGATCGCCCGTCTTCGACTTCACGGTCTGCAAGTTGACGAAGCGCACGATGCCGTTGCTCTTGGCATCGAGGCGCGACTGTTCCGAAACTCGCGATGCCGTGCCTCCGATGTGGAAGGTACGCATGGTGAGCTGGGTTCCAGGTTCGCCGATCGACTGCGCCGCGATCACGCCGGTGGCCTCGCCGAGTTCAACCAGACGGCCGGAAGCCAGGTTGCGTCCGTAGCACATGACGCAAACGCCGCGCTTCGACTCGCAGGTCAGCACCGAGCGAATCTTCACACGCTCGATTCCGGCAGCCTGAATCGAGCCGGCCAGATCTTCGGTGATCTCATGATTCACATCGACCACCACCTGGCCTTCGTAGTCTTTGATCTTTTCGAGTGAAACGCGGCCCACGATNNCCGCAGTCGTATTCGCTGATGATTACGTCCTGCGCGACGTCGACCAGACGCCGCGTCAGATAGCCGGAGTCAGCGGTTTTGAGAGCCGTATCGGCCAATCCCTTGCGGGCGCCGTGCGTGGAGATGAAGTACTCGAGCACCGTCAATCCTTCGCGGAAGTTCGCCGTGATCGGAGTCTCGATGATTTCGCCGGTCGGCTTCGCCATCAATCCGCGCATGCCGGAGAGCTGACGGATCTGCTGTTTCGATCCTCGAGCGCCGGAATCGGCCATGACGTAAATCGGATTGAGCTGGCCTTCTTTGTCCCGCCGCTGCATCTGGCCAAACATTTCATCGGCGACTTTTTCCGTGATCGCCGACCAGATTTCGATGACCTTGTTGTAGCGTTCGCCGTTGGTGATGGCGCCGTCCAGATATTGCTGCTGCACCGCGATGACCTGCTTGTCGGCGTCTTTCACCAGCGTTTTCTTGTTGTCGGGGATGACCATGTCGTCGATGCCGATCGAAAGTCCCGAGCGCGTCGCATACTTGAACCCGAGCGACTTGATCTCGTCGAGCATTTTCACGGTGACTTCCAAGCCAAATCGCAGATAGCAGTAATTGACGAGTTGGCCGACGCCCTTCTTCTTGAGCAGGCCGTTGATGTAGGGCATTGCCACGTTGACCCCGGGCACTGTCTTGGGCAAATGGTCGTTCAGAATCGCACGCCCGACGGTCGTATTCAGGAACTCGCGCTTCACGTGCACGGGCTCGGTGTGGTTGACGTCCTGATCGTCGTAAGCCTGCGTCAGGTCGATGACCTCGCCGGTATAGCGCAGACGAATTGGCGAAAGTGTTTCCACTTCGCCCATTTCGAGCGCGATCACGACTTCGTCGATGTTGGCAAAGGAACGGCCTTCGCCCTTCGCGCCCGGCTTCGCTTTGGTCAGGTAGTAAAGGCCGAGCACCATGTCCTGCGTGGGCACAGTGATGGGATGGCCCGATGCCGGCGACAGGATGTTGTGCGAAGACAGCATCAAGACGCTGGCTTCGACCTGCGCCTCGGGCGAGAGCGGAATGTGAACCGCCATCTGGTCGCCGTCGAAATCGGCGTTGAACGCCGTGCAGACCAGCGGATGAATCTTGATTGCCTTGCCTTCCACCAACACCGGCTCAAACGCCTGTATGCCCAGACGATGGAGGGTAGGCGCGCGGTTGAGCATGACGGGATGGTCTTTGATGGCTTCTTCCAGAATGTCCCAAACGATAGGGTCCTGCTGCTCGACCATCTCTTTGGCTTGCTTGATGGTGGTGCAATTTCCGGTTTGCTCCAGGCGGTGATAGATGAACGGCTTGAACAACTCCAGCGCCATCTTTTTCGGCAATCCGCACTGATGCAGCTTGAGCTCGGGACCAACCACGATCACGGAACGTCCCGAGTAGTCCACGCGCTTGCCGAGNNCCGAGCAGGTTCTGGCGGAAACGCCCCTGCTTGCCCTTCAGCGTGTCGGAGAGTGACTTCAGCGGGCGGTTGTTCGCGCCACGCAAGACGCGGCCGCGGCGTCCGTTGTCGAACAGAGCGTCGACGGCTTCCTGCAACATACGCTTTTCGTTGCGCACGATGACTTCGGGAGCGTGCAGGTCCATCAGCTTCTTCAACCGGTTGTTGCGGTTAATGACGCGGCGGTACAGATCGTTCAGATCGGAAGTGGCGAAGCGTCCGCCATCCAGTGGAACCAGTGGGCGCAGCTCGGGTGGAATCACCGGCAGCACGTCCAGGATCATCCACTGCGGCTTGTTGCCGCTCTTGCGGAAAGCCTCGACTACCTTCAGGCGCTTGGCATACTTCAGCCGCTTCTGCAGCGAGGTTTCATGCTTCATCTTCTCGCGCAGTTCGACGGAAAGGCCATCGACTTCAATGCGTTTGAGAAGTTCCTTGATCGCTTCCGCGCCCATCATGGCCTTGAAGCCGGTGGGGCGGAATTGCTGATCGAGTTCACGGTACTTGGCTTCGTCCTTGATGACTTCGCGTTCTTTGGCCGTGGAGTCGCCTGGGTCGACGACTACATAAGCCTCGAAATACAGGATCGCTTCCAGGTCGCGCAGGGAAATGTCGAGCAGATGGCCGATGCGGCTGGGCAGTCCCTTGAAGAACCACACGTGCGAACAAGGCGACGCCAGTTCGATGTGGCCCAGGCGCTCGCGGCGGACTTTCGACAGCGTCACTTCCACGCCGCACTTGTCGCAGATCACGCCGCGATGCTTCATGCGCTTGTACTTGCCGCAGAGGCATTCCCAGTCGGTGACCGGGCCGAAGATGCGGGCGCAGAACAAGCCATCGCGCTCCGGCTTGAAGGTGCNNTGGTTTCCGGCTTGGTCACTTCCCCATGCGACCAGCTCCGGATTTTTTCCGGGGACGCCAGGCTGATGCGAATGGCGTCAAAGTCAGCCACGGGATTTGCCATATCGAACGGGCTCGATCGAAACATGTTCCTCCGCTTTCCTCGGCTATTGCGCCGCCGCTCGCGGCCTTTGAAGAAGTCGCTAGACGCTGGTCGTCAGTCGCTAGCTCAATCTCTCTGACCCGCAGCCTCAAAGGCAATCCTGCGAGTCTCGTTTTCCAAAACTCTTTGCGTCGCGCGCTGCTGGTGGCCAACGACTGGCGACCAACGGCCAATGACTTAGTCTGCTGCTATTGCCACGGGCTTCTTCTCCGTGATCTTGATCAACTCGACGTCCAGGCACAGCGCCTGCAATTCGCGAATCAGCACGTTGAACGACTCCGGAACGCCCGGCTCCATCGCGGCTTCGCCCTTGACGATGGCCTCGTAGATTTTGGTGCGCCCGTATACGTCGTCCGACTTCGCGGTCAGCAATTCTTGCAAGATGAACGCCGCACCATACGCTTCCAGGGCCCAGACTTCCATTTCTCCGAAGCGCTGGCCTCCGAACTGCGCCTTGCCACCCAGCGGTTGCTGCGTGATGAGGGAGTACGGACCGATGGAACGCGCGTGAATCTTGTCGTCCACCAAGTGCGACAGCTTCAACATGTAGATGTAGCCGACCGTGACCGGCTGTTCGAAAATCTCGCCCGTCATGCCATCGCGCAAGCTCGTCTTGCCCGAAGTGGGCAGGCCCGCGCTCGAAAGCAATGCCTTGATTTCCGTTTCCCGGGCGCCGTCGAATACGGCCGACCCCATGAACACGCCGTTCTTCAGGGTTGGAGCCAATGCTTCAAGCTCCTCTTCACTCATGTCGGCGATGGTGTCTGCCAGCACGGTGTCTTTGAACAGAGCTTTCAGGTCGCGGCGGATCGCTTCCGTGCGAGTATTGTGCTTCAGCAGTTCGGTGATCTTCTTGCCCAGCTCAAACCCGGCCCATCCGAGATGGGTTTCGAGAATCTGCCCCACGTTCATACGGCTGGGGACGCCGAGCGGGTTCAGCACGATCTCCACCGGCGTTCCATCCTCGAGGTACGGCATATCCTCTTCGGGCAGAATGCGCGCGATCACGCCCTTGTTGCCGTGGCGTCCGGCCATCTTGTCGCCGACGCTCAGCTTGCGCTTCATGGCGATGTAGACCTTCACCAGCTTGATTACGCCCGGCGGCAGTTCATCGCCCTTGGTCAGCTTGTCTTTCTTCTCGTTGACGATCTTCTTGAGCACGTCGATCTGGCGCGAGGTCATTTCCTCGATCTCGTCGATCTGCTCATTCACCCGCGGATCCTTGTCGGCGTACTTGATGCGCTTCAAGTTGCGCGTCGAAATGCGCTCGATGGCATCGCGATCGAGAATCGTGTCTTTGGTCAGCAGGCGCTTGTTGGTGCGCTCGTCATGCAGATCGGCTTGCACTTCCTTGCCACCGAGCAGGCCTTCCAGGCGCTTCAGACGCTCGTCGGTCAAAATCCGGATCTCGTCCGACAGGTTCTTTTCCAGCTTCGTAATCTGGTAGCCTTCAATCGTCTTGGCGCGCTCGTCTTTTTCCTGGCCTTTGCGCGAGAAGATCTTCACGTCCACCACGATGCCTTCGATTCCCGGCGGACAGTAGAGCGAAGCGTCGCGCACGTCGCCGGCCTTTTCGCCGAAGATCGCACGCAGCAGTTTCTCTTCCGGCGTCAGTTGCGTTTCACCCTTCGGCGTGACTTTGCCGACGATGATGTCGCCCTGCTTGATGCCGGCGCCGATGCGGATCACACCCGCCTCGTCCAGATTTCGGAGCGTCGATTCACTCACGTTCGGAATATCGCGCGTCACTTCCTCGGGGCCGAGTTTGGTGTCGCGGGCTTCGAGTTCGAATTCTTCGATGTGAACCGAGGTGTAGTAATCCTCTTTCACCATCTTTTCCGAAACCAGAATCGCGTCTTCGAAGTTGTAGCCGCGCCACGGCATGAATGCGACAAGAACGTTGCGTCCGAGAGCCAACTCGCCGAAGTCCGTGCACGGACCGTCCGCGATCACCTGCCCCTTCACCACCCGCTGACCTTTTTTCACGATCGGCTTTTGGTTGATGCAGGTGTTCTGGTTCGAGCGCTTGAACTTGGTGAGCTGATAAATGTCGCTGCCCACTTCACGCGACAACTGCATGGGGTGATGCTCGCCCTCGACGCGAACGATGATGCGTTCGGAATCGACCGAATCGATGATTCCGTTACGCTTTGCCAGAATGACCGCGCCAGAGTCGCGCGCGGTAACGCCCTCCATCCCGGTGCCCACAATCGGAGCCTGCGCCCGCAACAGAGGTACCGACTGGCGCTGCATGTTCGCGCCCATCAAGGCGCGGTTCGCGTCGTCATGCTCGAGAAATGGCACCAGCGAGGCCGCGACCGACACGAGCTGCTTCGGGCTGACGTCGACGTAATCCACTTCGTCGCGATGCACCAGCACGAAGTTGCCCGCCTTGCGGGCGTTGACCAGTTCGCCGGCGATGCGGCCCTTGTCGTCCAGTTCAATATTGGCCTGCGCGATGGTGTGCCGGTCTTCTTCCCAAGCGGAGAGATAGAACGAGAACGGCTCGACCTCGACCGCCTTCTTTTTCCGGTCCTTGAGATCGGAGTTGACCTTCTCCATCTCGCTCTTCTCGGCGTAATCGCCGACTTTGAAGTTGCTGTCGCCGGCGTTGACGACGATGACGTAGTCGACCACGCGCGAGTTCTTCACTTTGCGATACGGCGATTCGATGAACCCGTAGTCGTTGATGCGCGCAAAGCAGCTTAGCGAGGAGATCAGTCCGATATTCGGACCTTCCGGCGTTTCAATCGGACAGATGCGGCCGTAGTGTGTCGGGTGCACGTCGCGGACTTCGAATCCGGCGCGTTCGCGTGACAACCCGCCCGGCCCAAGGGCCGACAAACGACGCTTGTGGGTGATTTCCGACAGCGGGTTGGTCTGATCCATGAACTGCGACAACTGCGACGACCCGAAGAATTCGCGAATCGCGGCCATCACGGGTTTCGCGTTGACCAGATCGTGCGGCATGGCCGTCGACATTTCCTGGTAGACGGACATTTTTTCTTTGATCGCCCGTTCCATGCGGACCAAGCCGATGCGGAACTGGTTTTCGAGCAACTCACCGACGGCTCGCACGCGGCGATTGCCGAGGTGATCGATGTCGTCGACCGCGCCGATGTTCTTGCGCAACTTGAGCAGGTACTTGATGGTCGCGTAAAAATCATTGGGATCAAGCGTGCGCTGATCGAGGCTCGTTGCCTCCTGGTTTTCGAACAGCTTGATATTGAACTTCAACCGGCCCACGCGAGAGAAGTCATACTTGCGCGGATCGAAGAACATGCCCTGGAACAATGCCGTTGCCGTATCGAGCGTCGGCGGATCGCCCGGGCGCAGCTTGCGATAAATCTCAATCAGCGCTTCCGAAGGAGTCGTGACCGAATCGCGGCGCAGCGTCTGACTGATCACCGTGCCCACGTCGTCGCGCTCGGGGAAGAACACGCTGAGTTCGACCACGCCCGATTCGAGAATCTTGGATACCTTGTCGGCCGTGATTTCCGTGTTGGCCTCGAGCAGCACTTCGCCGGTCGTGGTGTCGACGATGTCGCCCGCCGCCCACGCGCCTTCGAGATCGGTCATGTCGATTTCAATTTCGCCGATCTTCGCCTTCTGAATTTCCTTCAGAGTCGCGGCGGTGATCTTGCGGCCGGAGTGCGCCACTTCGTCGCCCGACTTCGACTTGATGCTGTGCGCCAGCTTCATGCCCAGCAGGTTCGTGGGCTTTTCGCTCGCCGGATCCAGCGTCCAGAACAGTTTTTTGTCACGGACTACCAGGCGATCCGTCGTATAGAAGGTCTTGAGAATGTCTTCGCCGGAGCGCAGCCCAAGTGCGCGCAGAAAAATCGTCCCTAGAAACTTGCGCTTGCGGTCGATGCGCACATAGAGAACATTCTTCTGGTCGTACTCGAACTCAACCCAAGATCCGCGGTAGGGAATGATCTTTCCCAGGAAATACGTGCGGTTTGCGGCCGTTTCAAAGAACACGCCGGGCGAGCGGTGCAACTGGCTGACAATGACGCGCTCGGTGCCGTTAATGATGAACGTGCCGTTCTGCGTCATCAGCGGAACGTCGCCGAAGAAGACTTCCTGCTCCTTGATGTCGCGAATGGAGCGGTTGCCCGCCTCGTCCTTGTCCCAGATGGTGAGCCGCATCGTGACCTTGAGCGGCGCGGAATACGTCATGCCGCGCTCTTCGCATTCCGCCACGTCGTACTTCAATTGCAATCCCACCGGGTCGCCGCACTTGTTGCAGAAGTCGGGAGTATTCGCGTTGTACGTGCCGCACTTGTGGCAAAGCACTTCACCGGGATGAAACGGGTCCGTGATCACCGTCGATCCGCAGCTCTTACAAGTTGTGCGCAAGTGATGCAGCCCTTTCAGGTGGCCGCACTTGCACTCCCAGTTGCCGATGGCGAAGTCGACAAACTCAAGCTGCGAAACATTGCGGAAGTCGGTAATCGGAAACACAGACTGGAACACCGCCTGCAGCCCGCCGTCCTCGCGCTCGCTGGGCAGTTTGTCCATCTGCAGGAAGCGGTCATAGGAGCGCTTCTGAACCTCGATCAGGTTCGGGATCTGGATGGTTGCTGGAATCTTGGAGAAGTCGAAACGCTTGCGGTGAATATTGTGTTTTGGCATTCTAAGAACTCCTGCTTTCAGGCAGCCTGGGGCTGCGGTACAGCGCGGAATGTGGGCGCAAAAAGCCGCCGAAGTTTGCTGCCGAGTTTGCTGCTAAACGAGCGGACGATGCAAAAAAAGACAGAGGCACCCGCAGGGACAAACTTGTCCGTGGGCGCCGCGTTCGACGCTTACTCTTAGGTAACTTGTAAAATTCCGTGCCAGTTCAAGGGCCTGTTCCGTCCCGCCGCCGCCCGCGGGACCGGCTGCCAAACTTTCATTCCAGCGACCGTTTTCCGCTTCCTGGGTTTAAAATTTGGAGGATGCGGGTCGCCGTCGCCTCACAGTGAAACCAGGGTAAGCGGGTTCTTTGTTAGATGTTAACACCATTGCCCGGGATTCTGCTAGTGTTCGGTCAAATAATTGCAGGCGGGATGGCTCCCCCGGCCCCAGACTTATCGCCCTCGCCGGAAAAATCCACCCCGCGCTGCCAGAATTACTTGACCTCGACAGTTGCGCCCGCTTCGGTAAACTTCTTCTTGATGGTCTCGGCTTCTTCCTTCGAGACACCTTCCTTGATGCTCTTGGGAGCGCCATCGACCAGGTCCTTCGCCTCTTTCAAGCCCAGGCTCGTGACCTCGCGTACTGCCTTGATTACGTTGATCTTATTGGCTCCGACTTCTTTCAGGACGACGGTGAAGTCGGTCTTCTCTTCCGCCGGGGCTGCCGCGCCAGCCGCTGCGCCGCCGGCAACCATCACCGGGGCCGCCGCCGCCGCCGAAACACCCAAACGGGATTCCAGTTTCTTGACCAGCTCCGCCGCTTCCAGCAACGACAGGGCAACAATCGACTCTTCCAACTGCTGTAGATCCGCCATGTGAATCTCTCCGCCTTGTGTAAGATTTACGATTTCGCTGTCGCTCGGCCAGGTTTCCAGTGCGACCAGGTCTTCCATTCCAGCGCCAGACAACGCCCGAACTTCCGACCGCGCCACCCCTTGCCTTGCGACAACTAAATCTTTTTTCGAGCAGCATTGCTGCTCAGAAACTTGTGTTGGCTCCTGGCTTCTGGCCACTAGCTTCTAGCAGGAAAAACCGAGATTGCTAAAAGCCAGCAGCTAGTAGCTGCGTTACGCTTCCTTGAATTTCTTCTGCTCCACGCCCTGCCCAATGACCACCGCCAGATTTCGCCCGACTGCATTCATCGCCGTCACCAGACGCTGCGACGGAGCGTTCAGCAGGAACAGCAGCTTCGAATACAGCTCTTCTTTCGACGGCATGGTGGCCAGCGATTCGATCTCTTTGACCGTAATCACCCGGCCTTCGACCAAACCGGCCTTAAAGCTGAATTCTGGATTGTCTTTGGCGTACTTCGCCAGCGCCTTCGCCAGCGTCACCGGATCGCCTTCCGTATAGGCAATGGAGGTCACGCCCTGAAGATTCTTCAGAGCTTCCTCGACCTTGGTGCCCTTGCCGGCGCGCTCCGCCAGAGTGTTCTTGACCACGCGATACTTCGCCCCGGTCGGACGCAGCGCTTTGCGCAGTTCAAAATCCTTCGTCACCGTCAGCTTGGAGTATGTGGCCACGATCATGCTGGAAGCGTTTTTCAGTTCGCCACTCAGCTTCTCAACCTGCGCAACTTTCTTCGCTCTAGTAACCGCCATATCAAAACCCTTTCCAATATTGTGTGGGACGGAGCTTGGCCCCGTCGAGCCGGGAAAGCCCGGCAGCCTTGCCTACGCTAAGCCCTTCGCTGCAACTTCGATCGGCGCAGTATCCAGCGCGATCCCCGGCCCCATGCTCGAACTCAGGTAGCAACCCTTGATGTACTTGCCCTTGGCCACCGCAGGTTTCGCCTTGATCACACTCGATATCACCGTGGTTGCGTTATCGACCAGCTTGTCGACCGAGAAAGAAATCTTCCCCACCGGAACGTGCACCAGAGCCGTCTTGTCGGTGCGAAATTCAACCTTGCCGGCTTTGACTTCCTGCACCGCCTTGGCAACATCCATGGTGACTGTGCCCGTCTTCGGGTTGGGCATCAGACCTTTCGGTCCAAGCACCTTACCCAGACGGCCCACCGACTTCATCATGTCGGGAGTCGCAATCAGCGCGTCGAAGTCGGTCCAGTTTTCTTTCGTGATCTTCTCGACCATGTCTTCGCCGCCGACAAAATCCGCGCCCGCCGCCTCGGCCTCGCGTACCTTTTCGCCGCTCGCGATCACCAGGACCTTTTTCGACTTGCCCAGTCCATGCGGAAGCACGACCGTGCCGCGCACCATCTGGTCGGCATGTTTTGGATCGACGCCCAGCCGCAGCGTCACCTCGACCGTCTCGTCGAATTTTGCGAATTTCACTTTCTGCAGAAGTGGAACCGCTTCCTGCAGCGTATAAGGCCGCGGCTCAACTGCCTTCCGCGACTTCTCGATATTCTTACCTGACTTTTTCATCTCTCACCTCAGTCTCCCACCGCCAGTCGTTATTCCGAAAGGCCGTGGTGTTTGTGACAAAAACCAATGTCGACGATCTTATCCCACCACTTCAATCCCCATCGACCGCGCCGTCCCGCGCACACTCTTGATGGCGGCATCGACGGAAGCGGCGTTCAGATCCGGCATTTTCTGCTTCGCGATCTCCTCGACCTGCTTCAGCGTCACCTTGCCGACCTTGTCTTTATTTGGAGCGCCCGATCCCTTGGCGATGCCGGCCGCGCGCTTCAGCAAAATCGAAGCCGGCGGCGTCTTCGTAATAAACGTGAACGTGCGATCGCTGTACACCGTGATCACGACCGGAACAATCAACCCTTCAAGTTCTTTCTGCGACGTGCGAGCGTTGAACTGCTTGCAGAACTCCATGATATTGACTTGCGCCTGTCCCAGCGCCGGTCCCACTGGAGGCGCCGGCGTGGCCTTGCCCGCCGCAATCTGCAACTTTACCGATCCTGTAGCTTTCTTCGCCATGATGCCTTTCCCGTACCTTATAAATTCAACGCCGAGTCTAGGATTTTCGGCTCAGCGCCTTACTACGCAGTCGCAACTAGGCTACTTTCTCTACCTGCCCAAATTCCAGCTCGACCGGAGTCGACCGCCCGAAGATCGTAACCATGACTTTCAAAGTCTCGCGATCCTCGTTCACGTCATCGACAATTCCGGTAAAGGTTGCGAACGGACCCTCGCCAATGCGCACCGTTTCGCCTTTTTCGAACTTGACTTTGAGTTTCGGCTTCTCGCGGCTGTCGGCCACTTTATAAACGATGTGATTGACTTCCTCGTCCGATAGCGGAGTCGGTTGCTGCCCCGTTCCCACAAATCCGGTCACCCGCGGCGTCGACTTGACCACGTGCCAGACGTGATCGTCCATGTCCATTTCCACCAGCACGTAGCCGGGATAGAACATGCGTTCCGAAGTATATTTCTTGCCGCCGCGAACTTCGGTGACCGATTCGGTCGGAATCAGCACCTTGCCAATCTTGTTCTGCAACCCGAAAGCCTGCACCCGCGATTCGAGCGACTCCCGCACCTTGCGCTCAAATCCCGAATAGGCGTGGATGATGTACCACTTCATATTCGGATTGCGCGCGGGTTCGCTGCTCGCAACTGCTTCCGCAGCCGCATCGGGCGGCGGTTGGCCCTCGCCTACAGCAACGCTTTCGTCTTTTTCTTCCTTGTCCGGCATTCGATCGCTTCTTTCGCTCGCCGCTTAATGGCGCGAGAAATAATGCAGCATCCGCTCCAGGCTGTTGCTGATCGCCAGATCCACCAGCCAGAAGTAAAACGCAAACAGGAATACGGTGATGATCACCACCGTCGTCGTTGCCTGGACTTCTTTGCGCGACGGCGACGTCACCTTCTTCATCTCCGTTCGCACATCGTGATAAAAGGACTTGATGCGCTCCGGCCAGGACCGCAACCGGTCGCCGAAATCACCGCCCGTTGTCGCTATTGAGTTCGCCATTTTCTTCGTCTCTACTCCCATCACGGACCCGGTCTACTTCAGTCCCAAAAAACTCTGGCAGGGGCGGAGGGATTCGAACCCCCAAGTTCGGTTTTGGAGACCGACAGTTTAACCGTTGAGCTTACGCCCCTAAAAACAGTTCTCAGTTCTCAGCTGTCAGTTTTCAGTCAAACGTATGCTGCCGACTGCCGATCACCGACCCTGGCTACTTAACCTCTTTATGCGGCGTGTGCTTGCGGCACCGGCGGCAGAACTTCTTCAGCTCCAACCGGTCCGGCGTCGTTTTGCGGTTCTTGGTCTTCGAATAGTTCCGCTCTTTGCAATCACCACACTGCAACGTAATAATCTCTCGGGGCATACCAAACAGCTCCTAGCTTCTGGCTGCTAGCTTCTAGCCGCTAGCCTCAAACCTCAGGTTTCACTTCTGCAATCTGACTTCTTACTTCTGACTTGCCTTACGTAACAATCTCGGCGATCGTGCCGGCTCCTACCGTGTGGCCGCCTTCGCGGATTGCAAACCGCAATCCCTTTTCCATCGCCACCGGCGTGATCAACTCGATCACCAGGCTTACGTTGTCTCCCGGCATCACCATCTCCGTGCCCGCCGGCAACTCCGCAATCCCCGTCACATCCGTCGTTCGCAAATAAAACTGCGGACGATACCCTTTGAAGAACGGCGTATGCCGCCCACCTTCTTCTTTCGTCAAAATGTAAACTTCCGCCTTGAACTTCGTGTGCGGCGTAATCGATCCTGTCTTCGCCAGCACCATCCCGCGCTCGACGTCTTCTTTCGCAATGCCGCGCAACAACAACCCCGCGTTGTCGCCCGCCATGCCTTCGTCCAATTGCTTCTTGAACATTTCCACGCCGGTGACCACCGTCTTGCGCGTCTCGCGGAAGCCCACAATCTCCGACTCCTCGCCCACCTTCACCTTGCCGCGCTCGATGCGGCCCGTCACCACCGTCCCTCGGCCCTGAATCGAAAAAATATCTTCGATCGGCATCAGGAACGGCTTGTCCAACTCGCGCACCGGCTGCGGCACGCTCTTGTCCACCGCTTCCATCAACGCGTCAATCTGCTTCTCCCACTTCTCTTCGCCGTTCAACGCGCCCAAAGCCGACAAACGAATCACCGGCACGTCGTCGCCGGGATACTGATAGGCCTTCAGCAGTTCACGCACTTCCAGCTCAACCAGATCCAGCAACTCGGGATCGTCCACCGCATCGCACTTATTCAGCGCAACGACAATGTACGGAACGCCCACCTGACGAGCCAACAGCACGTGCTCGCGCGTCTGCGGCATAGGACCATCCGTCGCCGCCACGACCAGAATCGCGCCATCCATCTGCGCCGCGCCCGTGA
>PLUW01000109.1 GCA_003162935.1 Acidobacteriaceae bacterium
GACGGGATTTGAACCCGTGTTACCGCCGTGAAAGGGCGATGTCCTAGGCCAGGCTAGACGACGGGGACGATTCCGGGTGAGAGGATTGTTTGCCGCCGATGTTCATAGTAACAGGGCATTTTTGCTGCGTCAAAACCAGCGGCGGGTGCCGCCGCTCCCGCAATCTTCTTCAACGCAATGCGCCTCCCATTTAGAATACATTCATGGCCGATTCCCTTTATTTGAGCCTGTGGTTCCCGAGCTTCGAGGAGGCCGAGATCCTGCCGCGCACGGTAAGTGTTCTGCGGCAGATTCCGTTTTCCGCGGCGCACAGCGGAGTGACGTATTCGGCGATCCAGCCGGTGTCGTGGAGCGAGCCGACGATTCTGGAGCACCGCTACCGTCCGGGAGTGGCGCCGGAAGAAGCGGTGGCGGAAGTCGCGGAATTTCTGCACGATGATTATGCCTACGTGTTTGAGGCCTACTGGGATTTGTGGACTCCTCCGAAAGGCGCGGACCCATGGGTGCAGGAACCGTCGCTGGCCCGGGTGATTGTGCAGGGAATGGAATTTGAAGAACGCGCGGCGGAAGAGACCGGGCATATCCAGATTGATTTCGGTCTAGATGCTTCTTTTCTGCATGAGGAAGTCTCGTTGACCTCCGAAGCAGAACGGAACATTCGCAGCAACGTGCAGAAGCTGGTGGAGTTTACTGCTTTGGTGGAAAAAAATGCCGGGGCTACGGGACGGCTGCTCTGGTCGGAATCAGAGGAGAATCTGGCGCAGAAGCTCATCAACCGGCTGCAGAGGGTGCAGTAGGAGCCTCCGACAGCGGCGAGCGCGTTCGCGCAAAAACAAAAAGGGCACCGAAGCCGCGATCCAATGGCTTCGATGCCCTTAAATTATTTCGTTCGCCCAGCATCAATCTGCAGCTTCTCGCCCGCAGCCGCCTGAGCCGCCGCCAATCTCGCGGTGAGTACGCGGAACGGCGAACACGAAACGTAGTTGAGCCCCGTCCGATAACAGAACTCCACCGACGAGGGCTCGCCGCCGTGTTCGCCACAGATGCCGACCTTCAGATTCGGACGCGTCTTGCGTCCACGCTCGGTCGCCATCTTGACCAACTGGCCTACGCCTTCCTGATCGAGAACGGCGAACGGATCTTGCTTGATGATGCCTTCGGCGATGTAGGTGGGCAGAATCTTGTTGACGTCGTCGCGCGAAAAACCCCAGGTGGTTTGCGTGAGATCGTTGGTGCCGAAGGAGAAGAACTCGGCTTCCTTCGCGATCTCGCCGGCGATCAGGGCGGCGCGCGGCAACTCGATCATGGTGCCGACGAGGTACTCGACGGTGCGTCCTTTTTCTTTGAAGACTTCTTTCGCCACCCGGTTCACGATCGCCGCTTGATTCGCCATTTCATTCACCGTGGCGATGAGCGGGATCATCACTTCGGGATAGACCTTGACGCCGTCCTTGGCAACAGCGACAGCCGCTTCAAAGATGGCGCGCGCCTGCATTTCCGTAATCTCGGGATAGGTGATGCCGAGCCGGCAACCGCGGTGTCCGAGCATGGGGTTGAATTCGTGAAGCTGCTCGACCCGGCTTAGAAGCATGGGCATCAGCTTCTTTAAGTCGGTAACCGCCTTCGCTCCGTAGTCGCGATACTTTGAAACCAGCGACTTCTTCTCCTTCGCGTCCGCATACTGGAGCGTCGCGATATCCACCATCAGATCTTCGCGGCGCGGCAAAAACTCGTGCAGCGGCGGGTCGAGCGTGCGAATGGTAACCGGGAATCCGTCCATCGCCTTGAATACGCCTTCGAAATCCTTGCGCTGCATGGGCAGCAGTTTCTTGAGCGCCGCGCGGCGGTCTTTTTCGTTGTCGGCGAGAATCATGGCGCGCATGTGCGGAATTTTCTGCTCGCCGAAGAACATGTGCTCGGTACGGCAAAGGCCAATGCCTTCGGCGCCAAAGGCTCGCGCCTGAATGGCATCGCGGGGGATGTCGGCATTGGCGCGGACCTTCATCGTGCGGTACGGGTCGGCCCAGTCCATGAATTTTTCAAGCTCGGGATCGTCCGGCGAGGGGTCGAGCGTGTTCAGCTTGCCCTTGATCACGCGTCCGGTCGTGCCGTCGAGCGAGATCCAGTCGCCGGCCCGGAAGGTCTGGCCTTTGACGCGCATCTCGCGCGCTTTTTCATCGACGTCGATGTCGCCGGCGCCCGCTACGCAGCATTTGCCCATGCCGCGCGTGACGACGGCGGCGTGGCTGGTCATGCCACCGCGCGAAGTGAGAATGCCCTTGGCGACTTCCATGCCGTGGATGTCTTCCGGCGTGGTTTCGGCGCGCACCAGAATCACGGGAATATTTCGATCAAGTCCCGCTTTTTCCACGGCTTCGTCGGCGGTAAAAACGATCTGTCCAACGGCCGCGCCCGGAGACGCGGGCAGGCCCTTCGCCAACACCTCGACTTTGCTTCCCTTTTCATCGAGGCGCGGCACGAGGAAGTCATACAGCTGATTCGGATCGACGCGGAAAATCGCTTCTTCCTTNNGTCTGCAGCATGTAGAGTTTGCGATCCTGAATGGTGAACTCGAAATCCTGCATGTCCTTGTAATGCTTCTCCAGCCGCGTCGTGATATCACGCAACTGGTTATAAACATCGGGCATGACCTTTTCGAGTTCGAGGATTGGAACCGGAGTGCGCACGCCGGAAACCACATCTTCGCCTTGCGCGTTCAGCAGGAATTCTCCGTAGAATTCTTTCGTGCCGTTGGCCGGATTGCGCGTGAATCCGACACCGGTGCCGCTGGTATCGCCGAGGTTGCCGAAGACCATGGCCTGCACATTGACCGCCGTCCCGAGCATGTCATCGATGTTGTTGATGCGGCGATAGTGCTTGGCGCGATCGTTCTGCCAGGAGCGGAACACGGCATCGCGCGCCATCACCAACTGCTCGATGGCGTCCTGCGGAAAGTCGCGCTTGGCGTGCTTCTTGACGGCTTTCTTGTAGTCGACAATGACCTCTTGCAGCGCCTTCGCGTCAAGGCCGGTGTCGAACTTGGTCTTCTTCTGGTGCTTCTTGGCATCGAAAATCTCTTCGAAGACCGATTTCTCGACGTCGAGCACGACGTTGCCGAACATCTGAATCAGCCGGCGATAGGAGTCGTAGGCGAAGCGCGGGTTGTTGGTGCGTTTGGCCAGGGCTTCGACGCTTTGGTCGTTGAGGCCGAGGTTGAGGATCGTATCCATCATGCCGGGCATGGAAAACTTCGCGCCCGAACGCACGCTCACCAGCAGCGGGTTGTCGCCTTTACCGAGCTTCTGGCCTTGGAGCGCTTCGAGCTTGGCCAATGCTTCTTGCATCTGGCGGTCGACGTCTTTCGAGACGGCATTGCGCATGTATTCGCGGCAGGCCTCGGTCTGGATGGTGAATCCGGGAGGCACCGGGAGCCCGGCGTTAGTCATTTCGGCAAGCCCGGCGCCCTTACCACCGAGAACGTCTTTCATCTTGCCGTTGCCGTCGGCCTTGCCGCCGCCGAAGGAGTAGACATACTTTGTGGCCGTGGGTTTTGATTCCGTGGGTTTTGATTCGATGATTTCGGTATCGGGGAGAGTTGTCGTTGCCATTTGCGTCCTCTTCTTCGTATTCTTTAGATACTTATTTCGTAGGATCTTTGCCTTCGGTCACGATCTCGGAGAAATCGGCGATCGTGGAGAATTCCTTCACCACGGTCTGCAGCAGAGCCAAGCGATTAGCGCGGAGATTGGCGTCGTCCACCATGACCATGACCTTGTCGAAGAACTTGTCGATGGCCGGACGCAGTTTCGCGATCTCGAGCAGCGCCCCTTCGTAATCGCGCTTCGCCCGCAGCTTCTCGACCATGGCCACGGTCTGCGGGATCATGGCGGCGAGCTCCTTCTCGGATTCTTCCTGGAGGCCCACTGCGTCGACACGCACCGCAATAACGGTTTTCTTTTCATCTGCTTGGCGCAGAATGTTCTTCATGCGCTTGAAGGCGCTGGCGATGGATGCGAAATCAGCCGATCCCCGCACCTTGCTCACCGCTTCGGCGCGGGCGGCCGCATCCACCACGTCGTCGGCATCGACCGCAAGCACTGCGTTAACCACGTCATACGCGTATCGAGGTTCATGCGCATCCTTCAGGTAGAACTCCAGCCGTTCGCGGAAAAAACCGCGCACCGCTTCGGCGTAGCCGGCGTTCGAGAACTTCTTCTCGGCCTCGGAGTCTTTATAGCGGCTGCGCGCATCGGCCATGATCTCGGAGAGGCGCAACGGCAGTTTGTGCTCGGCGATCGTCTTCACAATGCCGTTGGTCTGGCGGCGGAGCGCGAATGGATCCTTCGACCCGCTGGGAATGAGCCCCAGCGCGAACATTCCCGCGATCGAATCCGCCTTGTCGGCGATCGAGAGAATTGCACCCTCAATCGTTGTGGGCGCGCCGTCCTCCATCGATTCGGGCTTGTAGTGATCGTAGATGGCGCGCGAAACCGCCAGTTGCACGTCGGGCTTTATGCCTTCGTCGAGTTCCTGCACTTGCGCGTAGAGCCCGCCGACAATTCCCTGCAGTTCGGTGAATTCCTTGACGAGTTCGGTGGTCAGATCGGTTTTCGCCAGCAGCGCCGCTTTGTGGATTACGCCGGGCCGAATCGCCATGCCGTTCTGTCTCACCGTCTCGGCGAGCGAACTGGCCAGGTGCTGCACGCGCATCGTCTTGTCGTAATAGCTGCCGAGATCTTTCTGGAACGTAACGCTGCGCAGCAGATCGACGCGCTGGCGGAGGGTCTGCTTCTGGTCCGTCTGCCAGAAAAAGCGGGCATCGTTGAAACGGGCGCGCAGAACGCGTTCGTTGCCGTGCCGGATTAATCCCTCGGAGTCGGCGGCCGTGTTGAGCACGGCCAGAAAATGCGGCAGCAATTTGCCGTTCGCATCTTCGATGGCGAAATATTTCTGGTGGTCGCGCATCACCGTGACCAGCACTTCTTCCGGTAGATCCAGATATTCGGGATCGAAGCTGCCCAGGATGACGGAGGGGAATTCCGTCAGATTGACCACGGTCGCGACCAGCGGCTTGTCTTCTCGCCAGCGTGCTCCCGGAATCGTCCGCGTGGCCGCGTCGAGCGCGTTGCGGATGGCCTGTTCGCGCTCGGCCGCGCCGATCACCTTTGCGCCGCGCAATGCATCGACATAGGCGCTGGGCTTGGAGATGGCCACGGCTTCGTTGCCAATGATGCGGTGTCCACGGGATGTCTTGCCGGCGGAAATCTCAAACAATTTCACCGGCACCACCTGCTCGTCGAGCATCGCAACCAGCCAGCGCACGGGACGCACGAATACTTCTCCGCGCTTGCGCCAGTACATGTTCTTCGGCCAGTAGAGCGTGGAAATTTCCTTGGGGAGAGTCTCGGCGAGGATCTCCGAAGCGGTGCGGCCCTTGCGCGTAACCGTCGCGGCCAGGTATTCGCCCTTGGGAGTGTTGACTTTCTCAAGCTTCGCTACGTCCACGCCAACTTTCTTGGCAAACGCGTGCGCTGCCGGCGTCGGCTGCCCATCTTTATATGCGACCTGCGCGGACGGCCCGTTCACCTGCTCGGTAATGTCAGGCTGCGATGCGGGAATACCGGAAGCGAGAACGGCCAACCGGCGCGGCGTGTCGAGATGCGAGATCGCTCTGGAAGGGGCAAGACGCTCGCGCTGGAGAAGCGCGCCCAGTTTTTCGCGCAGCTCACGCGAAGCGGCGTCAATCATCCGCGCCGGAATCTCTTCGCATCCGATTTCGAGTAAAAAGTCTGGCATCAGGCGATTTGTTTATGTTCTCAGAACTACGGCAATGTGAATGTGAGCCACATCACACACCAAATGTGGCAATCGCAACAAAGATTTCTGCGAAGCTCCGCGTCCTCTGCGTTAAAGGTCTTCACCTCGCCGGCAGTAACTTCCCCTTTTCTTCCGTGACTCCGGCCTTTGCCCTCTTGTCGTTGCTTCGATCGGCCGGATACTGCTGATCCATCCAAGCCTTCGCAATACCGACTGCCAGCGCCCTCACTCGTGCGATCACGCCAACGCGCTCCGTCACAGAGATCGCGCCGCGGGCATCGAGAATGTTGAAGTAATGCGAGCACTTCAGGCACAGGTCGTAAGCGCCGAGGAGCGGGAAACGCGACTTCTCGCGCGCAATCCCGTCGCCTTCACTCTTGTCTTTGCTCAGGGCAGCATAGTGGTCGATCAGCTTTTTACACTCGGCTTCGCAGAGCTCGAAATGGTTCCATGCAATCGCCACGTCCGCTGCCTCGAAGTTGTAGACCGAGAACTGCTGCTCGTCCGTCAGCCGCACGTCTCCATACTTCACTTCCCTGCCCGTCTCCGGGTCGCGCGCCCACACGATGTCATAGATGGAATCCACGTCTTGCAGGAACGCGCACAGCCGCTCCAGTCCGTAGGTAAGCTCGGCACAGATCGGATCGAGGTCCACTCCGCCGCACTGCTGGAAGTANNAACTTGATGTCGTGTTGCCGCAGATCAATCCCAATCGCGCCCAGCGACTCCAAGTAAAGTTCCTGCACGTTCTCTGGCGGCGGCTTCAAAATCACCTGCAACTGCAAGTGCTTAAACAACCGGTTGGGATTCTCCCCATACCGCCCGTCCGCCGGACGCCGCGACGGCTGCACGTAAGCGACCTTGTATGGCTTCGGCCCCAGCACGCGCAGGAATGTCTCCGGCGCCATGGTTCCGGCACCGACTTCGACGTCGTAAGGTTGCTGAATGACCGCTCCACGCGCCGCGTAAAACGCCTGCAGCTTTAGGATGAGTTCCTGGAAGGTCAGCGAATTGGGTTTGGATGAGGTCACGTGAATTAGGCTTCTAGCTACTGGCTCCTAGCTTCTTGGCAATCAAATCACTTGCCGTTCCCGACTCTACGACGGACCCTGACTTGTTATCGCCTGCAGAATCTCAACTGCAGGCTTGCGAGTAGCCAGAAGCTAGTAGCTGATTTTCTCCAACATCCCCGCCGTTACCAGCTTCTTCTCAATGTGCCGCTCCAGAATCTGGAGAAGAAACTTTCTCAAATCTGCGCACACCGCTTTCGGCCAATCAATCCCCGCAAACTCGGAAACTCGCGACCGCAGCATCTGCGCCGCAATCTTTCTCGACTCCGTCGACAGCTCCGACGACGCAATCCGCTTATCGTCGATGCAAACCAAACCGTCGGCCAGCGCGTGGTAGAACGCCCGGTTGCCGTCGGGGTTGTCCTCGAATGACCGTCCGCAGACCACGCACTCCGAAAACTCCGGCAGAAATCCCATGAGCCGCGTCATCCACAGCTCAAAGTAGGTGAGCGGCATCCACAACTTCTGGCCGCGCATTTCCTGTAAGACCGCCAGACTCAACCGAAACACCGCATCGCTGGCCTCGCGATCCGGCATCAACTCGTCGAGCAATTCCGCTACGTGCGCCAACGCCGCAGCCCGCGGATAACTGACCTCGCTGGCCATCGGCGACTCGATCACCTCGCAGGAATCAAGCCGCGCCAACTCCTGCCGCTCTCGGTCGTCGTAAAACGCCCGCACGTAAGTAAGCGGCTCCAGCGCCCCGCCAAAACGCCGCCGCGACTTCATGGCCGCGCGCGCCACGCCTTTCACCTTGCCTTCCTGTCGGGTAAAGAGCGTAACCAGCAGGTCAGACTCACGCAGCGGATACGTGCGCAGAACGATCGCTTCCGACTCCTTCAGCGCCATGGAAGGTCAACAGGTTAATGGATGATTGTAACGGAAGAGGTTGTCAGTCGTCAGTCCTCAGTTGTCAGTTAAATCCACAGCCTCAACCAGAGGGGGCGGCTCATAGAAAGAGGCACAAGCCGGATAGACGAGTGCCTCTACATCCCAAGCGACTGGTTTTACTGAAAACTGACAACTGAAAACTGAAAACGCCTCACCGCCCGAAGTACTTCGCATTCCGCTCGGTGTACTCTTTCCACTTTTCCGGCAGGTCATCGAGCGCGAAGATGGCCGAGACCGGGCAGACCGGGACGCAAGCGCCGCAGTCGATGCATTCCACCGGGTCGATGTAGAGCATCTCCTCGGTCCCGAACTTGTCGGAGTCTTTCTTGGGATGAATGCAATCTACCGGACAGGAATCCACACAGGCGGTGTCTTTGGTTCCGATGCAGGGCTCGGCAATTACGTAGGCCATAAAATCTCTTGCTCCTCGGGCGCAGGGAGTGTAATTGGAATCGTTATTCTAGCAAGAACCATGGTGATCGGTACAGGCCAGAATGAGGGCTCAGTGGACCAGAAACTTCCACGCCACGACTGCGGCAAAAAAGGCGATCCCGACGATGTAAGCGACAAGTCTTGCCTTCTGAACTTTTTCTTGCTCGTACATAAAACACCTCGCCAAGCTACTCCATCATGCCACAGGAAGGATGCCAAAGCCAGACTGGAAACCGACTCTCGGTAAGCGCATTCTAGCCCTCAGCTGCTTGCGTGGCTGCTTCTCCCGTCTCCACAACGGGCAGCGGAACGGCGGGAACTCGGGCGGGCGCGCCGCGCCAGGCGCCGGCCTTGAAGCCCTCCCTTACGAGTTTGAAGATGGTTCGCCGATTTTGCGCGATCACCTTGACCCACGCCATTTTCCCCATCATTGGGAAATAGATGCCGCGGAAACAAAGCCGCGCAATAAAGATGTTGAGGCGATAGCCGAGGGGTTGATCGCTCAGCGATTCAACCGCGGCCGCGAGCGCTTCTGGACTGTAAGCCTCGTCCCAGCCTTTTTTCACTTCAGCGTGAGCTTCTTCGATGGTCATCTTCAACGGCGTGTGCGCCATGGCAAAGGGAATGAACTCCTGCCAGTGCTTGGGACGCGTCAGCCTTCCGGCCTTTTCCAGCCGCTTGTACAGCGGAGTTGCGGGCAAGGGCGTCAGCAGGCCAAAGATCGGGAGACCTGGCGGCCAGGTGCGGACCTGTTCCATGGTCCGCTCAGCGGCCCCTACGGTGTCGTTGTCCATGCCGAAAATAAACGACGTGATGGCGTACACGTTGCGCGCCGCCAACCGCTCCAGCACTGCGGCATACTCGCCAGGTTTGTTGAATCCTTTGTTTACGTCTTTCAGATTAGCCGGGTCAATCGACTCCATGCCGATAAAAATCCACTTGCCACCGGAATCCGCAATCAGGTCGACCAGTTCCTCGTCGCGCAACAGATTGGCGCTGATTTGCGCCACCCAGTGCACCTGCGCCTTGGCGGCGATGATGTCGCGCAGCAGCGATTTCGTGCGCTTGATGTTGATGGCGAAATTGTCGTCGATGAAGAACACGGCAATCTGCCCCTTCTCGGTGCGGGCGCGGGCCTTCAACAACAGCAATTCGTTGACGACGCTTTCATTGGTGCGAAAGCGAATGGAGTCTCCGAAAAATCCGGTCACGGTGCAGAACTCGCAGCCGTAAGGGCACCCTCGCCCCGATTCGACGGGAACAATCCGAAACGATCCCCAGCCTTCTCCAATCTTGCCCAGCGTCTTCGTCAAAGCCTTCGGCACCAGATTGAACTGCTTGAGATCGATCGACTGCCACGGAATCACCGGATATTCCTTCAGCGACGGCTTCGCCTCCTGGCCAAACGCATCGACTGGCTCATACACGTCTTTCAGTTGGCCGCGGGCAGCGTCATTCACAATTTGCGGCCAGGTAGCATCGGCCTCGCCCAGCGCAACCGCGTCGGCGTGGCGCGGGCCGCCATCGCGGCCGAGCGCCTCGTCAGCCATTTCGGTAACGTGAGGCCCTCCCATAACCACCGGAACGCCAGTGGCCCGAACGGCGTCAGCCATGCGATACGCCTTGGCAATCATTCGGGTCATGGCCCCGATGCCGACCAGGTCAATCTTGTTGTCGCGTACGTACTGCGCGATCCCGGCTTCATCCATGGGCTGGGCATTGCCATCCACCAGCACCACCTCATGGCCCGGCGGCGTGAGCGCCTGCAAAAGGAACATCCAGAGATGCGGCATGAAATTGCGCGTGACGCCGTTGTCGGGGTTATAGAGGAGGATTTTCATAGTTTTTAGAGATTCCGCAAATCGATGCTTTGCCCTGTGCAGGATTGAAGAAAGAAATGCACAGCGCCGGAGCGGCAGGGTCCCCTGGCGCTTATTGAATGAAAGGTTTTCGTTTTAAAGTGACCTTGTTTGGCATTTTACACTGTAATGTCAAGCCCGTGGTGGCAATGCGATGGGTGGGGTACGAATCGCCTCCGCAGGCCGATTGCCGGGACCTTCTGTAAACAGCTAGCCTAGGGCCGGAACAGCCAAGTCTCTGCGGTCCCCGCGTCATTGTCCGGATAGCCGCCCGCCAACAGCACACTGCCATCCTTCAACTTGGTTTCGGTCATGAAGTGGCGCTGGTCGTGCATTTGTCCCGCTGCAATTTTGAAGCGGCCGCTTGACGGATCGAAGATCTCCACTTCCCGGCTTCCGCCGGCAATGATTACTTCGCCGTTGTTGAGCGCCTCTGCCGTATCGGGCAGTTTGAAACGCGCGTCGTTCAGTGCCGCAGCGGACGAAAACTTGCCCGTGGCTGGGTCATAGATTTCCGTGCTGCTGAGTTTGCCATGCCAATCGCGCTCGTCCGAGCCTCCGGCAATCAACACCCTACCATCCGGAAGCAGCCCGGCTGTGTGTTTATAGCGCGCGGTGAGCAACCGTCCCGTTTCGCTGAACTTCTTCGTCTTCGGATCGTAGAGTTCGGCGACGGTGGCCAGCGTTTCTCCCCGTCCGCCAACAATGAGCACGCGCCCATCCTTGAGTAAAGTTGCGGTGTGAGAAATACGCCCATAGTGCATCGGGCCAATTGCCTGAAACGACAGAGTGGCCGAATGAAATAGTTCCGCCGACGAAATTCCTCCGGGAGAATCATGGTCGCCGCCGCCCGCAATCAGGACGTCTCCATCGCCTAGCAGCGTGGCGCTTGGGTTGCCGCGCCGGTTCGTCATTTTGGCGATCGGCGTGAATCGACGGGTGGCCGGATCGTACAACTCGGCAGAGTCGGTGCAGCCTTGCCCGATCCAGCCTCCTGCGATCAAAACTTTGCCCGAAGGCAGCAGCACGGCAGCGTGGCCCACTCGCGCCATCGTCATATCGCCCGCGCGTTCGAACTTGCCCTTGGCCGGATCGTATAACTCAGTCGATTTGTAAAAATCCTGATTACGCCGCATGCCACCAGCAATCAGGACTTTGCCGTCGGGCAAAAGCGTCGCTGAATGGCCGGAGCGTGGCTCGAGCATGGACGGGCCGGCCGTTACCGAGCCTGCGGTTGACGAGCCTGGGGCGGAAGCGTGAAGCGTGAAGGCACACGAAAGTAGCGCGGCAAACAAAAAGCGCAGTTGGAAGCCGGAATGTCGCATGGAGTACTCCTGCACAAGTAGACGAATCGATTGTGTTTTGGTGAGCGGCGCCACACTCGCCGTTCAGACGGTAACGAGTTCGCGTTGCTGACTCGGTTCGTACTCGATAATGTACCCCGCCACGGCGCTGGCAGCCACGGTGAGCGGCGACGCCAGATACATCTGCCCCGGCCCGCTGCGTCCTGGGAAATTTCGGTTCTGTGCGCTGATCACGACCTGATCGGCACGCGTCGATACTCCCGGCCCCGCATTGATGCATGCGCCGCAACTGGGCTCGATCACGCGCGCGCCCGCCCGCTCGAAGATTTCCAAATAGCCACGGCGCTTCGAATACTCGCGAGTTTCCTGCGAACCGAATTGAATCCAGAACTCCACATTCTCTGAAATTCGACGGCCCTGCTTCAGCGCGTCGGCGAGAACCGCCGCGTACATATCCATATCTTCGTTTTTCCCCGCCGTACACGTTCCGCCATAAGCGATTTCAATCGGCACGCGCGCGCCCAGTTCGCGGATGTACTTGCCGTTGCCGGGATCGCCAGGAGTCGCGACCATGGGTGTGATCTCCGCCGCGTCCAGTTCGATCACCTCGGCGTATTCGGCGTCCGGATCGCTGTTCAAGCCTTCGATCATTTTTTCGATTTCGGCGCGCTTCATACCACGGCGCTCCATCAGAAACTCAATCACTTTTTCATCGGGAGCGACAATGCCTGTGAAACCTCCGATTTCGGCGGCCATATTGGTCATGGTGGCGCGCTCATCCACCGAGAGAGCTTCGACCGCTTCGCCCGCGTACTCCATCACCTTCGCCAGCGCCTTGCCGCTGCGCACGTAGTCGAGGGAAAGAATCTTCAGGATGAAATCTTTCGCGGTTACGTTCGCGTGCCGTTTGCCTCGAATCACAATCTTGACCGACTCCGGAACCTTCACGCGAACATCTTTCGTAATCCAAGAGTTAAAGACATCCGTCGTTCCAATGCCGAAGGCGATGCATCCGATGGCGCCCACGTGCGGCGTGTGCGAATCGGAGCCGACGTTCACCTGTCCGGGCAGCGCGTAAGTTTCCAGCATCACCGAATGGCAGATGCCCTCGGAGCCTTTCCGGTCGGTGAGTTCGCCGTGTAGTTTGATTCCCTGCTGCTTCGCGAAATCCTCTTGCTTAAGCTTCAGCTGCGTGGCCAAGTCAAGCAACCCCATCTTCTTCTTTTCCTCAGAGATTACCTCGTCAAGAAAAGTGAGATGGTCGCGGAAGAAGCAGATGCTAGCGGCGTCGTTGACCGGAACATCTTTGCCGACATACTGTTCGTAAAAGATGGATGCCATCGGCGTCACGTACTCATGACTGAAGCGGAGGTCGACGGACGTGAAGCCAGTATCTCCCGGCTGCACGAAACGTGTGGGGACGGGCGCCCTCGCGAGCCTGTCCTGAGCGAAGTCGAAGGGTCCAGGCCGACCCGAAGGGTCGGCAGTCTCTGACGCGGTCGAAATTATGTGCGCCGCAAAAATCTTCTCCGCAATCGTCATCGCACGCTTCGCAGTCTTAATCGCCGGCAGAAAAACCTTCCCCTGCATCCGAGCCACATTGAACGGAAACAATCCGCCGTACTCAATCACCTGCCGGGTGATTTCATCCTCTCCGGCGGTAAATTCGCCGAGCGCGATTTCTTCTCCCGCGCGAATGCGGTCAATCAACGAAAAATTGGTGGAAGTCAGCAGGCCGAGGTTCTGGCAGTTCTGCTGGTAGATGCGTTCGATGTTCTCCGCGATGGCAAGTTGAATTCCGGCGCACATCTCGGCGTAGGGCGATTGCTCCCGACTGGAGCCCTTGCCGCGGCGCTTGCCGCTCACCGAGCACACGAAGCCGCCTTTCTTCACATCGCCGCGCCCAATCGGCAGAATGCCGCCGCAGCGCAAGCCAGCGTACGGAATCTCGCCGAGCGTCCGATCGAAGTAGAAACAATAATGCGCGGGAGTAATTTCGTCGGTCGAAATGTCGTCGCGCAGTTTGGGATTGTTGGCAGGATTCTCGAGATCCCACGGCAGATCCCAACCCGCGAGTTGCCGCTTGATCAGTTCGGGATCTTCGGTGAGAAACAAAATGCGCCCCCGCAGCCGCACCCGGTCGGGACGCTTTTCAATCTGGCGTTCAAGAAGAGGCGAAATCACGCGGCTAATTGTACCGCTAGAGTCGCCGATCGTTCGCATAGGTGACTGGGCTGGGCAATTCTTCCAGTCCCCGGCCCGCCATGATCTCCTTGAACTCGCGCAGCAGCGCGGCGTGCACCGGCCCGTTCGACGCCAGCGTTTCGCGGCTCGCAAGCTGAAATTGCCCGCCGGAAAAATCCGTGACCTTGCCGCCGGCCTCCTCCACCATCAGCACGCCCGCCGCCGTATCCCATGGATTGAGATTGAATTCCCAGAAGCCGTCATACCGGCCCGACGCGACATTGCACAGATCGAGCGCCGCCGATCCCGCCCGCCTCACGCCGTGGGTGCGCAGCGTGATCTGGTGATAGAAATAAATATTCGGGTTCTTGTGGCGCTTTTGACTAGGAAAGCCGGTAGCCACCAGGCATTCTCCCAGATTCGCCGTCGCCGACACGTGGATCGCTTGACCATTCAGCCGCGCGCCACTGCCCAGTTCGGCGCTGAACATCTCGTCGCGCGTGGGATCGTAGATCACTCCCGCGACCCGTTGTCCGCGCCGCTCGACCGCGAGAGAAACGCAAAACACAGGATAGCCATGTGCAAAGTTCGTTGTGCCATCGAGCGGATCGACGTACCACTTGTACTCGCTGCCGGTTTCGATGCGCGTCCCTTCTTCGCCCATCACGTCATGCGTAGGAAACGGCTTGCGTATGCGCTCCAGAATCAGCGCTTCCGACTCCCGATCTGCCACCGTGACCAGATCCACGTCGCCCTTATATTCAATCTTCACGTGCTGCCGAAAGTAGTCCATCAGCAGGCTGCCCGCTTCACGAGCCATCACCTGCATGGGAGAAATCAGATCCAAAGGTTGCGAGGATGTCATGGAACGTCAAGACTTTCGTCGTCGGGATTGAATCAAGAGTGCTAGCTACTAGGTTCTAGCTACTCGCTACTTTTTCTTGCTGTCTTCCGCAATATAGACAATCTCATGCTTGAAGATGAAGAGGTTCGGACCGTCCTCGCGCGTGACGCGCACCATGTTCTTGTCGTAATACTCGATCCAACCGCGGACCACTTCTCCATCGGCCAGCTTCAGGCTCACGACTTTCTGCTTTTCACCCAGCGCCTTCAGATAAGCAGCTTCTTCAAAAGTCTCATCTGGAGGCGGCGTGCGCTTCTTGTTCAACGCGGGATTTCCCGACTGTAAAGGCATGTCGTCATTTTACAACGTCGAGCCGAAGGCTCAGGCTTTCTTCGTAGAGCTCGGGATGTAAAACGCCGCTTCCTCGGGACGATGCACCCGAGGGATCCACAGCGGCCTCCGCAACCCTCCCGGCCCCGGAGCCGGACGCGTCAGCGCCTTCCACCGCTGATACACCGCAAACGAAAGATTCGTATCGACGAAAATGTCGCCGTAGCGGTCGCTGACACCCGCTCGCTCCACGCGCACCATCTGGTGCCAGCAGTGCATGCCGGTGATAGGGTCGGGATGCACCGGGAATGTAATGTTCTGGTGTACGCCGGCGTCGCTCCACCAGACTCGCTGCGTATCGGGGTCGGTGGTCTCGTAAGGCTCCACGCCGGAAAGCTGACGCATCTTCCATTGCCCTTTGCCGACTTCCTGCAGATCGACCCACGCGCTCGACATGCGTTCGACGTGGTCTTCTTTATTCAGCCGCCAGCGTCCCATGTGGTGCGAACAGGCAACCACTCCCGGAGCCAGCCCTTCCGTGACCCAGGCATGCAACACAAAGAAACCGATCTCGGTGTGCACTTTGAGCAAATCGCCGGTGCGAATGTCGCCGAGCGTCTTCGCGTCCTCCGGATTCAGCCAAAGCGGATTTTTGTGCGCGATCTCGTAGAGAAATTTCGAATTCCCCGATCGCGTGTGAATCAGATGCGGCAGACGGAAGATGGGAAGCAGCGTAAACACCTCGCCGTTCGCATCTTTCGGCCACTCCACCAGCGGCATGTATTGCGGGTTGAAGTCTTCCCCGGGTTTCCCCAGCGACGCCGCCTGCGCCGAGCGATGAATGTGGCTGCGATAGTATTCCGGCAGCGCAAACTCCGGCCACTTCCAATCCGCCATGGTTTTAGAAAACAGCTCCAGTTTCCGCGACGGCGTATTGTAGCCAACAACCGCTTCTCCATCGACCATCACGCCTACCGCTTTACCATCTTTCTTGACCACGCAATTCGCCTCGACGTTCGATCCGGAGAGATCGGCAGGCGCAACCGGCTTCTCATTCAGCCTGTAGACGTCGGTAGTCACTTCGTAAGCGCCATACTTGCGCATGTATTCCAGCGGCTTCAAACCTTCTTTGGCAGCGGCGGCGGGCAAGCCCGGCACTGAATTTTCAAAAATCCACCCGTAATATTCATCGACTGTCAGTTTCTGTCCGGGACGATACGGCGACTCAAACCACTGCCGGATTCCCATCGACCCATCGGGATCAATCGCCCACGAAAGGTTGATCCAAAACTCATCTTCTTCCCAAACTTCTCCCGGATTCGCCTGGTAGGTGTAATCGAACTTCTTCCCTTCTCGCTCCTGCAAAACCCGCAGCACCGGCTGCCGAAAGCCGATCCACTTCCCGGCGTAAGACTCCTGGCTCATCAGGTCGTGACGTTCGGAGCTGAAGCCCATGGGCAAAACATAATCCGCGAACCACGCTGTCTCGCTCCAGGTTGGAGTCAACGCCGCGTGCAGCCCGACTCTCTCTTCGTCCCGCAACATCTCGATCCACGAAAATCCGTCAGGATAAGTCCAGACCGGATTAAACACGCGGGTGAAATAAGCCTCAATGCGGCCGCGGCCTTCCTTAAGAAAGTGCGGCAGCAGCGGAGACATCTCGTGCACACACAGCGGCCACTCCTGCGGATACAGCAGTTCGTTCCAGCGTTTCTGCGGCGGCGGATTCTTGTACGGGCGCGGCACAAATTTGTTCCACGCGTTCAGATTGTGTCCGCCCGGAGTTCCGACGGATCCTGTCAGCACATGCAGCAGCATCAATGCCCGCGCCGATTGCCACCCACCCAGATTGCCCGACGAACTGCCGCGCCACAGATGCGAAGCGAACCGGCTCCCGGCGGTCGCGATCTCGCGCGCCGTCTTGACGATGATTTCCGCCTTCACTCCGCTTTCCTTCTCGGCAAACTCGGGAGTGAACTTGGCATAGTGCCGCTTCAGCGCCTCGATCAACGCTCCGAAGCTTTGCCCCTGGGCGCGGAATCCATCGACCTCAAGTTCTTCCCAGTTGGTCCAGTTCTTCACGAAAGCGGCATCGAAACGATTCTCGCCGAGAATAACCATCGCCATTGCCAACAGCACCGCCGCTTCCGTGCCCGGATAGCTCGGCATCCAGTAATCCGCCATGCTCGCCGTGTTCGAAAGCCGCGGGTCCATGACGGCAAGTTTCGCTCCCGCCATCTTGCCTTCGATAATGCGCTGCGCGTGCGGATTGAAATAATGCCCCGACTCCAGATGCGCGGAAAGCAGAAGAATAAAGCGCGCGTTCGCGTGATCGGGCGAAGGCCGGTCCGCATAATGCCAAAGCAAATAACCCAGCCGCGCCGAAGATGAGCAGACATTCGTGTGCGAGTTGTGCCCGTCGATACCCCACGCCTGCAAGGTGCGCTCCATGATGAAGTCGTGCCCCGGCCGCCCCACGTGGTACATGACTTCCTCGCCGCGATTTTCCTGAAACGCTTTGCGGATGCGCCCGCCGAACGTTTCCAGCACTTCGTCCCACGAAGTCCGCGTCCACTTCCCTCCGCCGCGCGGCCCCGACCGTTTCATCGGATAAAGAATCCGATCCGGATCGTGAATCTGCGTAATCGTTGCCGGTCCCTTCGCACAAAGCCGCCCACGGCTGGCAGGATGCATCGGGTTGCCTTCAAACTTCGCGACTTCTCCGGTCTCCTTATCGACGTAAGCGAGAAGCCCGCAACCCGATTCGCAGTTGAAGCAGATGGTTGGAACAAGCTGATAATGCTTCTCGACGCGGCGCGGCCAGGCTCCAGCATCGAGCTCAACCCAATCGTCCCACTTCTCAACCGGCGGACAATACGAAAGATGGCTGCCGTCGCGCTTGAAATCGGTCATTGCTGAGTCTCCATACGCCATTGCTCGTGGAGCGCCGGGCGTCCCCGCCCGGCCACCCTTCGCGCGCTTCGTATCAGGGCATCGCTTTAGCGATGCCGTAAGTTCTCCAAAATCAAACGCCCCTTTAGGGGCTGCATACTAGCTGTTCGGCACACTCTGCCCGGCCATCACGAAGCACCATTCAAAAATCAAAAGTCCCGCCAGCGCCAGCAAGCTGGCCGCTCCGGCCGCAATTCGACTCGGACCGCCCAACAACAAAAGCAGAAGTGGAACAATCCCTCCCACCACTACCGCGCCGCCCCAGAAGGCACGCGCAAAGGGCCCGTGCGTCATCAGTCGAGCTCCGTAGCGTGCGTTGTCGGTCGTGTGCGGCATCGCGACCTCGCCGAGCAGCATGAGCAAGTGCAATCCCAAACTGATCGCCAGCGTCGGAACCGCGAATGACAAAGCCTGCGTCGAACCGCCGATCGAATCCGGAAGCAGCGCCAGCACCGCCGATCCGCACAGCAACGCCTGAACGATCAAATGCGCCGGCAGAAGCGGAGTTTGCCACAAATCGCGGCCTTCGCATTGTCCGAAGAGAAACGCAGTGTAGGCGGCGCCACAGAATCCCACCAGCACCGTGGGCCACAGCAGAACCGAAGCGGCGAAGGGAAATCCTGCCACCGCGGCCAGCCAGAACACACCGCACAACCCGCTGTACGTGATCAGAATGAACGCGCCTCGCGCCAGCCACGACTTGCTTTGCGGCGTGAATACGACGCGGAGAAATCGTTCCTTGTGGTCGAGATCCCAAACCAACAGCACCGTCGTCAGTGCCGTGAACACCAGGGCAACGCTGGCCAAAGCAATATCGCGCATGCGATCGCCCGGCAATCTTCCGAGCAACATGGCAATGGCCGGCACGGCCAGCGCACCCGAACCAATCGATTTCGTCCAGCAATAGGCCGGAACCTGCCACCCCCACGGCCGCGCATGCCCGACGTCATACGCCGCCAAAGCATTCTCTTGCAGCAAGGGACTATCGGGCGGATACAGAGCCCCGCCCCCTAGCACCGCCGCATTCCGCTGCGACCACATGTAAATCGATTCATGGCGCGCCGCCGTCGGCACAATCGCGCTTTCGTCGCCGTCGATGTAATACAGCTTGGGCTGCGTTCCCTGCTCCGGCTTGCGCACCCGCACCGGTTCGCGCGCCACCAATTGCGCCGCTTCACTCGTCGGATCGTTCAGATCTCCGGCAATGATGGCGTGCTCCGGACACACGATCACGCAGGCCGGTTCCAGTCCGACTTCCGTGCGATGCGCGCAAAAATGGCACTTCGTCGCNNGTGACGCAAGGCGGCTTCTCGCAGTGGTTGCAGCGCGTGACCTGAAATACACGCCGCGTGTTGGGGAACACGCCTTTCTCGACGTACTTGACCCACGTCCGATTGACGCCCACCGGAACCTGGTTCTCGGTCTTGCACGCCACGGTACAGGCGTGGCATCCGATGCACTTGCGNNAGGGTTACGTTGTTGAGGCGGATCGCGACATCTCTCATAACCCTGTCATCCTGAGCGAAGCGAAGGATCTGGGTATTTTGTTGGCACTACGAAACACTTTGCCTGGTCTGGAAACCACGTCCCGATTGCTCGCGTATTTCCGGGACACGTGCTAGATCTGGTAATCGATATCCTCCATGATCCGCTGCATCGATTCGGAAAGCGGTTCGCTGCCGCCGGTACCCTCAAGCACATGCACTCGTTCGGCCAACCTGTTTAGCTCAGAGGCAACCGCGGCCAAAGCCTCGGAGAGCGGGTCGTTGATCTGCTTGGGGTCGGTGATCACCACTCTCTTGCCTTCTCGAAGAATGATGTGCCCCGGCACGCCGACCACAGTGGAATCGTCGGGCACGTTGCGCAGCACGACCGATCCGGCGCCAATCCGGGAATTGCGTCCCACCGTGATGTTGCCAAGAATCTTCGCGCCTCCCCCGACCACGACATTGTCGAGAAGGGTTGGATGCCGCTTGCCGTGCTCCTTGCCGGTTCCGCCGAGCGTCACGCCCTGATAGAGCGTGACATCCTCGCCGACAATGGCCGTCTCGCCAATCACCACGCCCATGCCGTGATCGATGAAAAGCCGGCGGCCAATCTGCGCTCCCGGATGGATTTCGATGGCCGTGAGCAAGCGCGCAACCTGCGACAACCAGCGCGCCAGCAGAAAGAAATTGTGGTTCCACAACCAGTGATTCATGCGATAGAACCACACCGCATGCAGGCCGGAGTAGCAGAGATACACCTCCAGGCGCGACTTCGCCGCCGGATCGCGCTCGAGCACGGTGGCAACGTCCTCGCGGATTAGCGCCAACAGATGCGGCATAGATCCAGGATTCAAGGCCAAAAATCAGGCCGGAACCGGCGACGTCGGAATCAGCAGCGCCTCGTTCCGGAGTCCTTCAAAGAGAATACTACTCAGGTAGCGCTCTCCGAACGAAGGCAGAACCACAACGATCAATTTGCCCGCATTTTCCGGACGCTTTGCCACTTGCAGCGCCGCGACCACCGCCGCTCCTGAAGAAATCCCCACCAGCAGACCTTCTTCCAGCGGAAGCCGCCGCGCCATGAGGATGGAGTCTTCGTTGCTCACCGTGATCACTTCGTCAACCAGATCCTTGCGCAGGATGCTCGGAACAAAACCGGCGCCAATTCCCTGAATCTTGTGCGGCGCGGGCTTGCCGCCGGAAAGAACCGGGCTTTCGGTCGGCTCCACCGCAATCGCCTTGAACGAAGGCTTCTTCGCCTTGATGTATTGGGAGACACCGGTGATGGTTCCGCCGGTGCCGACGCCGGAGATCAGAAAATCTACCCGCCCGTCCGTGTCTTCCCAAATCTCGGGGCCAGTGGTTTCAAAGTGAATCTTGGGATTCGCCGGGTTGTCGAATTGCTGCAAGATGTATCCGTCCGGGGTCTTCGCGAGCAGTTCCTCGGCCTTCAGCACCGCGCCCTTCATCCCACGCGGGCCCGGCGTAAGAACGATCTCGGCGCCCAACGCAAGCAGCAGCACACGCCGCTCCAGGCTCATGGTCTCGGGCATGGTGAGGATGAGCTTGTAGCCTTTGACCGCCGCCACAAAAGCGAGGGCAATTCCAGTGTTGCCGCTGGTCGGCTCGATCAGAACGGTTTTTCCGGGATGAATGCGGCCGGCCGCTTCGGCATCGGCAATCATGCTTACACCGATGCGGTCTTTCACGCTGGCCAGGGGATTCTGGCTCTCCAACTTCGCCACCACCTCGGCCACCGCGCCTTTCGTCACCCGGTTCAGCCGCACCAGCGGCGTATGGCCAATCAGTTCCGTCACATCCTTTGCGATTTTCATAGTCCAGCTCGACTCTTTCCTTTTGCAATCGGCGCCCGCGAACAAGGCGTTCCGGCGTCATTAACTCCATTAACTCTACTATGTTACTTGTATATATTCTGTGACGCAAATCACAGGCCGACCGTTCATTATCGCAAGTTTGCGCCAGCGTGTGGTTTTGCACGGGGAAGTTTCTGACTGAGCCCATGGGGGCCTCCGTGCCCCCCTGTGTACCCTGTGGTTAGTGCTTTCTGCCGACACTGGATCGGAGTTTTCCTGGGTGAATCCGAGGAACGATGCTGGCGGGAGCTAACAAACCGACGGGGAGAGAGGGGTGTCTGGGCGATCCAACGACCGCTATGGGTGCGCGGGAGCTTTCAGCCGTCCACGCTTGTCTTCGCGCAGTTGCGCCGCGGTGAACGCGGAGCCGCAGGTGCCGCATCTCCAGTTCGTAAACGAGTTGGCAACCGCGCTTGACCCTTCGTGGGTCGTAGGAGTCTGGTTCCCGCGCATCGCCAGAACCAACTCCCCGCCGCAATCCGAACACTTCCGTTTTTGCATATTTGGTCCGTGAAACCGCAAACGTCCCGATCCGTCTCGGGGATGGCGCTATATTTTCGTGTCGATCCGTTGCTGCTTCGGCGAATGCCGAAAAGACTAGGCGCTAACCCGCACGGAGACTAACTCGGGGTTGCAGTGCGAATTTTGCATCGATTTGACCGCGTCTTCCGCCGTAAATCTGCCCATTACCAGAGCCAGCTTGCGGTTGGTGGTCGTCTGGATGGGAAGCCGGTCAACCCGGAGGACGTATTGAGGAGCGTGAGCACCGCCGCGGTTGACTTTCACAACAAATTTTATATTTTTCATGGTTCCTTCCAAGTCTTTCGATCTAAAGGTTCTTCGATCTGTCGTAACTCAGACTCCTCCCGGCAAGCTGAAGAGAACACAATGCTCAGACGGGCTAACTCAGAGGATATGAAGAGTCAGAAAAGTTGCTTACTCTACCTTGATATTAGGCTCGTAAGAAGGCATTGTCAAGCTTGATACTCCATCGTTACACAGAACGCCAATGCCGGATGGCCCGCAACTACAGGATGGCGGCCCGCAACAAGTATGCAGCGACACCGCCAATCCGCGCATCTAACGTGCCTATGGGTCGCAGTTTGTCAATCTTCGACGAGCAGTACCGCGTCGTCGCCATTGAAGGCGACCGCTTGTTCATCCGTGGAATCCTCAGCGGAGAGGTCATCGCCATCCTCAATCCCGAACCGGAGACGCCCCTCAGCACGACAGACTTTCCCACCGGAAAGCTGATTGCCCTGAGCAACCCAGCCGCCGACCCTCTGAATTAAGAGTTGGATTGAGCAGTAACCCTCCCCGCCCTCCTCCGCGCTCTCCGCGTTCAGCTTTTGCTCTTCCCGCAAAATGATTTAGAATTCCCCTACAGCCCGGTCGTTCAACGGTAGGACTGCAGCCTCTGGAGCTGCGTATCGGGGTTCGAATCCCTGCCGGGCTGCCAATCTTACCCATGCCAAGCGCCGAAACTTTCACCGGAACCGCCGTCCCAGCCGAAACCCACTACGCCGAAATGGCATGCCGTCCGCTCGATGCCGAGCAGTGCGCTCTTCTCGTCGTCGACGTGCAAGAGAAACTCCTGCCGCCCATCTGGGAAAAAGACCGCCTGGTGCGAAATGTGCAGTTGCTGACTCGACTCGCCGGAATCCTCAAGATCCCGGCGCTCGTCACGGTGCAATATGCCAAGGGCTTAGGCAATACCGTGCCGGAGATCGCGTCCCTGTTGCCCGGCACTTCGCCGATCGACAAGCTGACGTTCTCCTGCTTTGGCAGCGACGTGTTCTGTTCCTCTCTGAAACGCTTGCCCGGCCAGCGCACCACCGTACTGCTGTGCGGCATGGAAACCCACATCTGCGTGATGCAGACCGCGCTGGGAGCTCTGCGCGAAGGCTATCTGGTGCACGTGGCTTCCGACGCCGTCAGCTCCAGAACCGAACTCAACTGGCGCATCGGTCTCGACCGCATGCGCGCCGCCGGAGCCATTCTTTCGTCCACCGAGATGATGATCTACGAATTGCTGCGCTCGTCCGGCGCACCCGCGTTCCGCGAAATGCTGCCCTATCTGAAAGGCTGAGAGGCTAGTCGTCGGTCGCTAGTCGTTCGGGGGTTTGCCAACGACCAACGACCGACGACTGCTTCTCCTACTCGGCTGCCGCTTCTTTCTGCTTCACCCTTACCACCGTAATCTTCGAGAACCCCTCTTCAAACGTCGGAGCCTTCATCTTGCCCGCCATCTTGCGCATGATGTCTTCCGGCACCACGCGGCCTCTCTTCTGGTGGCGTTCCATGCAAATCTCCACGGGCACGTCGAAGTACACCCCCTGCACGTCGTAGCCATAATCCTTGGCTAGCTTGATCCAGCTATGGCGGTCATGCGGCGTCAAGTTGGTCGCATCCACGTAGTTCATCGGACGCCGGGCAATCAGCCGCGCCTTCAGCATCGATCGCAGGTTGGAGAACACGAGATCCTGAAAGCGCTGCTCCTGCGCGTCGTCGAACAGCAGCTCGCGCAGCAGATCGCTCGACAGCGGATGTATATTGTGACGCTTAAACCACGAACTCTTCCCCGAGCCCGGCAACCCGATCGCCAGCACAACCGTTCCCTTGCTGGCGCGCGCTTGAACCGGCGCGGTTTGAGGGGTACGAGACGCGGTTTGAGACGAGGCAGGGGATGATGCGGCAACCGGCGCGGTTCGAACTGCCGCCTCAGGCTGCAACGGCGCGGCGTCTTCCAAAGCCAATGCTCCCGACGATGCTTCCGGCAACAACGCTTCCTCGGCTGACGGCTCTGTCGTTGCCGCAGCGGCGACTGGCCGCTGACGCGTTCCGCCGCGGCGTCCGCGGCTGCGACGGCGGCGCGAAGTTCGCGGTCCAGGCGCGGCGTCGGACGATGCCGGCTCGGCGACTGGTTCTGGCGCTGGCGAAAGCTCAGCGGGAGGTTCCGGCGCGGGTCTGGAACTGCGGCGCGCTCTTACTGGAACGGCGGCTGGTTCGGTGACCGGTTCTGCCTCGGCCACAATCGGCTTCGCCGAAGGCGGGGCATCGTCATCGTAGAATCTGGGTTGCAGTGGCTCGGGAGCCTTGGCTGCATCTTTGGCGGGCTTGTCGCCAGCCTTCTTGCGGCGCTTCAAGCGCTCGTTGATCCATTTGCGCATATAGCTTGCTTGTAGCACACCCGCGCACACTGGAGCAATGAGTGGACCGTGGCATTGCATGTACCCAGCACTCAGTACCCAGTTGCCAGTAGCCAGTTGTCGCGCGCTGGCAACTGGCAACTGCTTTCCGCTTTACAATGAATGCATGAGCCAGACTCTCCCCGCCGTTCCGCTCACTCTCGAAGGTTACGCCACGCTGCACCAGATGATGCGCTTCCGCTGGACGGCATGGCGCGCGCTCACCGAAACCGCTCGCCGCGAGATCGCCGCCGAAGCCTCGACCTTGCTCGCGGCCCTGGAAGCGAAGCCGAACGGCCAATCCGCGCTGTTCTCGCTGCTGGGACACAAAGGCGACTTGATGCTCGTCCACTTCCGCGACAGCTTCGACCAGCTCAATCAGGCCGAGCTCGACGTGGCGCGTCTTCGACTCGCCGAGTTCCTGGAACCCACCTCTTCCTATTTGTCGGTGGTCGAACTCGGCCTCTACGAATCCACTCTCAAAACCTACAAGGCGCTCGCCGAGCAGGGGGTCGAGCCACACTCCGAAGCATGGAAGAAGGCGATCGAAGAGACGATCGCGCGCCAGAAGGAGGCCATGAAGTCGCGCCTGTTTCCCACCATACCGCCGAACCGTTATATCTGTTTCTATCCCATGGATCGCCGGCGCGGCGAAGACAAGAACTGGTACACGCTTCCCATGGAAGAACGCCAGCGCCAGATGAACGAGCATGGCATGGTCGGACGTCGCTACGCGGGAGAAGTCAAGCAGATCATCACCGGCTCCATCGGCTTCGACGATTGGGAGTGGGGCGTCGACCTCTTCGCCGACAACCCTTTGGTATTCAAGAAGCTGATCTACGAAATGCGCTTCGACCAGGTCAGCGCCGTCTACGCTCTATTCGGCAGTTTCTACGTAGGTCTGCGTTGCCCTGCGGATCGTCTGCACGACTTGCTCGAAGGCAAGCTGCCCGATCGAGCCAGCTGACCAAGTTCGGGAATCCAGCCCCGAAGGGGCGCCCGAGGTCAGCCCAGCGCTTCAGCGCTGGGAGAAAGCGGACGAAATGATTTAAGCGTTCGCGAGAGGAGACGCGTGGCCACACTCAGGGAGCAAACCTCTTAAGGCCCGGAAGGACGGCCTCCACAACGCTCACCTCTCACCCAATTGTGACGCAGGTCCTTGACAACCTCTCTTATAATGGAAATAAGAAGCAAAATAATTCAGCGCCCCGGCCCTCCAGCCACCATCCCGAGGTCCGCCCATGAATTGGGAGAGGTACGAGAAAGAATACGGCCTGCCGCCCGGCACGATCCACGCCTGCGCGGAGGATCCCCAATACGTCGTCTAACAAGCTGCGGTGGGGCGTGGAGCCAGATTGGATTTTCGCTTTCGGAGAGCACCCCACGGGAGCGCAGGCTCTCGGCAAGCTTGGAGAATTGGGCGGCTGCGCCTTCGGTTCCGTTGGCGGTGGTTTGGAACCGGGTCTTT
>PLUW01000105.1 GCA_003162935.1 Acidobacteriaceae bacterium
CCTACACCCACTCCACCCGCGGCGTCTGCGGAATAATCCCTGCCTTGTGCCCCATGTCGAGCAACCGGCGCACCGCTTCCCTGCCGTCGTCGCCGTAGTCGAGCGTGCGCTCGTTCACATACATGCCGACAAACTTATCGGCAAGCTGCGCATCGAGATCGCGGGCAAACTGCATCGCATAAGCGAGTGCCTCTTCGCGATGATCGATGGCGTACTGGATGCTCTCGCGCAGCGCCTGCGTGACGCTAGCCATCGTTTCCGCGCCCAGCGAGCGCCGGATCGCGTTTCCCCCGAGCGGCAGCGGCAATCCCGTGACTTTCTGCCACCACCGGCCAAGATCGACGACGCGGTGCAGCCCCGACTTGTCGTAGGTGAGCTGGCCTTCGTGGATGATGAGTCCGGCCTCGTGTTTGCCTTCCAGAATCTGCGGGATGATTTGATCGAAGGGGACAACTTCTACCTCAATCCCAGGCGCGAACAGTTCAAGCGCCAGATAGGCAGTGGTGAGTTTTCCCGGCACCGCGATTTTCTTACGTTTGATTTCGTCTTGCGTAAAGGGCCGGGTGGAAACCACCATGGGCCCGTAACCGTCGCCCACGCTGCCCCCGCACGACATTAGCGCGTATTTTTCCTGAATGTAGGGATAGGCGTGGAATGAAATCGCAGACACGTCATAGACGCCGTTGCCTTCCTGTGCCTGGCGGTTCAGCGTCTCAATGTCGCAAAGGGTATGGGTGAACTTCAGTCCCGGCACACGAACCTTGTTCGTGGCCAGGCCGTAAAACATGAATGCATCGTCGGAGTCCGGGCTGTGCGCCACGGTGATTTCACGAACTGGAGAAGACACTGTACTCATAAGATTCCGTGATCCTGTTCTATAAACATGAGTGCTAGTAAAGTTTCCGCCAGCTCGGCAGCAAGCCCAACCCTTGTCATCCTGACCCTGAGCGGAGCCGAAGGGGAAGGACCTATGTACTCTGCCGCCGCGGGCGAAATGTCTCGCGCATTCTAGGAGAACTCCGATTAAGTCCCGATTCCCCCCGTGCACCCCTGTGTACCCTGTGGTTTACGCTTTCTGCCGACACTGAATCAGAGTTTCCCTACCGTTGCGACGAAAGCCATTGCTGCCGGCGGGCAGCGACGCCAGCGGCCATCAGTACCTTGATCACTTCCGCAAACACAAACCAGTACAAGCCAAACTTGACCGCCAGCGAAACTGAGTGCGTGAGCACGGCCAGCCAGCCCACTCCACTCGCGAACAGCACCAGTTCGGCAGCCACCGCGGAAATCGCAGCCCAGCCAAAACGACGCGAACTTCTTTTCGAACTCTGCTCGTAGATCCAACCCGCAACGAATGCCACCAGCGGATAGGCCAAGAGAAATCCGCCCGTTGGGCCAAGTATCCGTGCAATTCCGAAGCCGAGAACCACAGAGGGGCTGAACACAGGCAATCCACACGCGCCTTCAATCAGGTAGAGCGCAAGCGCGGCAAACCCGCGCCGCGAGCCGAGCAGCAAGCCCACGGCAAGAACTCCGAAGTTTTGCAGCGTCAGCGGAACCGGCGTGAAGGGCAGCGGCACGCTCACACGCGCGCACAAAGCAACGAAGAGGCTCGCTGCGACCACGATGGCCGCCTGCTTCGCCCACTCTCTTCCCCGATCGTTTCCCCGATCCTTGGCTCGATCACCGGCCAGGGTCTGCTGTCCCAAAATTTGCGCCGCTGCTCTCGACATGGCGTTCCTTTCTTCTGCTCTGCTCTTCCGCGCGGTTCTTCTCCGCGGTCAACCCGGGTCCAACTCTTGGTGGCGGATCAGGCCTCAGGCGACGAGTGGTCGAGGTGGTCGGTTTCCGCTTTGGCGGCTGCCGAGCGCGTCATTTGCCGCCGCACTCGCATATAGAGAGTCACGGCAACCGACACCACCGTCACAGCACTGACTCCCAGGATAAGAAACCACCAGAGCATCCGCACAACCTGTTAAGGATAGCAGATGGGCGGCGGCGGAACTGTGCCCCGAATCTCCGAACGATCCGAACGATCCGAGAACGCGGGCGAGGTTAGCTCTTCTTCGCGGACTTGGCCAGCGTTTTGCGGCGATTCGCCACATTTTTCGAGACCAGTTCCAGTCGCTTGCGCGCGGCCTTCGATCCGGTAGCCACTTTCTCGATGTTCGACCACGAGCTGGGATTATTCATCTTCTGGCGCAGTTCTTTCAGAAATGGATGGATCTTGGCAAAAATGAAGAACATTTCAGCGCTGCAACCAGGCTGCACAAACAGCTCTTCGTGCAGCGCCCCCTGCAACACCAACGATGCTGCCATGTCCCAATAGCTGCTGACCTGGCGGAGCCAGGAATTCTCCTGACTGGGAAACGCGTTGGCGACTTTCAAGAAGTCGTCGGCGGTCTCAGGCCAAAATTCTGCCGTGAACCAGTGCCTCGCCTTGCGCATCTCCGCTTCGCGGCGGAGTTCATAGAGTTTCAGAATCAGCTGTGCATCGTGCGCGGTCGCTTTCTTTGCCATGGTTTCGCCTCATTAAAGTGTCAATTGAAGTTTTACTCCTGACGCATTTGTATGTAGGGAAACTCCGATTAAGTTCCGGTTTCCCCAGTGGGCCTCTGTGTACCCTGTGGTTTATGCTTTTTGCCGACACCTAATCTTAGTTTCCCTAGGTCTTTGCGACTTCCGGCGCCGCCCCATCCACCGCCCGCTCGTAGTCGCATTCCTTGTTCGGACACGCGATCACCGTTCCATCCTTGCGGATTCGTTCCACCAGGTACTCATGTCCGCAATCCGGACACTTCTCCGGCACGGGCTTGGCTGCCGAGGTGAACTTGCACTTCGGATAGTTTCCGCATCCGTAGAACGTATTGCCCTTGCGCGCCCGCTTTTCGACCAGTTCGCCGTCTTTGCACTCGGGGCACTTCACTCCGATAAAGTTCTGCTTTACATACTTGCACTCGGGATACCCGCTGCACGAAGTAAATTCGCCGAAGCGGCCATGCCGCAGGATCAGGTTGCGCTTGCACAGCGGGCAGGTTTCATCGAGCGGGATGTCGGGCACTTTCTTGCCCTGATCGAGCCGCCGCGTCGTCTTGCAATCGGGATACCCGGTGCAGGCCATAAACTGGCCAAAGCGCCCCCGCTTCAGAACCATCACCCGGCCGCAGTTCTCGCAGTATTCTTCCTGCGCCGTCTCCTGTATGTCGGCCGAATCGAGGTCGGGCAGATTGATGGGATTCTCTTTCGTGAACTTGCAGGTATCGGGATTTTCCTTGTCGTAGGTGCTGCAAGCGTAGAACGAGCCGTGCTTGCCCCACTTGATCACCAGCGGCGCGCCACAGAGCTCGCATTTTTCGTCTGTCGGCTTCTCCATACGCTTGATGTTTTCCATGTGTTTCTCGGCGTATCGGAGATCCTTGGCGAACTTTGCATAAAAATCTGACAGCGCTTCGTTCCCGGTCTGTTTGCCTTCTTCAATCTCGTCCAACTCTTCTTCCAGGCGCGCGGTGTATTGGAAGTCGAAAATATCCTTGAAGTTCTCGACCAGCAGATCGGTGACCACCAGTCCAATTTCGGTGGGCACGAACTTGCCGCCGATCTTCTGCGCGTACTGCCGCTCCTGAATGGTGCTCAGGATCGTGGCGTAAGTCGAAGGCCGGCCGATGCCGCGCTCTTCCAGTTCCTTCACCAGTGACGCTTCGTTAAACCGCGGAGGCGGTTCGGTGAAATGCTGCTCCGGCAGCAGCGACTTCAACGTCAGCTTCTGTCCGGCTTCGAGCGGCGGCAGCTTATGCTTCAGTTCCTCGTCTTCCTCATCCTTATTATCTTTCGATTCTTCGTACACCTTGAGGAAGCCGTCGAACTTCATCACCGAACCGGTCACGCGGAACCAGAACACGTCCGTTCCCGATTTCGCGTCGATATCCACCGAAGTCTGATCGAACACCGCCGGATTCATCTGCGAAGCCACAAAGCGCTGCCAGATCAGCTTGTAAACCTTGAACTCGTCTTCCTGTAGATATTGTTTGACCTGGTCAGGATGCCGCGTAGCCGACGTCGGACGAATCGCCTCGTGCGCCGCCTGCGCCTCTTTCTTCTCCTTATATGTATTGGGAGAACCCGGCAAATAAGGCGCGCCGTACTCGCTGGTGATGTACTCGCGAACCTCGGTGATCGCCTCGGCGCCAACGCGGACGGAATCGGTTCGCATGTAAGTAATCAAGCCGACCAGCCCCTCGTCGCCCAGTTCGACGCCTTCGTAAAGCCGCTGCGCGATCATCATGGTGCGCTTCACGCTGAAGCGCAGCTTGCGCGAGGAATCCTGTTGCAACTTGCTGGTCGTAAACGGCGGAGTCGCATTTCGCCGCCGCTCTTTCTTTTCCGCCGAGCGCACAACCCAATCGGCCTTTTCCAGCGCCGCTCGGATCTGTTCCGCCTGTTCGCCATTGGTGACTTCGATCTTCTCTTCGCCCTTGCCGAGAAACCGCGCGTCGAACGCCGGAGGTTTGCCAGCCGCCAGATTGGCGTCGATCGTCCAGTATTCCTTTTTCTCGAAAGCCTTGATTTCGCGTTCGCGATCGACGATCAGCCGCAGAGCAACCGTCTGCACCCGCCCTGCCGACAAGCCGCGGCGCACCTTGTCCCATAAAAGAGGAGAGACCTGGTACCCGACAATCCGATCCAGCACGCGACGCGTCTGCTGCGCGTCGACCAGATTGCGGTCGATGTCGCGCGGATGCTCGAAAGCCGCCTTCACCGCGCGCTGCGTGATTTCGTTAAAGGTCACGCGGCGAATGCGTGCTTCGTCGCCAACGTCATCTGTCTTCTTCTTGGCGGCCTTCTTGCCCTTCTTCTTGCTCGAATCCTCGCCCAGTTCATCGGCAAGATGGGCGGCGATGGCCTCGCCTTCGCGATCCGGATCGGGCGCAAGGTAAATGTGGTCGGCCGCGAGCGCCAACTTCTTCAGCTTGGCCAGCACCTTCTCTTTCCCGGGGATCACGACGTACTCGGTTTCGAAGTCATTTTCGATATCGACACCGAGGCTGCTCTTGGGTAGGTCTTTCACGTGGCCGTAGGAAGCGTCGACCGTGAATCCCTTCCCCAGATACTTCTGGATGGTTTTCGCCTTCGCGGGCGATTCGACTATGACTAGACCTTTAGACAATGTTCCCTCAGTTTCGCAGTAATGGAATTGAAGCTAGCACGAATTGGCGGATTGCAACAACCGGTTGTCAGTTCTCAGTTCTCAGTTTTCACTGAACGGCCTTCACTTTCTGCATCAGGGACGAGAGCATCCGCTTCACTTCAACTGCCTGCGCTGTAAGCCTTTCGTATTCCGGATTCTGCAAATAATCGAGGTCGCGAGCCAGCAGAAGCTGGTATTCAAGCTCACTTGCCGACCCCATTGCCATCTGCAGGAAACGAGCCATCTCCACATTGCCCTTCCGGCAACAGCCCTCGGCGATGTTCATTCCAATCGAAGCCGACGCTCGCCGCATCTGGCTTGTCAAACCGTATGTTTCCTCTCGAGGAAAACCCTTACTGCGTGAGTAAACATCCAAAGTAAGCCGGTGTGACTTCTCCCAGACGCGAAGACCACGGAAGCTTTGCACAATCCCCCCGTTTTAACTGAAAACTGATAACTGATAACTGACAACTAAAAGCTCTTCACAAAATTCTTCCCCGGCAACTGCCGTATCTTCCCATTCAGCTCCAACTCGAAGAGTGCGGCAAAGATCTCCGACGACGACATTTCGTTTTCCAGAAGCTCGACCAGTTGATCGATGTGCGTCGATTCATCCGCCTTCAGCAACTTTAGGATCTTGATCTCGTGAGGCGACCTGGCCTCGTCCGGAAATAGAGATGCGGGTTCCGGTTCGCCGGATTCATTTCGCGTGGCGCTGAGCGCGGCTTGTATGTCTGTCGGCAACTCTTCCCACACGTCTTCCCACGTTGCCACCAGCTTCGCTCCCTGCTTGATCAGCGTGTTCGGTCCCCACGAATTCTTGTTGGTCACGTTCCCCGGGACGGCATACACATCGCGGTTCTGTTCGAGGGCCAGCCGCGACGTAATGCGCGTGCCGCTATACTCCGCTGCCTCAACCACCAGCACGCCCGCCGACATGCCGCTGATGATCCGGTTGCGAATCGGAAAATTTTGCGGCGTCGGCGGCGTTCCTACCGGAAACTCCGTGATCAGCGCTCCCCCGAGCGCCACAATCTGCTCCGTCAGCCGCGTATTTTCCTTGGGATACATGATGTCGATTCCCGTGCCCAGCACCGCGACGGTTTTGCCCTTGGCCGCAACCGCGCCGCGATGCGACGACGTATCGACTCCGCGCGCTAATCCACTGATGATCGCCAGGCCCCGCGCCGCCAGGTCGGTCGCGAGCCGCTCCGCCATGCCGCTGCCGTAGGGCGTCGGATGCCGCGTCCCCACCATCGCAATGCCGGGCTGCGACAGCACTTCCACGCTTCCCTTCACGAACAAAATTACCGGTGGGTCGTAAATTTCCTTCAGCCGCGACGGATACTCGGAATCGCTGAGCGAAACGATTCGCGCGCGCGCCTCCACCGCCTTCGCGCATTCTTCCTGCGCCATCTCCAGCGACTTCCCCGTGGCGATCGATTGCGCCGAAACTGCGCGCATCCCCGTGGCTTCAAGCTCGGTCAAGCTGGCCTGGAACACGCGCTCCGCAGTGCCATACTGTTCAATCAGCTTCCGAATCCGCGCCGGCCCCAGCCCCGGCGTCAAAGCCAGCGCGAGCCAATAGATACCTTGATGCGACGCCGGATCGGAACCAGCAACAGCAGCCTTGGACATCTCTAGGTCAGTCGCCATATTTCGTGACCCTAGCCCGTGGCGCAAAACGCTGTCAAGGATGGCGCGCACATCACTTTTGGTAGAATTCGTAAATCAATGAGCCGGTTAAAGATCTCGGCAATTTCCTATCTGAACACCGCGCCTCTCATGTGGGATTTCGAACACGCTGCGGCAGGTGCCGGCCAAGTTGCGGGCCTTGCAGCAGACCTGGCTGCGAATTACGAGATCTCCTACACCATCCCCTCCGCCTGCGCCGAAGCCCTGCGCGCCGGAACGGCCGATATCGGCATCATTCCCGCCGCCGCTTACACCACGGTTCCCGATCTCGTCATCATTCCCGACGTGGCCATCGCGGCCAAGCGCGCCGTGCGTTCGATTTTGCTGGTCAGCAAAAAGCCGGTCGATTCCGTGTCGCCTGATTCCCTGTCGCTTGACTCCTTGTCGACCGCGCAATGGGCAACGCAGGTGCGCACCGTAGCGCTCGACACTTCTTCCATGACGTCGGTGGCGCTAACCAAAATTCTGTTTGCCAAATGGCTCGGCGGAGCGCGCGACTATAAGCCAATGGCTCCCCATCTCAACGAAATGCTAGCGGCATGCGACGCCGCCTTGCTCATCGGAGATCCCGCCCTGCAAGTCGACCGCACCCGCTACTTCACGCTCGACCTGGCCGAAGAATGGAAGGCCCGCACCGGCAAGTCCTTCGTCTTCGCCTTCTGGGCCATCCGCAAACCAGCGCTCGCCGGACGAGACGCAGCGGCCATTGCCCAGACATTCAAAAAGTCCCGCGACCACGGCGTGACCCCAAAGAATCTAGAGGTCATCGCGCAAGAGTGGGCGCCTCGCCTCGGCCTGTCCCTCGAGGCCATCCGCGTCTACCTGACGCAAAACATCCATTATTATCTCGACCCTCCCTGCCTCGACGGCCTTGCCCTCTACTACCGCCTGGGAGCCGAGGTCGGAGCACTGCCGCCGGCGACGGAACTGCGCTTTGTCTAGAACACCCTGGCCGCAAAAAAGAGCACACCGAAACTCTCAATGAGCGTTGTGGCCTGATACGCCACAATCTCTTTGCAATGTCAGTTTGCCCAACGAGCCGGTTGACCCGCGTACTCGCAGGACCACCTGTCCTCCAGGGGTTTTCTCTCTCGCCCTTTGGGAGAACTGGAGAACTCTGCGAAAACTCTGCTGAAACTTATTCTGCCGCGGGACCGTATCCAAGTTCGAGGGGGAGCCACAAAGGTATGGCGACGGTGATCGAAGCGAGGAGGAAGCAATGACGATCAACGATTTACCCGCGGTCATGGGAACGGTTCTGATTGTTGCCGGGCTCGCTTTGGTAGGCATTTACACACGGTTCCGTACCGAGGGCAGTGAAAATAGCGTTCAGGCCGGGGCTCTTCTGATTGTGGTCGGTGCAGCCCTCTTGGGGCTGTCTCTATTCGTACCCCACGCAAAATAGGACTCAGCTCCCCGCAAGTAGCCTACAAAACAGTAGCGGTCTCCGTTTTGCCTTCGCTGGTTGTTGCAAAATCTCCTTTACACTCAAAATCCCACTGCGAAATCTCGGATGGACGAACAAACAGCGCAAGCTTGTGAGAACGCCTGATT
>PLUW01000054.1 GCA_003162935.1 Acidobacteriaceae bacterium
AATTCCGAGGGTTCGAGCGAGAATGCGCTATCCGGTCCGCTATCCGCGCGGCACAGGCAAAGGTGTTTTTCAATGATGCACGCTCCGAGCGCCACGGCGGCCACGGGGACCGCAATGCCCATCGTGTGATCCGAAAGGCCCACCGGACAATTGAAACGGCGCGCCAACTCGGGAATCGTGCGCAGGTTCGCTTCGTCCGCCGGCGCCGGGTAGGCGCTCGTACACTTCAACAGCGCAATCTGCTTCGCTCCCGCTCTGCGCGCCGCTTCGACCGCTTCCGAGATTTCGTCCTCGCTCGCCATGCCCGTCGACATTATCAGCGGCTTCCCGGTGCGAGCCATCTTCTCGATCAGGCCGATGTCCACCAGCTCAAACGACGCCACTTTATGCGCCGGAACATTCATCCGTTCGAGAAAATCGACGGCCGTATCGTCGAACGCACTCGAAAACAAGTGCATTCCGAGTTCGTCCGCGATGTCTTTCAACTTCGGCTGCCATTCCCAGGGCGTAAACGCCTGCTGGTAGAGGTCGTGGAGGGTCTGGCCATCCCACAGCGTGCCCCCGGCAATCCGAAAACATGACTTATCGCTGCGCAGAGTAATGGTGTCTGCCGTGTAGGTCTGGAGCTTGACCGCATCCGCGCCGGCTTCTTTTGCGGCGCGAAGAATTCGTACGGCCTGATCGAAATCCTGGTTGTGATTCGCCGAAAGCTCGGCAATCACATACACCGCCGACCCCGGACCGACGCGCCGTCCCGCAATCGTGAATGCAGCCACTTCAGCCGGCATGAGTTCCCGTCCTGCACTCCCAGGTAAAAAGCAAAGCGTCTTGTCCGGCGATGCGTTCTTTTTCTTTCCTCTGAAAACCGCTCGCTTCGAACAAACGTACCGACGCCTGATTCTCAGGCTTCACGAATGCATCGACCCGCTGCGCCGAATTCGCTCGGACCAGGTCGCGCGTGGAAAACAAGATCAGTTCCCTGCCCCAGCCCTCGCCCCGAAACCGCAACGCCACGTTCACCGAGAGCACGGCGCTCTCCCCCTTGATTTGGAATCGCACCACGCCCACCGGTTCGCCGGCCGCGTTCTCACCGATGTAGATTACCGACTGCGGATCCTGCATCCGCTCCGCAAACCAATGGCTGTGTTCTTCCCACGAAATTGCCGCTGAGTGAAACGATGCCGCCCGCACAACCGGATCTTGCGCCCACTCAAACAGCAATTGGCAATCGTTCTCCCTTACCGACCGAAGCTTCAATTCCCTGTCGATAAGCGCGGCGCGCACCCGCTCGCTGCCCAAGCCATCCACCAATTCGCGTGCGCACCCGCTCATCGCGGCGCGCCGCTCGGAAGATTCCATCAAAGCTCGCAGTTCGCCGGCAAACCACCCCGCGCGAAACTCTCTCGACGTCCCGGCATTCACCGCCATGCCCAATTCCGACAGGCGCTCCGCGGTTCGCCGCTGGTTTTCCGCGACAATCAGCAACATCGACGGCAGCCCCATGTAGCAAAGCTCATACGAAGTCACGCCTGCGCCGGCAATCGCCAGATCTGCCCAGGCCATCAATGCGGGCATGTTTTGCACGTTCCGCATCACGCGCACCGGAACTGGACAAAGGTCGACGGCCGCCTGCAAAGATGGCAGATGCGGGTTGCCGCTTCCGACCACCAAAATCGCTTCCGAGTCTCCGGGCGAATCTTCGGGCGAACTCTTCAGCAGAGCCAAGCTCTGAAGAATTTGTTCGCTTGCGTTGTCCGGATCGCTTCCGCCAATCGTGATGAGAATCTTGCGGGCCCGATCCGGAATCGCTCGCTTCCACCCGATCCACGGCGAGAATTCATCGCGCAGCAACGCATAGGCTGGCCCCAGAAGCAGCTTGGAATTATGATTCGTCCGGCCATACATCTCCGGCGTTGCGTATGCGTTTTGGTTCAACACCCAGCGGACGGGATAATCGCTGGCGTGGCCGTAGTCATCGATGGTAAGAACCCGAATGCCCGCCCCGCTGAGCGTCGCCTGCTCGCTCGCTCCGAAGCTGTAACCATCCAGCACAGCAATTGGGCAACCAGCGTCGATCGCCGCACGGTCAAAATCTTCGGGGGATCCACCGCCTTCACCAGGCAGCGTTTGCAGCAAAACACCCTCAGCGCGAATCCGCTCCTCGATGGCCGCCAGTCCTTCCCGCATCAGGAAGGTTACATCGCCGCCAGCTCGCCTCCACGCCTGCGCCAGGGCCAGGCATCGCATGACGTGGCCAGTTCCAACCTGGATTCCGCATTCGGCGCAGACAATCAGGTGGCCCGGCTTTTCCAATCTGGATTCTCCAGTGTTCTTATGCACGACTTTATGCACGAACCCTTCATCGAACCTTGAATACCGGCTGAATCATCTCCCCTTCAAGATGCTCTTCCGGTTGCGCTTCGCCCAGCCATTTCGCCAGCGTCTTGCACACTTCCGCATACACCCGCAGTGTTTGTTCAATCGCCAGCGGATCGTGCGCCGCGGTCATGTTGTGCGTAGCCAGCAGCAGCACTCCGCGCTTCACGCATTCTTGCGTGAACAGGCTGCGAACCAGAAGACTGTCTTTGCCGTCGGCATCGAGAAACTTGATCAGCGACCAGAAGGGATAGCCGATGCACTTGATACGATCCTGCAATCCCGCTTCTCTTGCCAGAGCGTTCAATCCCTCCTGTAACAGGCGCCCGTTGGCGTCCATGCGGACGAGCGCGTCCGTGGTCTCGAGCACATCAAGCACTTTCATGGCCGCTGCCATCGATGCCACTTCGCCACCGAAGGTGAAACTGAAAAAGATGTCCTCAAACACTTTCATGACATCCGCTCGTCCCACCACGCATGCAATGGGAAGCCCGTTGCCCATCGCCTTGCCAAAACAAGCCAGATCCGGAGTTACGCCAAACTTTTTCTGCGCCCCCCCCAGCCCGAAGTGGAATCCACAGCAAATCTCGTCGAAAATCAGCAGCGCTCCTTGCTCATGCGCCAATCTTTTCACGCCTTCCAGAAAACCTGCTGCCGGAGGCCAAAAATTCACCGGCTCCAGAATGACAGCGGCGAACTCGCCCTTGTGTTCCTGCAAAAGCTTCTGCAGAGACGCCAGATCGTTGTACACGAACGGATGCGTCAAAGCCCGCACCGCTTGCGGCACGCCCGCATTTCGGGTTGTGCTCCCGATGTACCAATCCTGCCATCCGTGGTAGCCGCAGCAGGCGATGCGCTCACGTCCGGTCAGCGCGCGCGCGCCGCGAACCGCTCCGGAGGTGGCGTCCGATCCATTCTTCCCAAAACGCACTTGTTGCGCACAGGGGATGAGTCGCGTCAACCGCTCCGCGAGTTCCACTTCCAGCGGGTGCGGCAGAGAAAAACTGTGGCCCTGCGCCAGTTGTGCCGCCACCGCGGCATTGACTTCATCGTTTGCGTAACCGAGAATGTTCGGCAACAATCCCTGGATGTAATCGATACATTCGTTCCCATCCACATCCCAAACCCGGCAGCCCTTGCCCTTCGCCAGAAATACCGGCGCTACCCCGTAGACATGCTGGTTAAACCCTTTGCTGAAGGTCTGCGAAGAACCCGGAATCACTTTGGCTGCCCGCTCCAGCCAGGCTTTCGATTTTTCAATGGGGCGACGCGGCGCCGCCGCCGCCCGTGCTTCGTCGAACAGGCTTTTGTAGTATCCGTGGTTGGAAACAATTTCCGAATTCATCTTTTCCAGCCCCGGATTCTTCTCGATCAACTCCAAAACATCCTTCATTCCAAACGTCTCCCGATCGCGAAAAGCCTTGTACACGGCCCGAATGAATTCCAGATCCTCCACCTCATCCACCGTCCAGCGATAATGCTGGTGCAAGGACGTCGAATCGTTCTCGACATTGGCCGTCCGGAATTTTTCCGAACGCAGGTAGGGGGTTACGTGCTCACGCTCCGAAGCCTTGTTGGCCTCGTGCCACGCCCGTTCCAGTACGGAGAACGAAAATACCTCCGTATCCAGCCCATCTGGATAGCTGCGCACCATGGCATTGGAGGCATAATCAAGATCGCCGCGCTCGAAGCGCCGCACCACCCGGTCGATCACCTCCGGATCGATCAACGGGCAGTCGGCCGTGATGCGCACCACTTTCGCCGGCTTTTCCGCGAGCGCAGCATGGTAGAAACGATCCAGCACGTCGTTTTCGCTGCCCCGATAGCACGGGACGCCGTTCTCCTGGCACATGTTCTCGATGGCATCGTCCGCTGGAGCGGTGGAAGTGGCCACCACCACGCGGTCCACCATCCGCGCGCGTTTTACGCGTTGAATCACGTGCCACAACATCGGCCGCTTTTCGATCTCCGCCAGGCTCTTACCCGGCAACCGGCTTGATCCCATCCGAGCCTGGATGATCGCCACCACCGGTCCAGCGGTCGCCTCGCTCGTCCAATTCAGCGACTGCGGCCGGCCTTCCTCCGAAGACTTCTTGGCCGCTTCCACCACCCGGATCACATCCCGGCTTTGCTCCAGATCGACCATGGGCCCGGTCCCGCTCCCCAGTGACTCCAAGAAGTGAACCATCTCCGCCACATACATGTCGTTCGCTTCAAAAACGTACGGAATGCTTTTCCAGCCCTCCGGCTTTGCCGAAAGCTTCTCGGACGAAGACTCTTCCGCAGAGAACCACCGCACTTCCTGGACATTGAAATCCCACAAAGCCGTACCCGTCTCGCCCACGACCTTGCACGTGCGCGTGTAGGCCCTCTGCACAAAATCCAGATGCAGTTCCGCGCGCCGCCGCTCCGGAAACGTCAGGTAGATCCACGCCGAGTCTTCCACATCCACGTCCAGACTGCTGAGGTGCTCCGCCCGGCAAGTCACTTCCGTGGGACGCCCCAGCAGCCAGCAGATGTAATCCAGTTCGTGAGAACCATCGAGAATGATGCCTCCGCCTAGTTCCTGGCGCGCGCTGTAGCTCTCGCGATAATGCTGCCACGGACGCCAGTCGGGAAGGTATTGCCCAACTTCCACGTTGAGCCAGAGAACTCGCCCCAACTTTTCCGAATCGATCAGCTCTTTTAAAATCTGCAGGCCGGGATGAAACCGCATGTTGTAACCGATCTGTACCACCCGGTCGTGGCGCCGTGCCTCGGAAATCAGCGCCTGGATTCCGCTCGATTCATGCGAGAGAGGTTTTTCGATGAAAACGTGGGCGCGAGCCTGCAACGCGGCCAGCGCCTCTTCCACGTGGTACACCGGCGGAGTGCAGATGAGTACGATCTCAGGCTTGAATTTCTGCAGAGCTTCGGCATAGTCGGAGAACGTCTCTCCGCCCAGTTCTTCGCGGCACTGCTTCAGCGCTTCGGAACTGGTATCGCAAAACCCGAGCCGCCGTACGCCCAGCGCCTTCAGATTTCTCGCGTGGCGGCGGCCAATCGATCCGCAACCGACCACTAGAGTCCGACATTCCACCCAATCGGAAATTCTCGACATGACTTATTTCGCTTGCCTGATCCCGAGTGCATGCGAGCGCTCGCTCTGCCCGTCATTCGAAACCAGCCGTTGGCCAAATCCGTCCGTACCTTCGCGAACGACTAACGACCAACGACTCTCTTCTCGTAATGCTCCAAGACTTTACCCACCGCATGAATCACATCTTCCACATCCTGCGCCGTCATGGAATGGAACATCGGCAGACTGATCAGCCGCTCATAAGCGTCTTCGGCCACAGGGTAGCTCAGTCTTGAGCTTGTGCCGGACTGGAAGAGTTCGCGATAATACGGGTGTTGATGCACCGGAATATAGTGCACGTTCACGCCGAGGTTTTCCGCCCGCAGCGCGCGGAAAACCTCGCCTCGCCCCGCCGTCAGCGTTTCCAGCTTCAGCCGGATCGGATACAAATGCCAGGCCGGATTCACGCCCTCCCGTACCGCAGGAACGGTAACCCCCGGCAAACTCGCGAACGCCGCGTTGTACTGCGCCGCAATCTCCCGCCGCCGCGCCAGATTTGCGTCCAACCGCTCCAATTGTGAGAGTCCCAGTGCGCACGCAATGTCGGTCAACCTGTAGTTGAAACCGAGCAGCACCATTTCGTAAAACCACTGTCCCGCTTGCTGCCGCTCGCGCGCCTCGCTGCTAATGCCGTGATTGCGAAAGCGCCGCAGAGTCTCCGCCAACCCTGCATCGTTGGTCGTAACCATGCCGCCTTCTCCGGTCGTCAGGTGCTTCACCGGATGAAAACTGAACGCGGTCATATCGGCAATCCCGCCGACGCGCTTGCCCCGAGACTCGGCGCCCAGAGCATGGCAAGCGTCTTCGATCAGGAGTGCTCCGTGCTCTTTCGCCAAACGCCCTAACTCATCCAGCGCCGCCGGATGCCCCGCGTAATCCACGGCGATGACCGCTTTCGTCTTCGAAGTAAGTTTTCTGGTGACTGCTCCCGGATCGAGGTTCAATGTGTCGGGAGAAACGTCGGCGAACACGGGCGTCGCGCCCTGATACAAAACGCAATTCGCCGTAGCGCAGAAAGTCATGGGCGTGGTGATCGCCTCATCGCCAGGTCCCAGTCCAGCGGCAAACGCCGCACCATGCAACGCCGCAGTGCCCGAACTGAAACTGACCGCGTGCCGTGCCCCCACCCATTCCGCAAACTTTTCCTCGAACTCGCCAATCTTCGGCCCCGTTGTCAGCCAGTCTGATTTCAGAACCTCAACCACTGCTTGGATATCTACGGCGTCAATACTCTGCCGCCCATACGGCAACAGCTTCGCGCGCACGGGCACACCCCCGTGAATGGCCAGCGTTTCCAGTTTTGTGGGCAAGGGATTCATGCTAGGCGGATGTCGGAACCGCCTCCGCAGCGCTGGTTTCGGGCGTTACCAGCGCTTCCAACTCGCGCCGCGTCAGCCAGCGTTCGTTCGTGTCGCTCGAATACCGGAAGCCTTCCGCCAGCGGCTTGGCGTTCACCCAGTTTTCCGATTTCCACCAGGGATGCGACGGCTGAATCACATACATATCTTCGGTCTCCAGCGTTTGCCGCGACTCGTCTTCGGAAACCAGCACTTCGTGCAACTTCTCTCCTGGACGAATCCCGATGTACTCCACCGCGCATCCCGGAGCGACGGTCTCCGCCAGGTCCAAAAGCCGCATGCTCGGAATCTTGGGAACAAAAATCTCGCCACCGTGCATCTGCTCCAGGCAGCGGATGACGAATTTCACGCCCAGCTCCAGCGTCAGCCAGAATCGCGTCATGCGCGGATCGGTGATCGTGATCTTCCCGCGCCGCTTCTGCTCCAGAAACACCGGAATCACGCTGCCGCGGCTGCCCACAACGTTGCCATAGCGCGCGCAACTGAAGCGCGTATTGCGCGCGCCCGCATAGGCGTTGGCCTGTACAAACACTTTTTCCGCGCACAGCTTGGTGGCGCCATAGAGATTGATCGGATTCACCGCCTTGTCGGTGCTGAGCGCGAGAATGCGCCGCACTCCCTGATCGATCGCCGCATCGATCACATTTCGCCCGCCCATGATATTGGTTTGGATCGCTTCGAACGGGTTGTACTCACAGGCTGGCACCTGCTTCAGCGCCGCCGCGTGCACCACCACGGTCACGCCCGAAAGAGCGCGCTTCAGCCGCTCCACGTCCCGCACGTCTCCAATAAAATATCGCAGGCTGGGATGATCGAATCCCGAGGTTCGCATCTCATGCTGTTTCAACTCGTCCCGGCTGAAAATTACCAGTCTCTGGGGATGGTATTCGCGCAGCATGATCTCGACAAACTTCTTCCCGAACGATCCGGTTCCACCCGTTACCAGCACCGATTCCTGCGACCAATTCACCATTCTTGTTCCTTGAAAACCTCTTCTGCCGAGTTACCCTGCGCGTGGGGCCGAGTAACAACCGTTCCGAAGGCTGCCACGACAATCGTCGATTTTCGTGTAAGTTCTTGTGCTCGATAGTATAACCGAGCCTTTGATGCAGCGTTCGCATCTTCGATGCCGAAACGGGAATCGAAAACAATGATCTCCGCTCCGCAATTTTCGCTGTTCCTTACTCCCAAGGATGCTAAAATCAGGCAAATTCCTCGGACCTGGCCGCTTCTGTCCGCCAAAGCTCGCTGCGGAAGGACGGGCGGGAGCGGAGGAGCCGGTATGCCAGCGGCGGCGCTGCTGTGTCGAGTTTGTGGCTAAGGAGTAGTGATGTCATTGGGCCCCCTGGTTCCACGGAGCAACGATCCGAGAAGTAGCGACCCGTCGCGTGAGTTGCAGCCCGGCGAACCGGCTGAATTCCTCAAACCGATAACCTCCGCGCTTTACAACACCCTGCCCGCGCAGGAGTCCACGCTGCGTGAATACATGCGCGTGCTCATCAAGCGCAAGTGGATGGTGATCTCGGTGATCGCCGGAATCTTCCTGACCGTCGCCATTGCCAGCCTGCGCCAGACTCCCATCTATGAAGCCGTGGGCCGCATCGCGGTCAATAAAGCCGATCCCAATCTCATTACCTTCAAGGACTCGGGTCCGGTGGTCGACTACTACGATCAAAGCGACCTGGATACCGAGGTCCGCATTCTGCAGAGCGATCTGATGGCCCTGCAGGTGATCCGGCAACTGAATCTGGACAAACGTCCCGAGTTTGGCGGTCATGCCGATGCCAAAACATCCAATCTGGTCGCCGATCCGCTGCAGGCCGATTCCAATCGCACCTCATCTCTGTTGTCCGCCTTTCGCGGAAATCTCCACGTCACTCTGATTCCCAACACCCGGATCATTGAGATTCACTACAACAGCACCGATCCGCAGCTCGCCGCCGGCGCCGTGAATACGCTTGCCTCCACCTATGTCGAGCAGAACTTCAAGACCAAGTTCGAATCCACCATGCAGGCCTCCGACTGGCTTTCCAAACAACTGGTCGACTTGCAGATGAAAGTGGAAACCTCGCAGGAGAAACTCGTGCGCTACCAGAAGGAACACGAGATTCTCGGGACCGACGAGAAGACAAACATCATCACTGAAAAACTCGACGAACTGAACAAGGAAATGACTGCGGCCGAATCGGATCGCATGGAGAAGGAAGCGGTCTACCGCCAGACTCAGTCCAACGATCCCGATGCCATCGCGGCCGCGATCATTGCCGACAGCTCGGGAAACGCGAGCGCCGCCACCTCCGGTCTTTTGGATAAATTGCGCGAGCAGCAGGCCAACCTCAGAATCCAGGTCGCCGATCTCAGCACGCAGTTTGGTCCCCAGTACCCGAAGGTCGCCCAGCTCAACAGTCAACTAAAGGAGATTGACCACCAACTGCAATCGGAAACCAACAAGGCCGTCGACCATCTCAAGGGTCAGTACCTGGCCGCGTTACAGCGCGAAAACATGCTGCGCGCCTCTTTTGAAAAGCAAAAACAGGAAGCCAACAAACTCAACGAGAGCGCCATCGAGTACAGCATCCTGAAGCGCGATCTGGACAGCAATCGGACGCTCTACGAGGGATTGCTGGAAAAACTGAAAGAAGCGGGCGTCACCGCGGGATTACGCTCCAATAACTTTCGCATCATCGATGCGGCCCGTGTTCCGACCTCTCCCAGCGAACCCAATATCCCGCGCAACCTGACTTTCGCCCTCATGCTCGGCGTCATCTCCGGCGTAGGCTTGGCCTTCATACTGGAGAACATGGACAACACCGTCCGCACACCCGAGCAGGCCACGGCGCTGTCCGGCCTTCCTGCGCTTGGGATGATTCCGCTCGGCTCCAAGTCGGTCAGCCATGGGCCCACGGGCAAACGGCTGGTTTTAACCCCCATCTCATCCAAGGAAGCGGTAGAAACCGTGACGCAGGTTCGCCCACAGTCGCAGATGGCCGAATCGTATCGCGCGCTGCGCACTTCGCTCCTGCTCTCCAACCTGGGAGCGCCGCCAAAAGTCATCATGGTAACCAGTGCGCGTCCGCAGGAGGGAAAAACTACCACCAGCATCAACACCGCGATCGTGCTCGCGCAAAAGGGAGTCCGCGTCCTCCTGATCGATGCCGACCTGCGCCGCCCCAGTGTTCACAAGACCCTGGGCATGGGCCCGCGCAGCGGTCTCAGCAACGTGCTCACCGGCAGCGCCACCGCCCAGCAGGCCATCACCACCTCGCCGGTTCTGCCCAATCTTTTCATTCTTCCCGCAGGTACGCCGCCTCCGAATCCCGCGGAATTGCTGGCATCTTCAAACATGCGAGACTTGATCGCCGAATTGCGCGCGGAGTTCGACCACATCGTGATCGATACACCTCCCACACTTTCGGTGACCGATGCAGTCGTGCTTTCCCCTCGGGCCGACGCCACCATCCTGGTCATCCGCTCCGGTCAAACCACGAAGCAAGCGCTGCGCCGCGCCCGCGATATTTTGACGCAGGTCAACGCCCACGTCGCCGGGGTACTGCTGAACGCCGTGGATCTCACTTCTCCGGACTACTACTATTACTACGAGTATCAGGGAAAGTACGGGCAGTATTACCAGGAAGACTCTCCCGGCGCCGGCGATGATGCGGAACCGAAGGCGGGTTAACCTGACGGTTGGACGGAACGGCGACGGAAGCATGACCATTTCACTCTCAAATCGGCAGCGCTGGCAGTGGGCGGTTGGCGTGGCCTCGCTCGCCTGCATCTACATTCTCCTGATCGGCAAAGAGTTTGCCGCCAGCGTGCTGGCCGCGCGTCCGGAGTTACCCAAGCTGCAACTCGCCGTGCGTCTTGCCCCGGGGAACGCGGACTATCGTCACCGGCTCGGACGCTACTTCACATTTGTTGCCAGCGATCCTCAGTCGGCGATCGAGAGCTTTCGCGCCGCTACGGCGCTCGACCCTCACAATGCCCGCTATTGGTTCGATCTCGCCGCCGCCTACCAGGTCACCGGCGACACCGCCGGTCAGCGAACCGCGCTGGACCGCGCATTGCAAGCCGAACCCACCGCCCCCGACGTGGCGTGGGAAGCTGCGAACTTCTTCCTCATCAATGGCGACAAGAGCGACACCGACCACGCCTTGCGCGAATTCCACGTCGTCATCGAGAACGACCCCACCCTCGTCTACCCCGCATTGCGCGCTTCCTTGCGCGTTCGTCCGGATACGGACGCGCTGCTCCGCGACGTGGTACCGGCTCATCCCGATTCCCTGCTCGCCTTTCTCGATTTGCTGACGAGCAAGCAGGAGACCGAAGGCGCTATCAAGACCTGGGACCGCCTCGCTCAGCTGCACCAGAAATTCCCGAACCGCTATCTCTACGATTTTGTGCACTATCTCATCGGAGTGAACCGTCCCGATGCCGCGATGTCGGCTTGGCAACAAACCGCGGATGTTCTTGGACTCTCCGCCTACCAGCCTACGGAAGACAACCTGGTCGTCAACGGCGACTTCAGCCTCGACGTCCTCAACGGAGGCTTCGATTGGATCTACGTCAATCGCATCGGCGTGAAGCCCTTGCTCGATCCAAGCGACTTTCACCAGGGCCAGCGATCGCTTTCGCTCACCTTCGAAGGCCCTGGGATCGAAGACGCCGGAATTTCCCAACTCATTCCCGTACGCGGCGCAACCACCTACGACTTCTCCGCCTACTACAAGTCGGCCGACTTTGAGGGCGCAGGCGGTCCGCAGATCGTTCTGCGCGACGCCTACACCCGAGCCCCCCTGTTTGTCAGCGAGTCGCTCAACGACGCCGACTTCTGGAAGGAAGTGCATTCCAAGGTCACGACCCCGAACTCCACAACCCTGCTGCTTCTTGCGATCGAGCGCTTTCCGGCCGGTTCGCCGATTCGCGGGAAGCTCTGGCTTGACGACTTCGAGCTTTCTCCGGAAGGTTCTGTCGATGAATCTTCCCCAAATCCCAGCGATGGCTCCAAGGACAAACCGTGAGTTCCGCCCTTGCCACCCAACCCGAACCCGCGCCCGTAACCAAGGTCTCGCAACCGCGACTCACCAACAAAGCCCTGTTCGCTGGCGCCGGCGCCACCCTCTTGCTGGGGCCACTCGCCTTCGGAGCAGTCGAGCCCTGGTCCATCTTTGCCTTGGAAACCTGCGCCATGCTTTTGCTCGCGCTCTGGGCCGCACGCCAGTGGATCAACCGCCAACTCATCGTCTCCGACCACCCGCTCTACCGTCCTATGGCCGCGTTCCTTTTCCTGGTGGTGTTGCAATGGGTGACTGGAACCACCGCCTACCGTCAGGTGACCTACTCGCACTTATTGCTCTACGCCGCCTACGGCATGCTCGTGTTTGTGGCCACTCAGACGCTGCGTCGCTCCTCCCAGTTTGAGCTGCTGGCCAAACTGTTCACCGGGTACGGCGCGCTGGTGGGTTTGTTTGCCATGCTGCAGGGTCTGGCGCCCAACGGAAAACTCTACTGGATCTGGGCCTTGGAGCAGGGGGGCTCGATCTATGGCCCCTACGTAAATCACAATCACTATGCGGGTCTAATGGAGATGCTGACGCCTTTCCCGCTGGTATTAGCCGCAACCCGCTTTACCGAAGGCAGCCGCAAAATCCTGGTGGCGGGAATCGCCGCGCTGATGGCGGCAAGCATTTTTCTTTCCGGATCCCGCGGCGGCATGGCGGCATTCGTCGTCCAGATCGTGATGCTCGCCGTGCTTTTGGTTCGCAAACGCGAGGGCAACTGGAAACAACCCCTCCTACTGGGCACGTTCCTGGCGCTGGTGATTGTTTTTCTCGTCTGGATGGGCGGGAACGAACTCACCCGGCGTCTCATCAGCATTCATTCCGAAGCGCAGCAAGAACTCGCCGGAGGAACCCGCCTCACCATCGATCGCGACTGCTTGCGCATGTTGCTCAAACGGCCGTTCCTCGGCTGGGGACTGGGCACGTTCCCGGTCGTCTACCCAGAATTTCGCAGCTTCTACACCACATTCTTCGTCAATCAGGCGCACAACGATTATCTGCAACTGCTGGTCGAAACCGGTCTCGCCGGATTCGCCATCGCGGTCTGGTTTCTGGTACTGGTCTTCCGTCGGGCGGCCAGCAAACTTAAGAACTGGACCGAGAACGCCAGTGGCGCTCTAACCGTTGCGGCCCTGCTGGGCTGCGTCGGGATATTGGTCCACAGCTTTCTCGATTTCAATCTGCAGATCCCGGCCAATGCCGCCCTGTTTTA
>PLUW01000119.1 GCA_003162935.1 Acidobacteriaceae bacterium
ACGAAGAAGACGTATTCCCAGGGACGGCCGCGCATGGGGCGCGATTCGATCTTGCTCAGGCTGATGTCGCGCAGGGCGAAGACGCTGAGCGCCTTGAACAAGGCTCCGGGAATGTTCTTCAGGCTGAAGGCGAGCGAGGTTTTGTTGGCAGCGCGATGGTTTGTCGTTCGCGGCTTTCCGCGGCCCGTCGTTCCTTTATTGATGAGAAAGAAGCGGGTGAAGTTCTTCTTGTCGTCCTCGATTCCGGCTTTCAGGATTTTCCCCTTGTAGACGGCGGCGGCGCGACGGCTGGCGATGGCCGCGGCATCCGGCAATTGCTCCGCGACGATGTGCTTTACGCTTCCCGCGGTGTCGTAGAAGGGAACGGCTTGCAGGTGCGAATTCCCGGCAAAGAGGTCGCGGCACTGGTCGAGGGCGACGGGGTGCGAGAAGACGCGGCGCACGGCGCTCAGTTTTGTGCCGGGGAGCGCGATCAGATTGTGGACGATGCGCAGGCGAAATTCGCGGACGATGTGTACGTCGCGGCTCAGAAGAAGATCGAAATGTTCGGCGACGGAACCGGCCAGCGAGTTTTCGATGGGGATGACGGCGCAGTCGACGGCGCCTCGCTGCACGCGGTCGAAGACTTCGAGCGAACGGGCACAGGGTACGATGGTCGCGCGCGGCNNGAACCGAGTTCTCCCTGGATGGCAATCTTCATGGGCTGCTTCCTTACGTCGTCAGCGCCTAAAGGCGCATTCATCACACAGCGCTTACGGTATGCCTAAAGGCATACCCTGATACAAAATCATATTTGCAGCGCGGCTGCAATGGCGGTTCCGGTGCGAGCATAGCTTAAGTAAGATGGTTCCGTGTCTGCACTCTTGTTCCGAATCGAGGCCGACGGTCCTATACGCATCGTGCGACTTACTTCGCCCGACGGAACCAATCGCCTGACAAGCGGTTGCGTGCGCGCGCTGACGGGCGCCATCGGTGAATTGAGAGACGAACTGAAAAGACACGTCCGACCACTGATCATAACCGGCAATCGGCAGTTTTTTTCTGTCGGCGCCGATCTAAACGAAATTGCAGCGCTGACAGGCCCTGAAGCCTATGAATTTTCAGGTATGGGACAAGCGCTGATGAACGCCATTGCCGGCTATCCCGCGCAGGTCGTCGCCGCGATTGAAGGCCACTGCATGGGCGGAGGTCTGGACCTCGCGCTGGCCTGTCAGCGCAGGATTGCCGCGCCCCACGCCGTCTTCGGTCATCGCGGCGCCGCCCTCGGCCTCATGACGGGTTGGGGAGGGACGCAGCGCTTGCCGCGGCTGATCGGGAAGGGAAGAGCGATGGAACTCTTTGTCGCCGCCGAAAAAATCTCCGCGGCGCGAGCTCTGGAAATTGGATTGGTGGATGCGATCGCCGACGATCCCGTAGCGGAGGCTATGCGCCGACTGCAAGTGAATCGCTAACTCCTTGCTGCGACGCTCAGTGAATTATGCCTGCGTCACGCGGGCGAGGGCGTCCGCGCCACATGTGGGCCTACACGACCAGGGACCAGTTCAGAAACGCCCACAGCCAAACCAGATTCAGGCATCCGAAGGCTGCTACATAGAAACTGAATTGCCGCCGGTTCCAGTGGCTTTGCGCGTAGCTTCCCAGAGCCAGGAACGCGGGGTAAACCGGGAGCAGATAGCGCACGGCGCCGACCGCTGGCCGCCCCGCATACAGCAACATCTGGAGAACCACGGCCAGGGCGAAGAGTTTGTCCTCGAGACGGACTTCGTGACGCAGGCTGAGCGCCACCACTAGGACGATGAGACCGAGCCGGATGGCGAGAAGCGCATCGTGTTGCGCGATGGGCGCTCGCAGCGATTCCCACATGCCCACCCAAGGCGGAGCGATCGCCATCCCCTGGTGCAGCCGATAGGCTTCGACGACTGACGGGCGTCCCGACCAGCGTAGCCAGCTCCAATAGCCCAGCACGCCGAGAGGCGTGAGGAATACGACCAGCGAGGCGGCGCGCCGGCTCCGCAGCGCGAGGATGCACAAGGGGATTGCAACCAGCACGCCGGAGGGGCGGCCTAATCCCGCCAGCAGCCCGCACAGCACTGCCGGCCACCAGCGACCGGCGCGCGCGAAAATGACCGCCCACACGATCAGAGCGATCGTCAAAGATTCGGCGTATCCGGCGAAGAGGGCAAAGCTGGCAGGCCAGACCGCGAGCAGGAGCAGCATGCGGATTCGCCCGGTCCCGGTCAGGCTGGGGTCGGCGAGGCGCAGCAATCCCCAAAAGAAAAAAAACGCCCCTGCTGTCGACACACATAGGGCCGCGGCGGTTGCGGGGAGAACCCAACTCACGATCCGGATCGCCGCCGGATACAACGGATAGAAGATCACCGCCATGGGCCGGTCGTAACCATGTTGCGCGATGCGCAGATACCACAAGGTGTCGAAGCGTTCCCAAATCCCGAGGAGCGCATAGTGCAGACCGTGGGGCGAGGGCAAATTGTCGGTGAGCGCGTTGCTGCGAATCAATGCGGGGTCCGGCCGCAGAAAAAGCGCAAGCGCGGCGGCGGTCGCGGAGAAAACGACTCGCAAGGCAGCCGTAATCGCCAGCGCGATCTGCCAGTCTGGCCGGGATGCGAGTTTCCGCGACATGGTTCGATTGTAGCGCCGCGCCTTGCGGCACTTGCAGAGGTGAGTGGTTGCTCGCCGCCGACGGCCCCGCTGGTATAGTAAGGAGTTTCGTAAATACCGAAGAGTCTGCCCTCATGCGCGAGCGTACAGAATCTACTGCCATCACGATCGACAACGTGCTCCCTACCAAGGTCGACCCCAGCTCTCTTCGCTTCGAATCGAATATGCGGGCGCTGGCGGATCTAGTCGCGCAGGTGCGCAACGAAGAGGAAACCATTCGCGAGGGCGGCGGCTCGAAGGCCATTGACAACCAGCACGCCAAGTCGCGGCTCACGGCGCGGGAACGGATTCAGCTGCTGGCCGATCCGGGATCGTTTTTCGAACTGGGGCTCTATGCCGCTCACAAGATGTACGAAGAGTGGGGAGGAGCGCCGGCGGCGGGCGTGATCACGGGACTGGCGCGAATCCAAACGCGCATGGTCATGCTCATCGTGAACGATGCCACGGTCAAGGCGGGCGCGTTCTTTCCGATGACCGCGAAAAAAGTGATTCGCGCGCAAAACATCGCGATCGAAAATCGCATTCCGACGATTTATCTGGTCGACTCGGCTGGAGTGTTTCTGCCGCTGCAGGAGGATGTTTTTCCCGACACAGACGATTTCGGGCGCGTCTTTCGCAACAATGCGGTCATGTCGGCCCTGGGCATTCCGCAGATTGCGGCGATCATGGGCATGTGCGTTGCGGGGGGCGGGTATCTCCCGGTGATGTGCGATCACGTTTTGATGACGGACGGGAGCGGGCTGTTTCTTGCCGGGCCCGCGCTGGTGCAAGCTGCGATCGGGCAGAAAGTTTCCGCCGAGGAGTTGGGTGGAGCCGCGATGCACTCGGCCATCAGCGGCACGGTCGATTTCCGGGAGCCGAACGACGAAGCTTGCATTAACCGTATCCGTTCGCTGATTGAAAAGTGGGGATACCGGCGGCAGTCTTTGTGGGACCGCAAAAAGCCGGTGGACCCGGCGATGCCGGCGGAAGAAATTTACGGCGCCTACGATGCCTCGCCGGCGCGTCCGTACGATATGAAAGAAATTCTGGCGCGCATTGTGGATGAAAGCCGCTTTGACGAGTACAAGCCGGAGTATGGCAAGACGCTGATCTGCGGATATGCGCGGATTGGGGGCTTCGCCGTCGGCATTGTTGCCAACCAGAAACTGCACGCGCATCAGACCGACCACGAAGGCCATAAGCGCGTGGAGTTCGGCGGCGTCATCTATACGGAGTCCGCCGAAAAGGCTGCGCGCTTCATCATGGACTGCAACCAGAATTTGATTCCGCTGGTATTTTTTCATGACGTGAACGGCTTCATGGTTGGGCGCGATGCGGAGTGGAGCGGCATCATCAAAGCCGGAGCGAAAATGGTGAATGCGGTATCGAATTCCGTCGTGCCAAAGATCGCCGTGATTGTCGGCGGCTCGTTTGGCGCCGGACACTATGCCATGTGCGGCAAAGCGTTCGATCCGCGATTTGTCTTTGCCTGGCCTACGGCGAAATATGCGGTGATGAGCGGGGATGCTGCCGCCGGGACGCTGGTGGAAATCAAAGTGAAGCAACTGGAGCGTAGTGGCAAGAAATTGAGCGACGAAGAGAGAAAAGAACTGTTCGATTCGACGAAGAAAACATACGAAGAGCAGACTGACCCACGTTATGGCGCCGCGCGGCTTTGGATCGACAAGATTATCGATCCGATGGAAACGCGGCAGGCCATCACGCAGGCGCTGGAAGCGGCGTCGCTGAATCCGGACGTGGCGGAGTTTAAGGTGGGAGTGCTACAGACATGATTCACCACGGAGACACGGAGACACGGAGCAAACTTCGTCATGAGGAGCTCACTGAGAAGATCATTGGCGCCGCCATCGAAGTACATCGCGCGCTTGGTCCGGGTCTGCTGGAATCTGCCTACGAGGAATGCCTGTGCCGCGAACTGCATCTGCGCGAGTTAGCATTCCAGCGCCAAGTGTCGCTTCCGGTCGAATATAAGAGCGTCAAGCTGGATTGCGGTTATCGCCTCGACTTGGTTGTTCAAGATTCAGTCGTCCTTGAGCTGAAGTGCGTGGAGCACATTCTGCCAGTCCACGAAGCGCAATTGCTAACGTATCTCAAGCTGGCCGGCAAACGCGTCGGCATACTCACTAACTTCAACGTCGCAACACTGGTAAGAGGCGGCAGTGAGAAAGGTGTTATGAGGTTTTTTGGTTCTCTCCGTGCCTCCGTGTCTCCGTGGTGAAGATGCCTGAGCCAGTCAAACTCGTAGAGTGTCCCCGCGATGCCTGGCAAGGGCTCAAAGGGCAAATCCCTGCCGAGTTGAAGACCAACTATCTTCAGGCGGTGATCTCGGCTGGATTTAAGCACATTGACGCGGTCAGTTTTGTTTCTCCTAACGCCGTTCCGCAGATGGCCGACTCGGAAGAAGTTCTGAAAGAACTCGACGTGCCTGGCGATGTGGAAATCATCGGCATCGTGGTCAACGAAAAAGGCGCGCAGCGGGCGATTGCGACCGAGAAGGTGCGTACGCTCGGTTTTCCGTACTCCATCTCGCCGACGTTTTTGCAGAATAATCAGCGGCAGAGTTTGGAAGATGCCATCGAGGAACTGGAAAAGATCGAGAAGAAGGCGGACGAAGCCGGGGTGGGAACGGTCGTCTACATCTCGATGGCGTTCGGCAATCCTTACGGCGACGAATGGAGCGTCGACGAAATCGTGGCGGCGGTGGGCTTGCTTGAGTTGCAGGAGATTCGCACGATTTCTCTCGCCGACACGGTAGGGCTGGCGCCGCCGGAGAAAATTCAGGAAGTGGTTTCGGCGGTGATGGCCGAGTATGGTTACCTTGAAATTGGAGTCCACTTGCACAGCCGTCCCGATCAGGCTACCGCCAAGATCGTTGCGGCCTACGACGCTGGGTGCCGGCGTTTTGATTCCGCCATCGGCGGTCTAGGCGGATGTCCTTTCGCGCAGGACGCACTGGTGGGGAATATTGCAACGGAGACGGTAATTGAGGCCCTGGGCAAACGCGGCGCGCAATTGCCGCCGCTCAAGTCGCTGGACGCGCTGGTGCGAGTGACGGCTGAAATCGGGGCGAGGTACACAGCCTCAACGGCGGCGGATTGAGAATGCACAGAAAACTACTATGAATTACAAAACGCTCACGCTCACACTCGACTCCGCCTTGGCCACCATCACCCTCAACCGGCCCGACAAGCGCAACGCCGTCAGCTACGAACTGATTGACGATCTGATCCGCGCGCTGGACGAAGTGAGCAAGTCTTCCGCTCGCATTTTGATTTTGACCGGCGCGGGGAAGGCTTTTTGCTCGGGCCTGGATCTTGACGACCTGAAAGCCCTGATCGGACGTACGCCCGCGCAAAATCTGAAAGACTCGCGCACCATGGTCTCGCTGTTCCGTTCGCTCTATGAATTTCCCAAGCCGACGATTGCCGCGGTGAACGGCGCGGCCGTTGCGGGAGGCACGGGACTCGCGCTGCTCTGCGATTTCACGCTGGCCGTGCCAGAAGCCAAGTTCGGCTACACCGAGGTGCGGATCGGATTTGTGCCGGCCATTGTATCGACGTTTCTTTTGCGTCAGGTTGGCGAGAAGATTGCCCGCGATCTTTTGCTCACGGGACGCATCTTCGACGCGGCGGAAGCGCTGAAAATGGGGCTGATCAACGAGATTGTCCCGGCGGAAAAATTGCTCGATCGCGCTCGCGAACTGGCCGCGCTGTTGGCGGAGAACAGTCCCTTGTCGCTTCTTCATACCAAACGCTTGCTGACCGACCACGCGCGCGCGCAGCTCGATACGCAAATGGAAACGGCGATTCGCGAGAATGCCGGGATTCGCGAGAGCGCCGATTTCCGCGAAGGGATCACGTCGTTTCTGGAAAAGCGCAAACCGAAGTGGACGGGCCGATGAACGCCAACGACTCGACGATCGATAGTCCGACGGTGAATGAGACGCGCATTCGCGTCCGTTACGCTGAAACCGACCAGATGGGCGTCGTTTATCACGCCAATCATTTCGTTTGGTTTGAAGTGGGGCGGGTCGAACTGTTGCGCCAGCTTGGCTTCAGCTACAGAGATATGGAGCGCGAGGACGACTGCTTTATTGCCGTCGTCGATGCGCAGTGCCGTTACAAGGCTCCCGTGCACTATGATGACGAGGTTCTAGTGCGCACGCACCTGAAACAGGTTCGGGAAAAAGTGATTCGCTTCGGATACGAACTGCGGAAAGCGGAGACCGGTGAGTTGCTAGCCGAGGGCGAGACCACGCACATCGTGGCGAATGCGCGGATGAAAACTCGTGCGCTGCCCGAGAAATACCTGCGGGTGTTCCGCGCCGCCATTGGGAGATAGCTTTGCAAGCTCTGCATATCAACGGAAACGATCTGACGTTGGAAGACGTGCGCGAAGTGGCGCGCATGGAAACGCGCCGGCCTGTGCTTCTCGATCCCGACGCGCGCGAGGCCGTTGATCGCGCCCGCGCCGTGGTCGACGCGCTGGTCGCCAACAATAAAATTTCTTACGCCATCACGACGGGCGTCGGCAAGCTCAGCGACGTGCACATCGTGGGCGAGCAGGTCCGCGAACTGCAAGTGAATCTCGTGCGCTCGCATGCGGTGGGCGTGGGCGAACCGCTGGCCATCGCCGACACGCGCGCCATGATGCTGTTGCGCGCCAACTCGCTGGCGAAAGGCAACTCGGGCGTGCGGGCCATTACCATCGACACGATTTGCGAGATGCTCAATCGCGGCGTGACGCCGATGGTTCCATCGCAGGGAAGCGTGGGGGCGAGCGGGGATCTTGCGCCGCTGGCGCACCTGGCGCTGGCGCTGATCGGCGAAGGCGAATGCTTTGACGAGAAAGGCGCGCGCATCGCCAGCGCCGAAGCGTTGAAGCGCGCTCAGATCAAGCCGCTGGTGCTGGAGGCGAAAGAAGCGGTGTCGCTGATCAACGGCACGCAAGCGATGCTCGCCATCGGCGCGTTGATGCTGCTCGATGCGGAGACGCTGGTCGACTCCGCCGATGTGATTGGGGCGATGGCGTGCGATGCGCTCAAGGGAACCAACGTCGCGTTCGATGAGCGCATTCAAAAGGCTCGTCCCCATGCCGGGCAAAGCAAGACGGCGGCAAATCTGCGGCGACTGCTGGAACAGAGCGAGATTCGCGACTCGCATCGCGACTGCGGCCGGGTGCAGGACGCCTATTCGCTGCGCTGCATGCCGCAGGTGCACGGCGCGGTGCGCGATACGCTGGCTCATTGCCGCCGGGTGTTTGAGACGGAGACGAATTCGGCGGTCGATAATCCGCTGGTGTTCGTGAAGAACCCGAAAGCGATGGACGGAGAGGGCGACGTGCTTTCGGGCGGAAATTTTCACGGCGAGCCTCTGGCGTTCGCGCTCGACTTTCTGGCGATTGCCTTGAGCGCACTGGCGGGCATCAGCGAGCGGCGATTGGAGCGCATGGTGAACCCCGCGCTGAGCGAAGGGTTGCCGCCATTTCTCGCGCCGGGCGCGGGAATGAACTCAGGCTTCATGATGCCGCAAGTGACCGCGGCCGCGCTGGTGAGCGAAAACAAGGTGCTGGCGCATCCAGCATCGGTCGATTCGATCACGACGTCGGGGAATAAGGAAGACTTTGTCTCCATGGGGATGACGGCGGCGAACAAACTGAAAAGAGTGGTGGAAAACACGCGCAACACGCTGGCCATCGAGGCCATGGCGGCGGCGCAGGCGATCGACTTTCTGGCGCCGCTCAAGACGTCCAAACCCTTGCAGCAGGCGCACGCGGCGATCCGGGGGGTGTGCCGGACGATGGACAAGGACCGCGTGATGTATCAGGATTTCGCGCGCCTGGCGGAGTTGATCGCCAGCGGGAAGTTGGCCGATGTGGTGCATTGAGAAGGCTGCAAAACATTGCACAGTTTTCTGCTTTTTCTGTCGCTCGACGTGGTCAAAAATAAAGACTCGCCAAAACTATTGCCAACCGTGTCAGAACGGTCTAGGATTGCGCAATTCGCTCAACGGACCGGACTTGTCACGGGCGTTGTGTTCCACCGCGGCACATCGGGTTCACACTTCAATTCACATCGTCCGACGTCTTGGGTCAGGGTGTCCGTGTTCTTCGCGGCGCGCGGCTCCCGATTTCGGATTTCACCCACATTCTGAGGGAGGAAGTAATGAACCACAGGAAGACAGAAAATGCAGGGAGCAAGTTTCGTGGGCTGGGCGTCGTCGTTGTCGTAGCCATGAGTTGCGCGCTGCTGTCGGCCAGCACGGTCGGCGGCAAACTCGTTGCACACAACACGCCTGGCTATGTCTCCAACGCAAAGAGTCTCGGAAGCGAGGATCCGGCCAAGACGATTGAGGTCAGCATCTGGCTGGCTCCGCACAATCGCAGCGAGCTCGACGCTTTGGTGGGTCAACTTTACGATCGAACCTCCCCGAAGTATCGTCAATTCCTGACCCGGTCACAGTTCGCGGCGCGGTTTGCACCGACAGCGGATGAAGCGAAGACCGTGCAGCAGTTTTTTGAAAGCCACAATCTGCACGTGGTGAAGGTGGGTGGGGACAACTTCTTTGTGAGGGCGCGAGGCAGAGTGGCCGACGTACAGACGGCGTTCCACGTACAGCTCAACAAGTACCAGGTGGGAGACAAAGTAATCCGCTCCAACGACCGGGATCCCTATATTGACGGGCCAGCCGGGGCGCTGGCGAACTCCGTGGCTGGATTGGATACGGCCGTGTTTACGCATCCGCTGATGCAACGACCGAGCAGTCCTCCCAATGCCAAACCCAATGCGGCGGGTAACTCGAAAGCGGCACCGTCCATAACCCCGCTGTTCAGTAACATTTGCTTCAACGGCACGGAAACCGAGACGTTCTCGACCAACGGGAACGGCTCGCTTCCCATCGGGACCTATTCGGGAAACCACCTGAATATGATCACCACGACCACCCCGGGATGCGGTTACGAGCCGCAGGACATTCAGACGGCGTATAACCTGACCGGCCTCTATAACGAAGGCTATAACGGCGCGGGCCAGACGATCGGGATTATCGACTGGTGCGGATCGTCCACCATCCTGAGCGATGCGAATGCGTTCTCCGCGTATTTCGGATTACCAGCGCTGACCTTGGGAACAAACTTCAACATCACTTATCTTCCGACGCAGAGCGACTGCATCTCCGCGGATCAAGTGGAGATCAATCTCGACGTGGAGATGTCGCACACGATCGCTCCCGGCGCCAGCATCAATCTGCTCGTTCCTCCCTCGGCCAGCTTCCAGGACATCGACCAGGCATGGTATACCGCCATTGACGACGGCTTGGCCAATGTCATCTCCGGCAGCTATGGGGCGGAAGAACTGTATGTCGCTACGAGTGAGCTGGCGAACGGTAATCTGATTTCCGAGGTTGGCTCAGCGCTTGGAATCTCCTCGAACTTCTCTTCCGGCGACAGTGGTAACTTCACGTTCGGCTTCCCACAGTACTACCCGGCGTCGGTCAGCTATCCGGCGGATGTTCCCTATGCAACCGGGGTGGGTGGAGTGACGCTGGCGTTGAACGGGGACGGTTCCATCGCCTGGCAAGCGGGTTGGGGGAACACGGAAACTCTGCTGGCGGAAGAAGGGTTCATCGCCGACCCACCCGAGAACTTCGGCTTCACAGGCGGGGCGGGCGGCGGACCCAGCGGTTACTTTGCCAAGCCGCCGTATCAGAAGCATCTGGCAGGCAAATACCGTCAGGTTCCCGACGTTTCGTGGATGGCCGATCCCTATACCGGGGTTGCGATCCTGATCACGGTTCCGGATGCTGTTCCACTACAGCAATGGCAAATCTGGGGAGGAACGAGCGTGGCGTGTCCGCAGTTTTCGGCACTCTGGGCGATCGCGAACCAGGAAGCCGAAGCTGGAGGCGCAGGACCGCTGGGCCAGGCCGCACCCTATCTTTACAGCCTGCCGGCGGGAGCGATCTACGACGTTGTTCCTCAGAAGTCCAAGCACAACGTGACCGCGAGCATTCAGGAGCCCGGCCTCACCAACGTCTACACGGCGGCTGAAGTGGCTGGGGTGACGGGACCATTCATCAGCGCGATTTGGGACTATGCTTTTTACGAAGACACCGCGCTGGTGATTACCTTCGGCACCGACCCGGGCCTGGAAACGAAAAAGGGCTGGGACAACATCACCGGAGTGGGAACTCCGAATGCGCAAGCGTTCGCCGATTCCTTCTACGCACAATAAATGCGGTCGAGTATTTGAAAGCTGCCCTGCCATCTTCGCGGATGGCAGGGCTTTCTTGTGGGCGGGAGTTTTTCGAGGCGACGGAACAATTGCGGGAGACATTTTGTGGCGCTGCCAGCGAGATCCCCTTTCGGCAGGCTCAGGGTCGGGATGACAAGACTGATGAGGAGCTGAGGAGGACAACACTTAGGAGGACAAGATGAAATGAACCCAGTTAGTAAACATTGCGCGGCGGCGCGCTGATTCGCTGGTTTCTACGTGTTTTCCGGTTGATTAACGCCGCTCGGCCATGGTTTTCCACAGAGGTGCATTGTCTTTCACATTTTTGTCTTGACTTCCACAGGCCCGATCCAGCAGATTACACGCTAGTTGGCTTTGAGAGTAGCCCCCGCTCTGGCACTCGCAAACCCTGAATGGCAACTACATTAACGCCCGTGGACTCACGGGAAGTTGTACGGTGTGATCGTTGTTCCTTGGTGCAATTCCGCACATCTAACAGCCTTTGCCGCCGTTGTCATCTTTCATTGGATGAGGACGAGGCGGAGCTTGCCGCAATGACTCCGGTGCCAGAAGTGGTGCCGATCAACATCCATTCCAACGGACGCGGGCATCTGAAGCTGGCGCAATCGATCCGGTCGCTGCGGTTGCGCAATGGCCTGAGCCAGCGGCAGTTGGCGCTGCGCATGTCGGTGCCGCGAACTTACGTATCGAAGATCGAAAACGAGAAGGCCACGCCGACTCTGTCGTCTCTGGAACGGCTGGCTCGGGCCCTTGAGGTCAGCGTTCCGGACTTGCTTTCTGGCGGAGAACGAAACCGGCAGGAGGAAGTACGCGAGTTAATGGAAGATCAGTTCGTGGCCGAAGTGATGCCGTATCTGTCGCAGCTGAACGGGATGCAGATGTCGAGCATTCTGGCACAGGTTCGGGATCTGACCGTGCGACCGAGACGGAGCGCGTAAGCACGAGGCAGAGCCCCGTCACGACGTCAGCATTTTGAGTTTTATCCGGGCACACACCAACTGGACAGCCGGGGCTCTCAAGCTCCGGCTTTTTTTGTCGGAAGCAGCTCCCCCTGCGGAAAGTATCGGGAATACGAAGAGCCAAGGCCTTCATCGGCTCGCGCTCGATACGCCGGGCAATGCCATGCAGCACGCTGCTCGTAGAGTTGCTCCCAACAGACGTACGACTTCAGCCATGTACTCCCAGAGTCGACAATGATGTGCAATGTCATCTGGGAGAGTTGCGTTGCGAAGACGACCCCAACCCAACCGGTCGGTACGAGCATTTCGTGGATTGTTGCCGCGCGTGCTTAAATGAAAAGTTGGGCGCCAGGTTTTGCGCTGTCCCCGTGCGCGGCATACCAGCCGGAATTTCAGAACGAAATGCAGATCACCCGCTTCGCTCGGGATGACAAAGGTGGGGAGGGATGGCGAAAAGCAGGTTCTTCCCCTTCGACGGGCTCAGGGTCAGGATGACAAATCCCTGGCAGGCTAAGGTGAAGCGGGAAGGTCCGATGGAGGTTTCTTGGATTTCCAATTCAATGAAGAGCAACTGCACCTGAAGAAGAGCGTGCGCGAGTTTGCCGAGCGCGAGATTGCTCCG
>PLUW01000030.1 GCA_003162935.1 Acidobacteriaceae bacterium
CAGGGAATGAGTCGTTTTTGGGGAATCTCAGTACTTGCCGTTGGGGCTGCGTTCTTGGTTGGATTGGGAGCGGCTTCCAGTCCGGCTTTTGCTCAAGCACGAACCGAGTCCGTTTATAACGGACGCCGCATCCTCATCCCCGATTCCAGCATTCCCCGGCCCGGACGCCATCACACCAATTACTTCTTTGTCGACACCGACGTCCCGAACCAAAGCGGCCCGCCCTCCGGCGTGGAAACTCCGGGATCGCTGGCCTGCGTCTACCAGTTGGTGACAGGCCCCGCAGGTTGTCCGGTCGCAACCAGCACAACTCTGCCGACTGGAGGTTGGGGCGCCATCGCCATCGTCGATGCCGGCGATTATCCGACCGCGGCCGCCGATCTGGCCGCGTTCGACACTTACTACGGCATTCCCGCCGCCGACCTCACGGTGACGTGGCCCGGCGGCAAGACGAAGAAGCCTCCCGTGTATTCGGATTGGGAAGTGGAGGAGGCTCTGGATATCGAGTGGGCGCACGCCATGGCGCCGCAGGCCAAGCTCTTCCTGGTGGAATCGGTGCAGGTCAATACCGACCCGACTTGGGCTGCCGTCCAGCTCGCGGCGAAACTCGTGGCCAAGAATGGTGGCGGCGTCGTCAGCATGAGTTGGGGTGATCCCGAAGTGAAGTTAGAGACCAGATGGGACAAATTCTTCACCACCCCCGGAGTCGTCTACTTCGCAGCGTCCGGCGATTCGGGAATCGGCGTCGACATTTATCCCGGCGCGTCTCCCAACGTCGTCTCGGTCGGAGGCACGTCGTTCAACCGCGACAACAACGGCAATTTTGTCAGCGAGGTGTATGGCGGCGGCGGTGGCGATACCAGTCCGTACGAGCCCATCCCAAGCTATCAGAGCGGCATCGCCAGCATTGTCGGCACCCACCGCGGATATCCCGATGTCGCGTCCGATTTCTGCTGCGCCCCCATTTACCTTCGGGGCGGTTGGCTCGGGGTCGGAGGCACAAGTTGGGCCTCGCCGACCTTTGCCGGCATCGTGAACGCCGCCGCCAACAAGCAGCAGTCGACGGCGGACGAACTCACCTGGATCTACGGCGAGTTGGCGAATCCGTCTGAATACGCCGCCGATTTTTTCGACATCACGAAAGGTGCCAGCCAGTGCGGCGTGGGCTGGGATTTCTGCGCCGGCATCGGCTCGCCCCGAACCTATGCCGGCAAGTGATCCGCGGCTTCGCGGTGGTGGCTTGCCTAGGGAAACTCTGATTATCTCCCGGTTTCCTCCGGTCACCCCCGTGTACCCTGTGGTTTAGGCTTTCTGCCGACACTGAATCAGTGCTTCCCTGGCCTAGTGTCGAACTGGGAAACGGGCCGCGAAATCTCGTGCCCGCGGCTTTCCTGTGATCTAGCATAATGGATTGACAGCTTTTGCCCGCGAGAGTGCGCCCGCTTTCCGAATCGGCCGTTTCTCGCGGCAGGCCATCGTTGCCATCGGACTCCATGGAAACGTCGGAAAAAACACAAAGCGCCATTCGACGCAGCACGCGACTGCCACTGGAAATTCCTGTGCTGGTGACCAGCCTCGATCCCGGCCTGCGTTTCTTCGAGCAGTGCAACACCACCATTGTGAATGCGCATGGATGTGGAGTGGTTTCCCCCCGCGCCATCGTGAAGGGCGTTCAGGTGCGGCTGGAGATGGTTTCCGCCAAGCGCCACACCACGGCCTGGGTGAGGGAAGTCGTGTCGCTCACCGACGATCCCGAGAGCTGGCTGATTGGGCTGGAACTTGAAGTGCCGGGTAACTTCTGGGGAATCGACTATGCGCCCACGGATTGGAAAATTGACGATTGGAAGATTGAGGGGACATTGTCCGGCGTGGAGCCGAGGTTGGTCCAACCGCCGGCATCAGCGCTGGCTCGCTCGCGCCGCTGGTCGCTGACCGACATCAGCGCGGGAGCCTGCTACCTGGAGACCGCGGAGCCGCTTCCCGCCGGTAGTCCAGTTCTGCTGAGCATTCGGGCAGCGGAAACGGAGTCCCTGCTGGAAGGAATCGTGCGCGTTTCGCATCCCCGCACCGGAATGGGAGTCGAGTTCACGGAGGCTCTAACCTACGATCGAAGGACCCTGGTCGAGGAGCTCATCGCCCGGCTGAAGAGCAGTCGCGAGGTTCCGAAGATTTTTGTTGGACGAAAAGAAGAACCGACACAAGGCTCGATCGGTGAGGTGCCAGGCGAGGGGAACAATGATGGGATGGGCGTTGGGCGACTGGCCCCGAATCCTCCGGGAGACGCTGTACGGAATGACGAATTGTCCGATGCGCTCCTGCAACTGATCCGCGAGGGCCCGTCGCTGGCCCCAGAGCAATTTCTGAATGATCTTCGGGCGCAGCGGCTGGGCAGGCGCCGCGACCCGAGAATGGATCTGGCGGTACCGGTGCTGCTCACCGGAACCGACGTCGGCGGTCGTCCGCTGGATCAGAGAGTCGTTACGGTCAATGTCAGCAGGCGCGGGGCGAAATTGCAGGGCATCCACGGATTGCTCAATCCTCGCGACAAGATTTTTCTCGCCCGCGCTCACCACAAGGAACAGTTTCAAGTTGCCTGGGTGGGTGCGGAGGACACTCCCGGGGAGGGCCAGATCGGAGTGGCTGCGGTCGATCCGAATACTTTGTTCTGGAGCGATGTGCTCGAAACCACTGCGCCGTCCTCGCTCGACGCTCCCAGCGAAGAAGAAAGCGGCACGGCGGCCTACGAGGGAAACTCTGATTAGGACCCGGTTTACCCCGTGCACCCCCGTATACCCTGCGGTTCATGCTCTCTGCCGATACTGAATCAGAGTTTCCCTAACAGCAGCACCATCGGTAACAAAGGTGATACACTCCCCCGCCAGAGGGATTAGTGCCGGACGAATCTGTGAAACCCGAAATGACCAACGAACGCGATCAAGCACTCGGAATGGGCGCGAAAATTACGCGTCGCGATTTCCTGAACGGCGTCGCTCTCACCGTCGGAGCCGCCGCGATTCCTCCCGAGATGTGGGCGGCGGCCGCGGCCGATCTCGAAGCGCAGGACGCGCCCGGCTATTATCCCCCCGCCAAGACTGGCCTGCGCGGAAGCCATGTCGGGTCGTTCGAGACCATGCACAAGGTCCGCAACGGCGATTTTTGGGAGAGCGCGCCCAAGCCCGTCGATACGGGTGAATCCTACGATCTGGTCGTCGTCGGCGGAGGCATCAGCGGATTGGCTGCGGCCCACTTTTTTCGCAAGGCCGCGGGCGATAAAGCGCGCATCCTGATTCTCGAGAACCACGACGATTTTGGAGGTCACGCCAAACGCAACGAATTCCGCGCCGGCAGCCGCACGATTCTAGGGTTCGGCGGCACGTTTTCCATTGAAAGCCCCGCGCCCTACAGCGCGGTCGCGAAGGGATTGATCGACGAACTCGGCATCGATGTGCCTTCGTACCACAAATACGCCGACGAAGATCTCTATCGTTCGCTCGGCCTGAAGCCGCGAATTTTTTTCGATAAGGAAACCTTCGGAGCCGACAAACTAGTCTTGAACGCGGTGCATTTTGCTGGCGGCGATGAGAGCGGCCTTCGCAAAGGAGCCGCACAAGCGCGCTTGCAGGAATTTCTGAAAGACGCTCCCCTATCGCCGAAAGCCAAGGAAGATTTTCAACGCCTTCTCACGGAAGAAAAGGACTATTTCCCCGGACTCAGCTCCGCCGAAAAAAAAGCGCGCCTGGCCCGCGTCAGCTACGCGAACTACCTGACCGGCACGCTAGGTGTGAGCGATGAAATCGTGAAATTGCTCCAGGCCTTTCCGCACGGACTGTTCGGCGTCGGCATTGATGCGGTCGCCGCGCAGGACGCGTGGGGCCTGGGCTTGCCGGGATTCGGCGGCCTCAAACTCGATCCCGCGCCGGGCAAGGGCATGAATCGCGATTGCATTCGCAACGATGAAGCCGAAGAATACTTTTTTCATTTTCCCGACGGCAACGCTTCCATCGCGCGCCTGCTGGTGCGCAAGCTGATCCCCGCCGCGATCCCGGGAAACTCGGCCACCGACGTGGTGCTCGCAAAAGCCAATTACGCGAAGCTCGACAACTCCTCTTCCGCGACGCGCATCCGCCTGAACAGCACCGTGGTCAAGGTCAATCACATTTACGGTACGGGCGGCGATCCTGCATCGGCAAAAGAAGTGGAGGTCAGCTACTTCACCGAGGGCAAGCTCAAGACGGTGCGCGCCGCCAACTGCATCCTGGCCTGCTGGCATGTGGTGATTCCCTACATCGCGCAGGAATTGCCGGATGCGCAGAAAGAGGCGCTCGCTTCCGCGCAAAAGGTTCCGCTGCTCTACACCAACGTCCTGCTGCGCAACTGGAGCGCCCTCCAAAAGCTGGGCGCGAGCGGAATTTATGCGCCAGGCATGTATCACACCAGCGTCAACCTCGATCTTCCGGTCAGCATCGGCGGCTACGAATGCACGAAGAAGCCGGACGAGCCGATCGTGGTCCACATGATGAAGGCAGCCTGCAAGCCCGGACTCCCCGCGCGCGAGCAGCACAAGATGGGCCGCATCCAGCTCTATTCGACGCCATTTGAAACCTACGAGCGCAACATCCGCGACCAACTTGCGCGAATGCTCGCTCCCGGCGGCTTCGACCCGGCGCGCGACATCCTGGAAATCACCGTTAACCGCTGGCCGCACGGCTACGCCTACGAATACAATTCGCTGTTCGACCCGTTCTGGCTCGATGGCAGCGAGACGCCATGTCAAGTCGCGCGCCAACCGTTCGGCCGCCTCGCAATCGCCAACGCCGACGCAGACGCCTACGCGTACACCGACTGCGCCATCGATCAGGGCTATCGCGCCGTGCAGGAGTTAAAGAAGATTTAGTGTGGCTCTGACTAAGTGCTTGGGGTTCCTTCGTGCACCTTCGTGTCCTCCGTGTCCTCCGTGGTTTATGCTTTCTGCCGACACTGACTCAGAGTTTTCCCAGGGAGATTTCCAATGCCAAAGCGATCGATGACTCCGAAACGCCCCGCGAAACAACAGCCGAAAGCCGACCGTCCGTTTGCGCCCGGCTACGGCATCGTTGCAGAAAATGAAGGCAAGGGCCTGCTTCCGTGGGCTTGGGTCGCCAAAAAGATGAACCACTGCCGCACCTTCTGGCTGGCCACGATCCATACCGGACTCCCTTCAGATCGCGGCCGTCCGCATGTCATGCCCGTGTGGGGAGTGTGGGTCGACGGCGCTTTCCACTTTTCAACCGGACGCAAATCCCGCAAAGGCCAAAACCTCGCGGCCAATCCCGCCTGCACGATCACGAACGACCACGGCGAAGAAGCCGTGATCGTGGAAGGCTCCGCCGAGGAAGTCAAAGACCCAGCCGCGTTGGAGCGTATCGCCGCCGCCTACCTGAAAAAATACAAGATGGATCCGCGCGGCATGAACGAGCCAATCTTCACCGTGCGCCCGAAGACGGTGTTTGGATTCATCGAAAAAAGTTTCCCAAAGTCGGCGACGAGATGGAGATTGTCGGCTCCTTAATTGGTGATTCTTAACCCAAACGCATCTTTCGCGCCGACAAATGCGCTCCCGTCAGCAGCAGCATTCCCGACAAAAACGCCCAAAACATCAGGCTCACCGAGATCGCGAACGGCCCGTACACTTCCGCAAAATTCAGCCGCGGCAACGCGAAGATGTAAACGTACTTCAGCGCCTCCGAGAGCAGTCCCATGATCACCGCCGCCGGCAGAACTCCCCGAGCCGGAACCTTCCCGTTCGGCAATAGCCAGTAGACAAGAAAAAAGATGGCGATGCTCGCCAGAATCGAAAAGACCTTCATCGTCACAAAGCCCACCAGTTGTATGTACCACGCGCCGTAACCATGCAGTGCGCTCGTCAATATCGCCACGTTTCCCGCCGTCAATCCCACCGAGAGCAGAGCGAGCGATCCGCAGGCAAATACCAACCCGAGCGACATCAGCTGATTTCGAAAGTAAGACCGGTTGTTGCGAAATCCCCAGACGCGGTTCAGCGCGACTTCGAGCGGAAGAAAAATTCCCGTGGAAGTAATCAGCAGCATGGCCAGCGAAAATACCTGCGCGCGGTGATGCTCGCCGACCAGCGCATTCAGATTCCGTATCACGAATTCCTGTCCCGTCGGAATATAGTCGCGCAGCAGGTTCTCGACGACTCCATACATCACGCGGGAATGAAAAACGTAGCGGATCAGCGTCATCAGCAACAACAGAAACGGAAAAAAAGAAAGAATGGCATTAGCGGCGACCGAGAAAGCAAACGTATGGACCTCGGTCCGAAGCAAATAACGCGCCGTGGAGCGCAATACGCCTTCCGTCGGCGCTGCCCGAAATTCAGACGCGCCGTCCTTGTCGGATAGTTCGATAGGGGTCAGCGAAGACACGGTTTCTCAAATCTTATCAAACACTTGCGGCAAGACGTTGAAGTTGTGCCGTCGGGCGTCCAGCGCCGCGTTTCGTTTCGCATGAATCCAGCGGTCATATTCGCTGCGCTTTTATTTCGGGCTTCCAGGCATTTTTCCAACTTCTCTCTTGCCAACTGGCATCTTCCTGCTATTATCTGGTGCTTCGCTCACCGGAGACGGTTGGCGAAGCTGTAACAGGATTGACGTTTCTGTGTCGGCAGTCGGATATCGCGCCTTCGTTTTCGCGGCTCCTCGGAATTTCGTCACGGGCAACCGTCGATGAAATGTGTGGGAGCCGTTTCTGTTGGAGCGATGCCGCGCCACCGCAGCGGCGACAGTACAACAATTCTTGCGTCCGTTCGAGGGGTTGCGCGGTTGCGTGTGCCGTGAATGTCAGGGCACAAGGAACCGGGCAAACAAAAAAGCGCCGCAAGAATAATTCATTGGGGAGAGGCGAAAGGAGTACTTTGTGAGAGAGAAGGGGACTGTGAAGTGGTTCAACGGGGCGAAGGGATACGGGTTCATCCAGCGCTCCACCGGCGAGGATGTCTTCGTGCATTTCTCCGCCATCCAGGAGAACGGCTACCGCTCGCTGAACGAAGGCGAGACTGTCGAGTTCGACTTGCTCAAAGGCCCGAAGGGCTTCCAAGCGGGCAACGTAGTTCGCGCGGCATAAATTTTCTCCAACCAGTTCGCAAACCCTCTCGGATCGTCGAGAGGGTTTTTTATTGCAGCGCCAGTGTGGCGCGGGCGCCCTCGCCCGCGAAATGCCGAAAGCAAATCGGGCGGGCTGCCCCATCCTTGCGCGTTGTTTGCGCAAGGGGGGGGAACCACGTCCCGGCGGGGAGGTACCACGTAACTGGCCCCGCTCGAATTGCCCACCCCTCTCTGACTCTTCTGAAGCGTAGATCTTCGGGTTCCTTCGCCGCCGTGGAAGCAGCCCGAAAAACTGCCCCCGGACCCCAAACCGGCATGCAATAATTACAGTATAAATAGTAGGCTATTGTGTCTGTTTTTCCACAAACTGCCATAGCACTATCAACCACTTAGAACGAAGCAAGCCCATTTTTTACTGACCAAGAGTCACTGCAAACGGCCGCACGAGCCTCTAACTTTCGCTTTTTATACGCCTCGACTACTCTCAGTATGTACGTACAAATGTGCCATGTTCCACATGGAACGTTGTACGTACAATCAGGCGCCGCCTGACATTATTTTTCCACCGTCTTAATATCCAGACTCCTCCACAAATACCAACAGGCAATCGAGCGATACGGAGCCCACGGCTTTGCGATCTTCTCCATCACCGCAGGCTTCGGCCACTTGCGTTTCTTGTAGTGCTTCTTGATCGCCGCCTGCACTCCGTAATCGCCGGTCGGCAAAATATCCGGACGCCGCAGCGTGAACATCAGGAACATGTGCGCCGTCCAAACGCCAACTCCTTTGACCTGCGTGAGATGCGCGATCACTTCGTCTTCCGGCAATTCCGGCAAGCGCTCGAACTCCATCAGGCCAGCCTTGGTCTTCTCGGCGAGATCGCGGAGATACGCGGTCTTCTGCCGCGACAGCCCCACGCCGCGCATCTGCGCATCGGTCAGCTTCAGAATTCCCAACGGCGTGAGAGGATCTCCTGCAAGCGCCGTGAAGCGATCAAAAATAGTCGCAGCCGCCTTGCCATTCAACTGCTGATACAGGATCGATTCCGCCAGCGCATGAAACGTAGGTTCGCCGAATTCCAAACGGCAGGGGCCGATGCGCGCAATGATGTCGGCCAGGATGGGGTCCGATTTCTTCAAGTGCAGGATGGCCTTGCGGTGGCTGACCGCTTTGTCTTGGGCGTTATCTCTGGCCACAGTTCTCCTCCTCAGCGCAAACGCGAAGAGTCTACCACTGGGGCGAATTAAAAGCGAATCACAAAGTGAATCGGGTGACGTAAATACACAGTAGTTTGACGTCACCACTCTGAGGAATTTGTCAGCTACTTACCGATCAAATCACCTAAGTCTTTGACGAATAAAGACTTTACGAGCAAGTCCTTATTTCTCAAAGACCTGGCGGAAATCATCCCCTAAGTCTTTGATTTCAAAAGACCGCACCTAGAGGGGTCTAACTCCACAAGCGTCAATCGTCCTCTAAGACAGAACTTTCCCTCTGCTCAAAAAATCGCTGCCTGAAGTTTCGTCTTAGTCGTTCAAGATGGGAAATGGAAATGAACATCGTGCCGCGACGCAACCGGCGTTCCGTCCAGCGTTGCAGGTTGGTAGTGCCAGCGGCGAAGAGTAGCCTCGATCTTTTCGTCGATCCCATGGCCGATCGCCTGGACAACTTTGGTTTCGACGACATTGCCTTGCGAATCGATGGTGACTTCAATGACAACATCGCCCACCAGGTCGCGAGGAAGCGCGGCGCGGTCCACGGGAGGGTTTGGGTATACGGTCGGATAGGCAACGTGAACCTCATGTCCAGTGATCGGACCGTCAATCATAGTGCCGAGCGGAGATCCGGCGCGGGAGTTGCGGTCGCTAGCTTCGGCGTCGGCCAGAAGTTGAGGCTCGGGTGCAGGCTTCGGCGGCTGGAACTGCAGGCGTGGCTTGATTGTCCGTGTCGGGAAAAGCAACTTAGCCGCGTCTGGATGCGCGGTATCGTTCGGGGGCGTTGAGGGGAAGTAAACCAGCTTGTAGGTGTGTGCGCCGTCGCCATGGGCAATCCAGGCGGGGCCGAGATCGATGATTCGGGGATGGTGGAACACAACCGCAGCCAAGACAGCCAGATGCGCTGCTACCGACACTCCCACGGCGCGATGGCGCCGACTGGCCGTACTCGTGGGCTGGAGACCGGTAAACACGTCACCTTCCAGTCTACTGGATCGATGAGCTGTCGGGAGAAAAGGTTTCTTGGAGCGGACTTATGCGGCCACCCGCCAATCGCATTCCGGCAGTGAGTCCTGCGCCCGCCCCGCTTACTTGCCCGCTTGTTGCTCAGCCATGTCGCCGATCACGGGGAGTTTGAACATTTGTCCCTGGTAGGCTTTGAGCACCAGAATCAGCCAGATGACAAATCCGGCGAGGCTAAACAGCGGCCACAGCAAGACGGTTGCCCACCCTAGGAATGGGATGTGGGCGATGAATGACAAGCCGATCCAGAGTACGGTCCACGCGACTGCAAAAAAGAGGCATTGAAAGGCATGGAAGCGGATGAAGCGCTTCTTGTTGAATGGCTCCACTACGAGGAACACGATCGCCGGAATGATGGTCAAATAAGCCAGTGCGCCGGCCACGTTATCGGTGAGTCCAACGGCCGCGGGCGCTGCGGCGCCTTGTCCGGCTCCGGCAGCGCACTTCGGGCAAGTTGTTCCATCGGCGATCGGGGTTCCACAACTTGGACAAAAAGCCACGGGGCCTCCTTTGAGATGAATGGCACCTTAGCAGAACGGCCGCCGGCGTGCAATGGCGAGGGATGGATTCTGGGGGTCGCGGGTTTCTCCGCCTTTCTTGCCGGGGGGACGGCCATCGTCTTTGCCCGACGGCCCGGTTGCCACTATTCTTTAACGGTGGAATCCTAATCGGTTGGAGTGAGAATTTCGCGCTCGTTGTTTTCGTCCCTTGAAAGGCATTCATGATCACAATTGTTTCGGGACTGCCGCGTTCGGGCACATCGCTGATGATGCAGATGCTCGATGCGGGCGGGTTGCCCGTTCTCTCCGACGGCGAACGTAAGCCTGACACCGACAACCCCAAAGGCTATCTCGAGTGGGAGCGGATCAAGCAACTCCCGAAAGATCCCAATTTGATCGCGGAGGTAGAGGGCAAGGTTGTGAAGGTCATCTCGCAACTGTTACTGCTGTTGCCTGCCGGCCGCGAGTACCGCATCATTTTGATGCAGCGTCCGCTCTCCGAGGTGTTGAAGTCGCAGGACGAAATGCTGCGCCGCCGCGGCAATGCGGAATCGATCGGCAATACCTCCGCGATCGAAGAGGCTTTTCAGCGCCACTTAATCGAGGTGAATCAGTGGCTGGCGGGAAAATCGAACGTAAAGGTCGCACGCGTGCATTATCATCGCGTTTTGCGCGAGCCGAAACCGGTGGCCGAAGAAGTGGCCGCATTCCTGGGGACGCCCCTCGACATCGAAGCCATGGTTCGGCAAGTGGATGGAAGCTTGTATCGCAATCGCCTGAAGTAGCGCAACAAGAAACCGGTGGCGAACTAGCCCGTCCGAACCGCCGGGAGCGCGAATCCGATCTTGCTGCGGCGTTTGGATGGCGGTTGCATCAGTCTTTTGATCACTTGGAGGATTTCTTGGATCGCGCCGTCATGCGCCTGGAGGTGGTCTTCCAAGTCCTCAATCTTGTCGGCGAGTTCTCTGTTTGCCGCGAGGATCTCCCGCAAGCGGACAAAGGCGCGCACCACGAAGACGCTCATTTTTACCGCTCGCTCCGTGTTGAGCACCGTCGCTACCATGATTGCGCCATGCTCGGTGAAAGCGTAAGGAAGCGAGCGTCGGCCGCCGCTTCCTTTTTTTGAGGTTGCAAATTGCAACCTCAAAGCGGTGAACTCACGGCGAGTGATCTGGAACATGAAATCGGAAGGAAATCGCTCCCGATTGCGGTTCACTTGTTGGTTGAGCCGTTTGACGGGAACTCCGTAGATCTCGGCAAGCGCCGTATCGAGGATAATTTTCTGACTGCGTAGAATCGTGATTCGAGATTCAATCGGGACTACGGTTGCGCGTCGAATCGTTGGTCGTTGCTGCGTTCGTGTTTTCGGTGAAGATGCTGGCATGGCGGGATCATACCGCTCATAACCATCGCGAGGCTGTGACCAACGAACCGTCTGAATGTGACGAATCCGAACCTCGGCTGTATGGTGTTTTATCGAAGTGGCCAACTCTTGAGAAATCTGTACCCGCTTCCGGGTCAGGTTCGTTGATCTTGCTGGCCTTCACAATGAAGCACAACCAAAATGGCCGGCCACTGCCTCTGGTTTTGCGGTTGCAAATTGCAACCTCAAACCCTAGTTTGCGCCGGGGATGGAATCGTCAGCGCCTGGTCTTTGTGATGTGGAAGTACCCCGAATCTTAAACGACTACGTGATGCTCACTTCCGTATACGTCCCGTAGACCTGCCGCAGGGCTTCGCAGATCTCGCCTACGGTGGCGTAGGCGCGGACCGCGTCAACGATGTATGGCATCGTGTTGACGTCGGAAATGTTGCCGTTGCTGCCCTCGGTCGGAGTCTTGGTGGCGGCCTGTTTCAGCGCCTCGAGCCGACGCTGAACTTCTTCATTCGAGCGGCGGGCGCGCAAGGCTCTTAGCTTTTTTCCCTGGGCGCGGGCTACCGATTCGCCGATATAAAGAATTTTCGGCGATTCTTCTTCAATGACGAAATCGTTCACGCCGACCGTGATCTTCTCGTTTGCCTCAACCGCGCGCTGATATTGGTAACTTGCTTCGGCGATCTCTTTCTGCGGATAACCGCGATCGATGGCTTTGACCATGCCGCCCATCTGGTCGAGTTTTTCGAAATAATCGAACGCGCCTTGCTCCATGTCGAGCGTCTGCTTCTCGACAAAATAGCTGCCGCCGAGGGGGTCGACAGTTTGGGCAACTCCCGACTCGAACGCGATGATCTGCTGCGTGCGCAGCGCGATGCGCGCGGCTTCAGCGGTGGGCAGGGCGAGGGCTTCGTCGTAGGCGTCGGTGTGCAGCGACTGCGTGCCTCCGAGGACGGCTGCCAGCGCCTGCAGGGCCACGCGCGCGATATTATTCATCGGTTGCTGCGCGGGCAGAGAGACTCCTGCGGTCTGCGTGTGGAAACGCATCAGGCGAGTGCGGTCGTTTTTCGCGCCGAAGCGATCTTTCATCAAGCGATACCAGATCTTGCGCGCGGCGCGGTACTTGGCGATCTCTTCAAAGAAGTCGTTGTGCGCGTTAAAGAAGAAGCTGAGACGAGGGCCGAAGTCGTCGACGTCAAGTCCGCGCCGACGCGCCCATTCGACGTATTCGACGCCGTCGTAGATGGTGAACGCGAGTTCCTGTAGCGCGGTCGACCCGGCTTCGCGAATGTGATAGCCGCTGATGGAGATAGTGTTGAATCGCGGCGTAAATTTAGCTCCGAATTCGAAAGTATCAATTACCAGCCGCATCGAAGGCGCGGGAGGGTAGATATATTCCTTCTGCGCGATGTATTCCTTGAGGATGTCGTTCTGGATGGTGCCGGAGATCCTCTTCCAATCCGCGCCCTGCTTCTCGGCGACGACCAGATACATGGCCCAGAGCACGCTGGCCGGTGAATTGATGGTCATCGATGTGGTGATTTTGTCGAGAGGGATGCCGTCGAAGAGAATCTCCATGTCTTCGAGTGAGTCGATGGCTACGCCGCACTTGCCGACTTCGCCTTCGCTGGCCAGGTCATCGGAGTCGTAGCCCATCAGCGTAGGCAGATCGAAAGCGACGGAAAGTCCGCCGCCACCGTGTTCCAGAAGGTACTTGTAGCGCTGGTTGGTTTCTTCGGGTGAGGCGAAGCCAGAAAACATGCGCATCGTCCACAACTTGCCGCGATAGCCAGTCGCGTGAATTCCGCGCGTGTATGGCGGTTGGCCGGGATAGCCGAGGTACTGTTCGTAGTTCCAGTCGGCGGGAAGATCGGCCTGGGTATAGAGGCGGCGGATCGGCGCGTTCGAGATTGTGCTGAAGCGGGCATGGCCGTGCTCGTCGAGGTTCGTGCCGGTGGGTGCTCCGATCGGCTTTTCGGGAGCCTTGTTGAGCGTGGGTGCCAGGGTCTTCTCGGCCCAATCTTTTTCCGAGCGGCTGGGATGGCGGGCGTCAAATAACTCGGAGATGGGGTTTTCGGCAACGGCCTTATGCGGATCGGCTTTTGACTTCTCTTCAGGCATTCAAGTTTCCCACTTTGCTTCACTATGAACTTGATGATAGAGGAGCAGTCGTCATGCTGCAAAAGACGTGACCGACCGAGTGGTTGGTCAAAGTCAAACTCTAAGCCTAAGTCAGACGCCCCAACCACACAGAAAGCGACTGAGCGCTTGACGCTTGTTTTCTCCGAACCCTATGCTGGGTCTTCCTTTAACGGAGGAAATCTGAAAGCTTTTCGACGGTTGTTACAGCGCACTCCGGTGTACGGTGCTTACAAGGCGGTTGGCCATTATCCCGACTATTGGTATTGGATCCTACGGGGTCGACCGCAGCGATCGCCGCACCTTTTAAAACAGAAAGTAGTACGCGCGTACGGCGAGAGGTTTGGGCTGAAGACCCTGGTCGAGACCGGAACTTACTACGGCGAAATGGTCGCGGCGATGAAGAGTCGCTTCGCGCGCATTTATTCCATTGAATTTGTTCCAGCTCTGGCCGAGCGGGCGAGACGCAAGTTCGCACGCGATCCGCACATTCGAATTTTCTGCGGAGACAGCCGCATCGTCATGCCCGAGGTGCTGGCATTGCTGACCGGCCCGACTCTGTTCTGGCTCGATGCCGGTTACTACAGTTGGGTGGGGATGCAACCAGATAAGCAGCGCCTTTCGGCGGAACTGGAGATGATTCTGAGCCATCCCTACCCGCACGTCGTCCTGCTTGACGATGCCCGCGGACTGACGGGACAGGACGGGGTTCCTTCTGTCGGCGATGTGACCTCTTATGTGGAGTCGAAGTTTCCGCAGCGAACGGTAGAAGTGGAGTATGACATCATGCGCATCACGCTCCGAAAATAGCGGACGCTTCCAGATAGGCGGAAAGCACCTTTCAACAGTAAGGTGGGCCGTCCGAAGACGGCCCGTTGAGAGTCGCGGCTCAGAATACGTCGCGGACGGTTCGGTTGACCAGTCCTATGGTGTTGTTGAGCGATTCGCCGCTGGCGTAGCCGAAAGTCACGGATTGGTCGGCCAGGGTGATTGTTTCCGAAGTCAGCACGGTGGAATTGCCCGCCTCGGCGATCTGCACCAGATAAACGCCAGCAGGTACGGGGATGAAGGCCTGCGCACCCCGATTTGCCGAGACCGTGAAGGTCTGGGGAGTCTTGACATCCAATTGGGTCAGCGTGACCTGCAATGCGGGAGCATCGGCAGAATTGACCAAAACGAAGCGCGCATTTCCAGGCGCCACGGGCACCAGGTCTTCGGTAAAGAGCAGCAGCGCGGGTTGCGTGCTGCTGATCGCGGCCACGGCGGCGATGCTCTGTCCCGGTGTCAAAGTTACCTGCGAGTCGAGAACGGCTGCGTTGGTGCAGGGCGCCAGCGTGTTGGCCAGGCTGATCTGCACGGTGTAGGTTCCAGCGGCGAGAGTGTACGGAGCGCTCGTGTTGCCGAACGTGAGCGAATGGGTCACGCAAGATTTGCCGTCGATCAGAACGTCGACCGGCAATTGCGGGTTGAGATTGTCGGCGAGATCGCGTCCTGGAACTGCGTGGACGACGTAGAGGTAAGCATTCTGGGCCAGGGCGGAGGCGCCGAGGGCGAGGAACAACGCTGCAAGTTGCAAAACAACACGGGTGCGAAGCTTCATAAGTCTCTCTCCTAGATTGTGTGAAAGTTCGGTGCTGATTTTTGGGGGAATGAACTGCCCATCGCGCAGGACGGCTGCGCCAGAGCGGTTCACAATACACTGCTGCGATCCCAATCCCGGAAGCTTAATCGCTTCGTTTAAATCAAACCCTGGCTTTAAATGGAAGTTGTCCCCGATTCAAAAAAAAGAATCGCAAAAAGGTTTGCCAGCGTCGGCGGTTCGAGGAGTGGTCTGCGGCAGTCTCTACGTCGATTCCTTTTTGCGCGCCAGTTCCCATGCCTTCGCATATTTCCACGAGACATAGACGGCGTGGTACAGGTGCAGCAGCAGGCCTTCGCGGCCGTCGAGGAATCCGAGACGGAAGATGTAGTTGTAGAAGAATGTAGCGAGCGGGCGCAGGACGATGTTGAATATGCTGAAGCTTCCATGGCCTTTTGCGAGGGCCATTTCCGCGCCGAGAGAGGAGTAGCGGTTCATGTGGTCGATGTAGTCGGCGAGGGTGGGGTAGGAGTGGTGGAGGAGGGCGCCTCGCAGCCGTCCCGATGTCAAGACGATTCCGCCTGACTTGTACTCTTGGACCTCTAATGTTTCGTGAACGGCTGTCTCTTTAAACTTGCCGGTACCTCGTCGGAACAGCCTCAACTTGCGGTCGGGCCAAAAGCCTCCGTACTTGATCCAGCGCCCAAGAAAGTAGTTCTTTCGGGACATCAGGAAACCGTTCACGAAGATCGGAGCCGAGGTGCCGTCGGGCAAGCTTTGCCGAAATTTGTCGCCTTGGGGCGGAAACTTAACCACCTGTTGAATGTCTCCGGCGAGTTCGTTGCTCACTTCCTCATCCGCATCTAGAGAAAGAATGTAATCGCCTTCCGCCTTGCCGATGGCCGAATTCTTCTGCGCGGCGTAGCCTTTCCATTCTTCGACGAAGACTTTCGCTCCGAAAGATTTTGCGATCTCGATCGTGTGGTCGGTCGAGCCGGAGTCGACAACGATGATTTCGCCTCTGCCGTCGGCTACCAGCAGTTGCACGCTGGCGAGAGTTCTCCCGAGGTTGGCTTCTTCGTTGTGGGTGATGATGACGACGGAGAGGATCACTGGGAGAGAATACGTGACCGGGAGCTTAGTTTAAAAGAAAAATGTCCGCAAAAGGAGAGCGCCGGGCGGGGCATGCCCGACGCTCTATCGCGATCGTTCCGGCCCTACTGTTGCGGTTGCGCCGGTGTGCTAGCCGGGGTTACCTGCTCCATCGGCCGCGGAGCTATGTGCGGAATATTCGGCGTCTGCGTGACCTGTCCTCGTTGGGCGTCGGCGATCAGGATTCCCGCATGATCGAGCAGAAGACCGATGGATCGGTCCAGTTCAACCTCGGATTTTTCGTACGCCGCCTTGGCGGAGACGAGCGTCGATTCGGCCTGGGTCATGGCCGCCTCATTCTGCAGTACCAGCGTCGATGTGGATGCTCCGAGCGTGTATTTCTTTTGCTCGGCGTCGAGCGACTGGCGCGCCAGATCGACCGCGGCCTGAGCGGAAGCGACACTGGCTCGATTCTGCTGCACGCCAAACTGCGCGTTCCGCACTTCGATGCGCACTTGGTTTTCAAGCTGTTGAACGCGCAGCTGCGCTTGCCGGTATTCCAATTCCGAGCGCACTTGCGTGGCCTGACCGGCCCGGTTGCGGAGCGGTATGTTGATCGTGATCCCCGCGCCCTTGTCGGGAGCCGTGGAATTGATGAGCTGGTTCAGGGTGCCGCCGTAGCCTGTAGTAGGAGAAACTGGGATTAATGTCTTGCCACCTGCTGCCGCGTTTGGCCCCGCACAAAATCCCTCGCCCTGCTCGACTAGCGGCTGATTGACGCAGAGGTTCGCTGGATTCTGCGATCCTCCCAGGCCCGCACCGCCATAGTAGGCAAACAGATCCACAGTGGGTAACAAGGCGCTGCGGATGGCCTTGTTGCTGATGTCGTCATTGGTCAGATTGATGCGCGCTTCCGCCAGTTCGGGACGATGGCTGAGCGCATCGTTCACTAGATCCTGGGTGGGAGTAATAGCTTCCTGCGCTGGTAATTCCATAGTGGAAGTTGGAATTACCTCGGCATCGGCCAATGCCGGGTCGACGAGCGAGCGGCTCAAGGCATTCTTCATCAGCAGTTGCTGCAATTGAAGATTGGTAAGCGCGACCGCCAGAGTTTGCTGATCGGAGGCAACCGTACTCTGCGCCCGAACTACTTCAATCGGCGCTAGGGTCCCGATTTCAACTTGTTTCTGGTTGTCACCGAGAGTCTTCTGGGCGAACGTCAGTTGCTCCTTTTGCACCCTCACGTTCTCGTAGGCATACACCAGATCCCAGTACATATATTCAATCTGATCGACCGTGGTGGTGATTTGCAGACGGAACGCTACGTCCGAGATTTCTCGATTGTTTTTGGCAATTCGAATGAAACGCGTGTTCGGAGCGAATCCAAAGCCCTGCAACAGGTGCTGCGTAAGCCGGAAATTGAAACTTGAGTTGAGTTGCGGACTCAATGTCGTGAAAGGCGCATCCCCAGTCGCCTGGCGAGTGTTGTTGAAACCCAGCGACAGATTGGTGCCCCAGGCGAACCCCTGTTGGTACGCAAAGTTTCCGGTGGAGGTGTTGATCGGAGATGCCGGACTGAAAGTGCTGGATGGGAGAATATTGTTGTGATCGATTTGCAGTGTGCCCGTAAGAACTGGGTCGAAGCTATTGATGAGTGGGCCGCTGCCGAAGGTCGATACGACGATGCCACCCGAACCCGCGCCCGCGCCGCCCGCTGCTACCGAGGTTCCGCCTTGTCCGGAGCCAACTTGCGCTCCCAGTCCCCCCACGCCTTCCCCGGGTGTGTTCTGCACGACGCCGCTATTTACGCCGAGAATTGCCGCCCCAGCTTTGGCGCGCCAGATGTCGGTGTCGGCAATGTTCAAGTTATAGCGGGCAATGGCGATGTCGAGATTGTTTTCGAGCGCCAGCGCCACTGCATCATTCATCGAAATGTAGAGCTTGCCGTCGTGCATGAGTTGGTCGATGCGCGGCGTGTTGGCCAGGTTTGGCGGCTCCACGTGGCGCGGAGTGTATGGGCCAATCGGGTCGGGGAAATGCGAGAGTGGTTTCGCGTATTCCTTCACGTCAAAGGGCTGCGACGATGACGGCATGGCCTTCTGCGCCGACGGCGCGCTCGGCACGGACGAAGCATCCTGCGCCCACCCGGCAGGGATCATCGAGGCGGCTAGGAAAAAGGCAGCAGTCCGCTGAAACGCAGTCAACAGTGTCGAACTTTGCATTCGCATCATCTCCATCGGTCAAACTATGAATCACTGCCATTAAGCGAAGCTAGGGATCAAAACTCAAGCGCTCAGACGCGAGAGGACCCCATGGCACGCAGTTTCCCGGCACTCTGCTAATACGCAAAAGAACCGGCAAGAGTTCCTTTCAAGAGTTCCTTGCAATCCTTCCTCGTAACCCTTTGGGAAAGAAATGTTCTCATTGAGTCTAAGTGAAATAGTATAGCTGACGTACCTTGCGCTCTCTTGAAACAGCGGCGGTAAGACCTTGCAAACGCTTAAGATGATGCCCAAACCGGGTAGGACTCGAAACTCCAGTGCGTAATCTCAGGCTGCTCCTTTCATATGATGGCGCCGACTTTGCCGGCTGGCAGGTGCAGCCGGGCCGGGCGACTGTCCAAGGCTCGCTGGCCTCAGCTATTGGACGCTTGACCGGGGAAAATGTACTGCCCCAAAGCTCCGGTCGAACCGACGCGGGCGTGCATGCGCTGGCCCAGGTCGCGACCTTTGCGACAGAGTCGCCGATTCCACCGGAAAACTGGCTGAACGCGTTGAACGGCATTCTGCCCGCTTCGATCCGCGTGCTGGAGGTGACCGAGGCCGCGCCCGAGTTCCATGCGCGCAAGTCGGCGCGCGCCAAGACTTACCGCTATCGCATTCACCGCGCGGCCATCTGTCCGCCGTTTCTGGCGCGCTATGTGTGGCATTACCCCTATCCACTGGAGGAATCTGCGATGGTTGCGGCCGCGGGCGTGGTCGTCGGCAAGCACGATTTCACATCGTTCGCGGCGGTCGACCCCGAGCGGGTGGAACGAATGGCGGACCCGGAAAACCTTCACACCAGCAACGTCCGGAAGATCTTCTCCTCCAACTGGGCGCGCGAAGGCGAAGAATTGATCTATACGGTGCGCGGCAGCGGATTTCTTCATCACATGGTGCGGAACCTGGTTGGCACATTTCTGCAGATCGGGAAGGGAACCGTGAGCCTGGAAGATTTGCGCGGCATCCTTGACGCACGGGCGCGGTCGGCGGCCGGCCCCACCGCCCCCGCCAGGGGGTTGTATCTGGTCGAAGTGGAGTACTGACGCAGCTCTCTGGCGCGCCCGCGCCGTCCCGCGTACACTTCTTCGCAGATGGCCACCGACGTCGAATATGCCGTGTCCCGCATTGCCTCCGTAAACCCGGCGACGGGCGAAGTTCTGGGCGAACTCGACGGCGCTGGCCCGACCGAAGTGCGTGCGGCGGTAGCCCACGCGCGCGCCGCACAGCCGGACTGGAATGCCTGGGGCATCCGCAATCGCGTGCGCGTATTGCGCCGCTTCCAGCAGATTCTGCTCGCGCATAAGGCCGACATCGCAAAGCGCATCACGCTGGAAGCGGGCAAGCCGCTGGTCGAAGCGCTGCTGACCGAGGTCTTAGTCGTGCTCGATGCGGCGCGGTTTCTGATCGACAACGCCTTCGCAATCCTGCGCGAAGAGAAGCTGCCGCACGGCAATCTAGCAATGAAGGCCAAGTCGGGGCGCATTCTGCACGAGCCCTATGGCGTCGTGGGAATCATATCGCCCTGGAATTATCCTTTCTCGATTCCGGCGACAGAAACCGTGGCGGCGCTGGTTGCGGGCAACGCGGTTGTGCTCAAACCCTCCGAGTTGACGCCGTTGATTGCGCTGGAATTGCAGGCCTTGCTGCGCGAGGCGGGTATTCCTAACGACGTTTTCCGGGTTCTTCCCGGCGAAAGCGCGACCGGAGCGGCGCTGGTCTCCAGCGAAATCGACAAGCTGGTCTTCACGGGAAGCGTCGCGACCGGCCGGCGCATCGCGCAGATTGCCGCCGAACGCCTGTTACCGGTTGTGCTGGAACTNNNGCGTGCTGCGAGAAGGCGCGCAAGCTGCGCGTCGGCAATGGCATGGATCCGGCGACCGAAATCGGCCCCATGATCCACGAGCGGCAAGTGCGCGTGGTGGAAGCACAGGTCGAGGATGCGCGGCAGCGTGGCGCGCGCGTGCTCGCCGGAGGCGCTCGGATGCGCGAGCTTGGTCCAACCTTTTTTGCGCCCACCGTGCTGGCGGACGTCGATCACGGCATGCGCGTAATGCGGGAAGAAACCTTTGGCCCAGTGCTGCCGATTGCGCCTTTCGCCGACGATGCCGAGGCGGTGCGCCTAGCCAACGATTCCGACTACGGACTCGCAGCCAGCGTTTGGACGCGCGATCGCTCCCGCGGCGAGCTCTTGGCTCGTCAGATCAATGCCGGCACGGTGATGGTGAACGATACGGTGTCGTGTTTCAGCATCAGCGAAGCTCCGCACGGCGGCGTGAAATCAAGCGGCTTGGGCCGCACGCATGGACGCTGGGGCCTGGAAGAAATGGTGCGCGTGAAATACGTTGACAGCGACCTGGTTCCACGCAGAAAAAAAATCTGGTGGTTCGGCTACGGTGGCGGACTCGCGGGCGAGATGGACGGCTTCCTTGACCTGCTGTACGCTCGGCCGCTGCGAGAGAAACTCAAGGCCGGAGTGCGCTCCGCGGGCGCGCTGTGGCGGAAAAAGCTGTAGGTATGGAGGTTCGTGGCGGCAGTCGCGGATGAAATAGAATGAGTTCATGTTCACGAAACTAGCCTCTCAATCCGACCTTCCCGGCCTTAATGAAGCCAAAGAGTTTCCCTGCGGCGGCAAGACCGTCTGCGTCGCCAACGTGAACGGCGAAATCAGCGCCATGGAAAACACCTGCCTGCATCGCGGTGGCCCGCTCGGCCAGGGCGTGATCTCGGGAGGGAAAGTGGTTTGCCCGTGGCACGGCTGGGAGTGGGACCCGAAGACGGGCGAAGCTGGGCCGCCAGGGGCGAAGGTGGCCGTGTATCCGGTAAAGATCGAGGGCGGGGATGTGCTGGTGGAGATGTAACTGGCGCCAGCTGCCTCTGGTGCCAAGAAACAAAGTTGTTTTCCGCCGATTGCCTAGAACTGAATCACATCCACTTCGGCGCTGTACTTGGGCGACGCGCCCCATCCCAACGAGGAATAGTCGTTGATCGCGGTGGTGATGTTGAAGGTGAAAGGGTTGTTCGGGTTGCCGCTGCGGTAGCCCGCTCCCACGATGCCGAAAGGGAAGGTGAGATCGGTGCCGGCGTTATTCCCCGGCGCGCCGTTTTCGTCCGCATACAAGATCTGTAAAAAGAGACGGTCGCCAAGCAGTTCCAGAACGCGTCCGGCGGAATTCGGCACTTGGGCGATGTTGCCGGCGAAGACGTAGGTTGTGGTTGGACCCGCGGTCACCACAGGAACGTAGTTTGGCCACTTTACATCCGTATAGTTCAGCAGATCGACTTCGTAATCGGTCAGTGGTCCCGACCCCAATTTCGGCGTTCCCATGTTTACAACCGAGAGATAACAGGAACCGCTGGCGAAGACAAGGCTCTTGGATGCCGCCACGTGCACCGGCACGAATGCGCCGTTCAGCGAAGGACTGACGGTGATGGACTGGCTGCCAACTTCGTCGATCCAGTTCAGTGTGCTAGCCGCTCCATCGGCACAGTCGGCGGCGACCAGGTACGTCGCGGCTCCAACGGGCGAGAGTAGGGTGATGGGGCCGCTGGTCAGATGCCAGTTCGCGAACGGCTCCGTGATACCCCCTTGTCCCTGGCTTCCTGTCATCCAAAAACCGAAGCCGACCACATACAGGTCATACGTCCCGACGTAAGAGCCGGATGTTTCGACCTTAGGCGCGGTGTGCGCCAGGATACGAATGGGGTCGCAGTTGGAGATCACTCCCTGGGCTGCAGAGAAGGTGAAGCTTCGGGATTTTGAGTTCTCGTCGGTCCATTTTAGGATGACGGACAAGCTATTGGAGCTTCCTAGCTGCGACAGGTAGACGCAGAGGAGATAGCTGGCGTCCGAGCCCGGAGCGGACAGAATGGCGGTTGCCGGCAGGGCTGCCGTCTGATTCGGGAACTCTTTGCGTATTTCGGTGATGGCAGCGCTGGCGTGAAGCGAACCCATGAGTGCGAGGATTAAGGTGATGGAAAAATTCTTCATCGGTCTTTCCTTTGGCCGTCAAGGCGGCCTGCGAAGCTGCGCCGATCTTTGCACCGATCCAGCCGCGCCACTAGTCTTCTATGGAGGCAACTACTTTCGTATCCCTTGCGGACCTGCCCGCGCGAAGAGGACTGTTCCTTTGACGTCGTCAGAGACTGGCAAATCTTACGATTGGTGCTTGACACGGCTGCGGGAACGGCTGGGCTGGAGATGTCAGCCGTGGGTTGCGCCCAGGGCCGATGCCGAAAACTAAGAGAAGGAACCTCGGCGGAGGCTGCGATTGAATCTGCCGGGCTTTGCCCGGCGGACAGACGTATGCGTCCGCCACTGTGTGCTTTTCTACCCGAGCAGTTTCACGAACTGGCCCGGCTGTCCTTCAAACCCCGGAAACACGGTTTTCAAATCCTTGTTCCCTAGGTACTGCGACACGACTTCGCTGAGCACCAGCCGGAAGTCTGTCGTCACCGCCAGATCGCGTCCTTCATACAGCTGCGATTGGTCGAGCCCCGGCCAGCGCCCATAGACTTTGCCGCCTTTTACCGGGCCTCCCAGGACGAACATCACGTTGGCGTGGCCGTGGTCGGTGCCGCGGTTTCCGTTTTCACGCGCCGTGCGGCCGAATTCGGACATCGTGACCACGACCGTGTCTTCTCCCAGATCGCCGAGGTCGGTCCAGAAGGCGGAGATCGATTGCGAGAAGTCTCCCAGCACGTTGGCGATCTGGCCCTCGGTGCTGCCTTCGTTGACGTGGTGGTCCCAGCCTCCTATGTCGGCGAAGGCCACTTGCACTCCCAGGTTCGCTTTGATCATTTGCGCTAATTGTTTCAGGCTGTCGCCGAAGCGGCCCTTGGGATAGTTGGCGTTGGCCGCCGGCGTGTAGTGCGCGGGGTCGGCAGCTTTCAACGTTTTGACTGCGTCGAAGGTTTCCTGGCCCGTGCCGTGGAGCACGCTGTCCACCGAGTGGTCGTACATGGCTTCGAAGCTGTTCGACATGGGGACGGCGTTGGGATTCTTTCCTCCTACAGAGAAATCGTTCAGATTATTGACCGCAACCGCTGGCTCTTTGCCGGAAAGAATCCGCGGCAGCGACGGCCCAAACGCGATGGCTCGGAAGGCCGACTTGTCTTTCCCTGCATTACTCGGAAGTTCCTGCAGTGCGCGGTTTAGCCAGCCGTCGTCGGTGATCTTTATGCCGGGCGTGCCGGATTCCATGTAGTCCTGCGCATCGAAGTGCGACCGCGTGGGGTCGGGCGATCCGGCGGCGTGCACGATCGCAAGATGCTTCTGCTTCCAGAGCGGTTCAAAGGACGCCATCGCCGGATGCAATCCGAAAAAGCCGTCGAGATCGAGCACGGATTTCTTCGGGATGTTGATGGTCGGACGCATGGCGTAGTAGCTCGCTTCGCCGTGCGGCACAACAATGTTGAGTCCGTCGGCGGCTCCGCGCTGAAAGATCACGACCAGACGCTTCGGGCGAACGCCGGGATCGGCCGCGCCAAAGGCGGCGCGCGTCAGGAAACTGGGGAGCGCGGTGGTGCCGACTACTGCCAGCGCTCCGTTGCGAAGAAAAATGCGTCGAGTGATGGACATAAAACACTGCTCCTGGCCGTTAGCTCTTGGTTTTTGGCTAATGGCTAAGAGCCAATAGCTAAGAGCCTTTACGCTATCTTCTTTGAAACTCCGGCGAGCCCAGTATCAATCCCGTAATTGCGGCCACGTTGGGTGGACGCTTTGGATCATCCAGCCGCCTTTGACTGATCTTCGGGTCTTCCAGTTGCTTGCCGATGGTATCGTGCGTTTGTTTGGAAATATCGCCCGCCAGCAGCGAGTTTTCCAGCGCAGCTAACACTTGCTGCGGGTCGTTCGGAACCTCTTTGCCGGGCCCAGTTGCCGCGGGCGACGAGGCTAAGCTGAGTACGTCGACCTTCACTCCCTTGATCTTGCCGGCGGCTAGGCCGAGCGCGAAATTCATGCGGCCCAGCAGCGCCGAGGAGTTCACCCAGGTGCTGGCCTTCATCGAATAGCCCGTCGGCGGCATCATGCCGTAGGGCGTCATTCCCATGTTGTTGAGCGTGTTGACCAGCGCGCGGGCGTCGTCAACCTCGGCTCCGCTGGCGCGCACAGCCGAGACCACGAACTCCAGCGGCGTTTTCACTTTCGCGCGGTAAGCGTCGGACGACCAGAACTCGGGCGACTTGAACAGCGTGCGCAATACTTCGCGAATGTCCCCGTCTTTTTTCAAGTACGTCTGGGTCATGCGCTCCACCAGCGCCGCCGGAGGATCGTCGGAGACAAAGCGCATCGCCAGTTTCTGCGCGATGAAGTGTGCTGTCTTGGGATCGTGCGCCAGCAGGTGCAGGACCTCCAACCCTTCTTGTTCGCCGTTTTCCTGGATGCGATGTCCGAGCACGATCTTGTCGCCGGGTTCGTGCATGCGGGGTTCGAAAAAGAAGCCAGCGCCTTTCTTGGGCGGATCCATCGTCCATCCCGCAAACACCTTGGCCACTTCCGTAACGTCCTTTTGCGAATAGCCGCCGTTGACGCTGAGCGTGTGCAACTCCATCAACTCACGGCCGTAATTTTCGTTCAGGCCGCTGGCGGCGCCCTTGCCCCGCTTCGGCGGGCCATTCTTTGGAATAGCGTTTGGACCTGGTCCCGAGCCGGGCGGATGCGGCGCGATTCCGAGTGCGATTTCCGAGTTGGGTCCGACGCTTAGCCAGTTGTCGAGATAGAACATCATCGCCGGGCTTTTGGCGGTCGCCACCAGCAGGTCTTCGAATTTGCCGAGCACATGCGGGCGGATGGCGTCGCGCTCATAGCTGGTCATAAGATAGCGGTCGGCGCCCTTGTTGATGAATATGTTGAAGTGGTTGACCCAGAAGTCGGTCATCACTTCGTCGAGCTGGCGCTCACTGTAGATCTCGCGTACCAGTTTGGCCTGCATCAGTTCATCGACCACCACTTGTTCGGGATTCTTGAGCGCCTGCATCGTTTCCTTTTGCGGAGCGCTCATTCCCGCCATCAGCGCGTCCGCTTTGGCGCCTTTGGGGGTGCTCGCGATCTGCTTGCGCTCTTCGGGCGACATTTGCAGAATTTCCTTCATGCGCTCGTCGGGCGGCAGATCGAGAAGTTCCTGCGCCTTGAGATTTACGGCGCGACGTTCCGCGCGGCGGAGCTTCTGGTCGGCATCGTCCGAACTGGCGCCGTCCTTGCCGCCGGATGGATTCTGCTCGTCGCCTTCGGCCGCTGCGCTCTTGGCGGCTTGCTGCTTGCGCTCCTGTTTATCTTCGTAGCGCTGAAGCTGCGCTTCGTACACGGCCCGCCGCACGGGATCGCGCGGCAGGGTGGCCTTGCCGTCAGCGATCTGCCGGATCAACTGCTCGGGCGGAAAATTCTCGACGATCTCGTTTGTGTCCATCCCCAGCGTACGGAACGGAGCCAGCCTGGCGTCGAGCGCCGAGTCGTCGATTCTGTCGGGGTGGAGTTCGAGGTCAATCCACCGATCGACGCCCATCTGCGCCACGCGGTCCACGTCGCCAGGCCGCGGGCCGAAGGTCAACCGGTTCAGCGCGTGCAGGGCGCGCTTCTGGCCGTCCATCGCGCCGGACTTCTCCTTCTTACGGCCAAGCGCCATCTGGGCCGTAAGCACGCAGGCGACGAGCAAAGCAGACGCCAACAGCCAACGGCACCTGCGCCATGGCATTTCCATTCTGATTGGCCTCATTAAGAATGAACCCCGATTACTGGAAAAGTTCCTGGCCAGACTAGGGTTAAAGGGGAAAGTCTAACTCTTGAGTTGCGTCACGTAGGCTTTTTCGCTTTGCGACTTGCGGGCGGAATTCTCCACGAATTTCAGAAACTCGCGCAGGTGTTCCTTTTCCGATAGCTCCGCCTGGGAAAACTTGACCCGTACTCCAAACGAGGGTGCGCTGCGCGTAACCATCCCGCTGATCATGACGCCTTTCACCCAGATCTTGCCGCTGGCTACCCACAATCCAATTTCCAGAGCTTTGCCGGAAGGCACGACGCTCGCGGTCTCGACCAGGCATCCTCCGCGGCTGACATTATTTAGATTGCCCCAGACCGGCGTCTCCTGGCCCTCAATGTGAATCTCCACTGCCACATAGCACTTGATGCGCTGAAAGCGGCGGCGGTCCGACTCCGAAACGAAATCGGGTTCGAACGGAGGCGTGTCCACGATTGCTTCGGGGCGCGGAAGTTCCGCGACGGGCGCGGGAGTGGCGCTAACTGCTTTGTTGCCCGATTCCCCCGGCGCCTCTCGGCCTTTGACGGCAGCATCTTTGATTTCGCGCATCGCCCGCAGCAGGGCCGCTTCGCGCTGTTCCGGAGACACCTCACGGTAGGTCTGGAGCAGTTTCCCGAGGTGGCTGACGAGATCGGGGTCGGTGAGCAGACGCGTCCAGTCCGATCCCGCAGACGACATTTTTGTGGCTTTGTTCATACGCAGTGATGTGCCCCGAATCGATTCGTTCGCGAAGAGAATGACCGGTTCACACCTCAAGAGTGAACGCGGACGGCAGGTTGAACAAGATGACTAAGGTCACCTCCAGTCTTGTCGTTGGAATCAGCCGTCCGTCCGTACCCGGATCGCCAGATTCCATCCGGATCGCAGGACAATAATTTTGCATCCGGCGTTTCGCGAGTGGAGTCCAAAGCTTCTGTCGGTCTGTTTCGGCTTGCCCGATTTGGCGAGGTGCGGCTACAATCTAACCAATTGGTTAATTACATTGGTCAATGAAATGAAAAGATCTGCAAGTTGCCGCGTTGTTCTGTCGATTGCGACCTTATTCGTATCCCTAGCCTTGCTCCGCGCACAGGACTCCACCTCCGGAACGAGCGCGGGTTCGGCAGGCGGAGCCATGGCGGTGCCCGCTTCGCAGGCGCAGGTTTCGCAAGTCCAGACCTCGGCCCAGAATCCAGTGTTTGGCAGCGTGCCGGACGCCAAACCTACCCCCGGAGTCTTGCCGCTGACCTTCAGCGACGCCATCGAGCGCGCCTTGCGTCATAACCTGGCCGGACTTTTATCCGAATACAACACGATCCAAGCGCGCGGAGAGAAGTGGGAGCAACTCAGCGCCCTGCTGCCGAACGTCAGTGCCGATGTGCAGGAGGTAGCGGAAAAGGAGAGCCTGCAAGCGTTAGGTCTGCGAAGCGGCGGTCCTTTTGGGAACAATGTGCCGCGTGTCATCGGGCCGTTCTCCTACTTCGACGCGCGCATCTCGGCCACGCAGCGGGTTTTCGACTGGAAGTCGATCCAGAAATACCGCGCGTCGGAGATCGGCGAAAACGTAGCCAAGTTCAATCTGAAGGACGCGCGCGATCTGGTTGTGCTCGCGACTGGCAACGCCTACTTGCAAGCCATCGCCGAAGCGGCGCGGGTGGAAACCGCGCAAGCGCAAGTCGAAACCGCGAAGGCGCTCTACGACAAAGCGACGGCGCAACAGAAAGCCGGTGTGGCTCCGGCAATCGATACGCTGCGGGCGCAAGTGGAATACCAGACGCGCCGGCAGCAACTGATCGCGGCCGGAAACGATTTCGCCAAACAGAAAATTTCACTGGCGCGCGTGATTGGCTTCGCGCCCACCCAGGAATTTGAACTGGCCGACAAAGCTCCGTACGACCCTTTCCCCGTCCCCGATCTTGAATCCAGCCTGCAGCGAGCCTATTCCCTGCGGTCGGATTACAAAGCGGCGCGGGATCGTTTGGCCGCCGCGCAACTGGAGCGAAACGCCGCCGCTGCGGGACGGTATCCCACCGTGGATGTGTCCGCGAATTTTGGCGAAATCGGAGCTGTGCCCGGCGACGTGCTGCCTACGTACACGGTCGTGGGCACATTGAATGTTCCGATCTTCGCCGGCGGCAAGGTCCATAGCGATGTTTTGAAGGCCGATGCCAGCCTGCGGCAGGCCGAGGCGCAGATGGCGAACGTCCGCGCCCAAATCGATCAGGATATCCGCAACGCTCTGCTCGACCTCAAGTCCTCGAGCGAGCAGGTGGAAGTCGCCCAGAGTTCCGTGAATCTGGCGGAGCAGGCGCTCACCCAATCGCGCGATCGTTTTTCCGCCGGAGTCACCGACAATCTGGAAGTGGTGCAGGCGCAGGAAGCAGTGGCGGCGGCGCACGAGAGTTTAATCTCGAGTCTTTATCTTCACAACCTGGCCAAGGTTTCTTTTGCCCGCGCCCTGGGACGCGCCGAAGAGGGCGTTCGCGAATACTTGAAGGGAAGTAATCTGAGGTAGCAACTATGGAATCACCCAGCAGCGTTGTAACCGAGCCCAAACCGCAACCGGAAGTGCCGGCACCGCAGGCTCAGCCGTCCCCGGCCCAGTCGTCCGCAGACAGCGAGTCTCGCTATCAACGGCGAGCCGAGTTTCTGGGCAATCCGGGCACCAAGTGGGGGCTCATCCTTGCTGGGCTCTTGATTCTGGTCGCTGTTTTCTTTCTTTGGCGGTATCTCGCGAGTTACGAATCGACCGACGACGCGCAGATCGACGGGCACGTGAACGCGGTGAGCGCGCGTGTCAGCGGCCATGTGATCAAGCTCAACGTGCAGGACAACCAATACGTGGAAAAGGGAACAGTGCTGGTGGAAATCGACCCCGCCGATTACGAAGTCGCCGTGGCGAAGGCGCGCGCTGAATACGCCGACGCGCAAGCGCAGGCTTCCGCCGCCGGCATTAACGTCCCGATCACCGATGTGAGCACTTCCAGTCAGGTCAGCGGCGCACAAGGCGGCGTTTCCGGCGCGCAGGCTGGAATCGAGGCCTCGCGTCAGCAGTTTGAAGCCGCCAAATCGCAGGTCGCGGAAGCGGAAGCCAACAATACGAAAGCGCAGAACGATCTTCTCCGCTACAAGATGCTGATCGACAAGCAGGAAATCTCGCAGCAGCAATACGATCAAGCCGTCGACAGCGCTCAAGCTGCAGCCGCCGCTCTGCAAGCGGCACGCGCCAATGCCGACGCTTACGCGGCACAGATCAAGCAGGCACAAAGCAAACTGGAGCAGGCCGACGCCGACCTTCGCACTGCTGGCAACCGGACGCACACGATGCGGGTCATCCAGGCCCGCGCCCAGTCTGCGCAGGCCGTGGCCGATCAGAAGAAGGCCGCATTGGACCAGGCGGAACTGAACCTCCAATACACGAAAGTGATTGCGCCGGTCAGCGGTGCCGTCAGCAACCGCACGGTCGAGGTTGGTCAAAACCTGCAGACCGGGCAGGAGATGATGAAGGTGATTCCGCTCGACGAGGCGGACATCTGGGTTACGGCAAACTTCAAGGAGACGCAACTGAAGAACATCAAGCCGGGTCAAGCGGTCGAGATCGAGGTCGATGCCACCGGCAAAACCTACAAGGGACATGTTGATTCCATCGCCGGCGCCAGTGGAGATCGCTTCAGTCTGCTCCCGGCCGAAAACGCCACCGGCAACTACGTCAAAGTGGTGCAACGCATCCCGGTGAAACTCGTGTTCGACAAGGGCGAGATCAAATCGCACGAACTGCGCCCGGGAATGTCGGTGCTGCCGAAGGTCTGGATTAAATAATGGGCGCGGCTTCTATCACCACCAACGAGGCCGCCGAATGGCGCCCCGCGATTAATCCGTGGGTGATTGCGCTTACGGTGACACTGGCCACCTTCATGGAGGTGCTCGATACCAGCATCGCCAACGTGGCGCTGCCGCATATTGCCGGCAGTCTTTCCGCGGGGCAGGACGAGAGTACATGGGTGCTCACGTCGTATCTGGTCTCGAACGCCATCGTGCTCCCGCTGAGCGGTTGGCTGTCTTCCATCATGGGCCGCAAGCGTTTTTACATGAGTTGCGTGGCGCTGTTTACCGTCAGTTCGTGCCTGTGTGGATTTGCGCCCAACCTGTCCATGCTCATCGTCTTTCGTATTTTGCAGGGTGTGGGCGGCGGCGGCTTGCAGCCGAGCGAACAAGCGATCCTTGCCGATACCTTTGCTCCCGCCAAACGCGGCATGGCGTTTGCCGTCTACGGCATTGCGGTGGTGATGGCTCCGGCCATCGGCCCAACGCTCGGAGGCTGGATCACCGACAATTTCAGCTGGCGCTGGATTTTTTTCATCAATATTCCCGTCGGCATACTTTCGCTCTTGCTCACATCAAAGCTCATTCAGGATCCTCCGTACTTCAAGCGCCGTAAGCTGAGCGAAACGCGAATTGACTACACCGGCCTCGGTTTCGTTGCCCTCGGCCTCGGGACGCTGCAGGTGGTCCTCGACAAAGGGCAGCGCGACGACTGGTTCGAATCGCACTTCATCGTGTGGCTGACCGTGGTCTCGGCCGCGTCGCTCATTTTCGTGATTTTCTGGGAGTGGCGCCACAAGGACCCCATCATCGACCTGCACTTGTTTCGCAACAAAACCTTCGCTGCCGCGAATTTCCTGATGTTCATGCTTGGATTTGCTCTGCTCGGCAGCACACTGCTGCTGCCGCTCTTCATGCAGACGATGCTCGGTTATACCGCCGAGCGTTCCGGTATGGCGCTCATGCCGGGTGGCTTCACGATTATGGTGTGCATGCCGATTGTCGGGTTTCTGCTCTCGCGCTACAGTCCGCGCTGGCTGATGCTGTTCGGGTTGTCGATGCTATCGTGGTCGCTGTTTCATATGACGGGGTTCGACCTCGGTGTCGATTTCCACACCGTGATGATGGCGCGCGTCTTCCAATCGATGGGACTTGCCTTTCTGTTCGTGCCGATCAACACGGCCGCGTATGCCGGACTGCCGCGCGACAAGAACAATGCCGCGTCCGGCTTGATGAACCTCGCCCGAAATATCGGCGGCAGCGTCGGAATTTCCTTTGTCGCCACTGGCCTCGCTCGCCGGGCTCAGTTTCACCAGGTGCAACTGGTGGAGAAACTGAGCGCCGCCAATCCGCAGTTTGAATCCCGACTGCACGGGATGGCGGGCGTTTTTTCCGGCGCCGGCGCTGGACCCGGCTTCGGCGCAGGAACCGCGTTGCAGCATGCCTATGCCATGATGCAGGCGAATGTCGTCCGGCAGGCTACGATGCTGGCATACATTGATAACTTCTGGGTACTCGGGGTCGCGATCGGCTGCTTGATTCCGGCGGTATTCTTGATCAAGAAGTCGAAGCCGGGCGGCGAGATCGTTGCGCACTAGACCAGAGGAGAGCTGGGCGTCGCCGCCGTTCCCGCGGTCGTAGCAGTGAACGAGGTACCGATGATTCGCATCGTCACGATCGAGCGCGAGTTTGGCAGCGGAGGCGGAGGCATTGCCTGCGAACTGGCTCGCCGTCTGGGATGGACCTTGTGGGATCAGCAACTGACCTCGGAGATCGCCACGCGCGCCCAAGTCGCGGAATCGGCGGTGGCTTCTTGCGATGAACGCGTGGACGGCCGGCTCTACCGTTTGGCGAAGGCCTTCTGGCGCGGCAGTTACGAACGCAGCATGCCCCTCGCCAATTCCCTGGCCTTTGATACCGACCGCATGATGGCCATGGTGGAAGAGATCATGGGCACGATTGCCGCGCAAGGCAATGCCGTGATTGTGGGCCGCGGCGCCCCATTCTTTCTGCGCCAGCGCGACGACACTTTTCGCGTTTTCACGTACGCTCCTCGCGACGAGAAAATTCGCCGCTTGTTGGCCATGGGCAAGAGTCAGAAAGACGCGGAAGACCTGGTCGAGAACGTCGACAAGGAGCGGATGGCATACATCAAGCACTACTTCAATGCCGACTGGCCGATGCGCAGCCTCTATCACCTGATGATCAACACGGTAGTCGGGGATGAAGATGTAATCGCCACGATTATGAATGGAATCCGAATGCTCGAATCGAATCCCGCCGGCACCGCTCCGCGCGGTGCGCGCTGAACGCCGGGCTATTGGCGTCGTCGCCTTCGGGACATTTGTTTGTCGTTACCAGCACCCCACGCGGTGACGAATGAACATCCGTTTTGTCGCAAATCCTCAAGAGCTTGACGGGTGTACGTTATAAGATAAGCGCAAACAATGGAATCAATCTCGCAAGCGGCATCTTCCGATTCGTATCCTCCGCTGCAGGAGGAAGTAGCGCACCTCGCCGCGTCGCCACAGGTGCGCGCCGCATTTGACCGGTTCCGCGCGCAAGAGTCGCAGTTTGCGCTCTGGCAAATGGAGGCGACACGCGTGGCCGCGCCTCCGTTTGCAGAAACGGCACGCGGCGCGTGGCTCGCCGACCGGTTTCGCGACCTCGGCCTCACGGACGTGCACACCGACGAGGTCGGCAACGTGTTCGGCGTTCGTCCTGGATACGCCAGTCGTTTTGTGACGGTCAGCGCCCATATCGACACGGTATTTCCGGCGACGACCCCGCTCAACATCCGGCAGGAAGGCAGCCGCCTTTATGGCCCGGGTATCTCCGACAACGGCGCGGGCATTGCGGCGATACTGGCCGTTGCCAGTGTGCTCGCGAGCGGGCGAATTTCGCATGCGCTGCCGTTTGTGTTTATCGGCAACGTGGGAGAAGAAGGTGAAGGCGACCTGCGCGGCATGCGACACGTTTTCGCCACGCCGCGCTGGCGCGACTCGATTGCCTACAGCGTGGTGGTCGATGGCGCTGGATCCGACACGATCGTGGCCGAGGCTTTGGGCAGCCGCCGCTTTGAAGTGATCGTGCGCGGTCCGGGCGGACACTCGTGGACCGACTTTGGCACGCCCAATCCGATTCTCGCCCTCTCTCGCGCCGTCGAAATCTTCAGCCAAACGCCGGTACCCGCTTCGCCCAAAACGACTTTTAATGTTGGCGTGATTCGCGGCGGGACTTCGGTGAATTCGATTCCGGAATCGGCCAGCATGCGAGTCGATTTGCGCTCCACATCGATGGCGGAAATCGACCGAATGGAGGACGCCCTGCGCTCCGCTCTGGGCCTGGCCGTCGCGGCGGAAAGTCGGGCCGCCGCGCAGCAGCAGGCGCGGAAACCGCAGATTGTGCAGAGCGAGGTGGTCGAGATCGGCAATCGTCCGGCGGGCGAACTCGCCAAGGATGCGCGCCTGCTGAAAGTGATTCGCGCCGTGGATGCGCAACTCGGCAACACGGCGCAGGTCCAGCGCGCGTCGACCGACGCCAACATCCCGCTTGCATTGGGACGCGAAGCCATTGCCATTGGAGGAGGCGGCTCCGGCGGCGGCGCGCACACGTTGCAGGAATGGTTCGACTGCAATGGCAGGGAACTCGGACTAAAGCGCATTCTGCTTACAATGCTGACCCTGTCGGGAATAGGAGAATGAAAGAACCTGACTCAAGGTTTTAGATGACCCCATCACTCGATGACCCGATCATCCGATGGCGAGAGCGCGAACGCGCATTTCTAATGGGTGCGCCACTGGCAGTCATTCCCGCGTTGGCGTTCCTTCCTGCCATAACGTTCCTCATCGTTTTTCCGCAAGTGGCGCATGGGCGCGTTTTAGGGGCGGTCGTCGTGCCCGCCTGCGCGCTCACCAGTTGCTTTGGCCTGTGGAAGCTGGCGTTGGGTGCGGTCCAGAAGCCGTGGGGAATTTTCAACGTCCTGAGCTTTGGCACAATTCTGGTCCTGCTGGTGATTGCCGGATATACGGGGCTGTTTCTGGCACTGATGACATTGAAACTGTAGATGCCCATGTGGTGACTGGATTCCGCCCCGCCCCGGCAGGCCACCCCACCAGCCGTTCAACAATTCGCCTTAACGCGATCGTTGTTTTCTGCGTCTAACCATCTGGAACCTCGTCTCCGCCAGACGTTTGGGTCGTAGGTATAATAGGCAAGTCACGCAGTTTCAGGAGGAGCGAAATGGATTCGCGCGAAAGCGCTTTTTGGGTGCGTCTCAAGGCCAATCGTTGGGCCTACACTTTTACCATCCTGGCCACTCTGGCCGTTGGCATTCTCATTGGCACGATTGTTTCCTATGGAGTGAAAGGCAAAGAGGGGCAGAAGTCGTCGGATGCGACTCCCCTGACCATTCCCGCTCCGCAACAACTGTCGAATACCTTCTCCCAGATTTCCAAGCAACTGGAGCCGACCGTGGTCAACATCAACACCGAGTCGTCCATCAAGAATCCTCATCATCGGCGCTCCGTGCATCCCGATCCCGACCAGGAAGAGGGCGGCGAGGAAGACAACCAGTTCCAGGATTTCTTTGATAAATTCTTCGGCGGGCAGGGCGGTCAGGGAGGCGCCGAAGCCGGCACTATCCGCCAGCGCTCGCTTGGTTCCGGCGTCATTGTCGATGCCAAGGGCTACATCGTTACCAACCGGCACGTCGTCGAAAAGGCCGATCGCATTCGCGTAAAACTACAGGATGAAAACCCGGCTTCTCCCGGCCACGACGCCAAACTGATCGGCATGGATCAGGAAACCGATCTGGCCGTGATCAAGATTGAAATGGATCATCCGCTACCGGTCGCGAAGCTGGGCAATTCCGACGGCATGCAAGTGGGCGACTGGGTGCTGGCCATCGGCAGTCCCTTCGGACTCCAGGAAACTGTGACCGCAGGCATTGTCTCGGCCAAGGGACGCAACATCGTTCCCAACCGACAGTTCCAGTCCTTTATTCAGACCGATGCCGCCATTAACCCGGGCAATTCCGGTGGACCGCTGGTGAATATGGCGGGTGAAGTCATCGGCATCAACACTGCCATCCTGACCGAGACGAGTTCGTACGCGGGCGTAGGCTTTGCCATGCCTTCGAATACGGTGGCGCAGGTCTACAACCAGTTGATCGGACCGGATCACCGCGTTGCGCGCGGGTCGGTGGGCATCGAGTTCTCCCCTTATCCCAACCCGGCCATCGCCCACATTTACGGCTCGGGGGTGACCGTGCAGAACGTGACCTCCGGCAGTCCGGCCGAAGAGGCCGGTCTGAAGGTCGGCGACACGATCATTGCCGTGGATGGCAAGGACGTGAAGACCGGAGACGAGTTGGTCGCCGACATCGCTTCGCGCCGGCCCGGCTCGAAGGCCAAACTCTCCTTTGTGCGGAACGGCAAGAAGGAAGAGACGACGGTGACCATCGCCGATCGCTCGAAACTGTTCGCCGGTCGTCTGGGCGAAGAGGACGAAAACCAGAGCGAGGAAGCGCCCAAGGCCAGTAAGTTCGGAGTTACCGTACACGGCGTCACTCCTGAAATGGCCGAGCGGTTGGGCATCGTCGGCACCAAGGGTGTGGTGGTGCAGGATGTGAAGCAGGGGTCGTTCGCCGAAGATCTCGGTCTGAATCGCGGCGACGTTATCCTGGAAGTGAACAAGCAGCAGGTCAACAATCCCGCGGACTTCACGAAGATCGAATCGTCGCTGAAGAGCGGGCAGGATGTCGTGTTCCTGGTGCGCCCGCGCGGCTCCAGGGCGCAGGACGGAACGATTTTCCTGGCCGGCACACTTCCATAACCGAGCTATAATCCGGCGAGACTGGCGCTCCATCCTCTTTTTAGGGACGATCAAGGATGAGCTGGTCTCGCCGGTTTTTTGTTGAAGCGATCGCGCAGTCTTCAGTCGCTGGTCATCGGTCGTTCGCGGGCTTCCAGGAGCGACTCGTCCCGAGCGACCAACGACTGACGGTCAAGGACTGACGACCAACAACTGATTCTGATGTCCGGCTTGCGATACAGGATGCCGATTTCAATGAAGCGGTGTGATCAAACTCGGCGTTGGCCACGGATCGGGATCTTGAGCCTTCTCGGCCTCATCCTGCCGGGACTCGCCCTAGCACAGACCGATACCTCGACTTCGCCCAAGAAGCCGCCCGCCACCGCAGCACACACCGCAAAGGCAACGCACTCCACCGCCTCGGCAGCGTCCACGAAGCGTACCTCGGCTCATAAGGAAGTGTCGGCGCAGAAGATCAAGAACTCCCACGGCAAAAAGAATTCGAAGTCCAAGCCGGTCGCGAAGAAGCGCGGCCAGCAGGCGATCGACTCAACTCGCGCCCAGGAAATCCAGACGGCCCTCATCCGCGAGCACTACATGGAAGGCGAGCCCTCCGGCACGTGGGACAGCGCGACCCAGGCCGCGATGCAGCGCTATCAGGCCGATCAGGGTTGGCAGTCGAAGACGACTCCCGATGCCCGAGCCCTGATCAAACTCGGATTAGGCCCCAGCCACGATCACCTACTCAATCCCGAAAGCGCCATGACCACGCTCAGCGCGCCCGCCGCAAGCGATCCGAAGGCGGCCGCGAAACCAGCGGCAGACAACCCTCCCCCGCAGTAGCCATGACTCCCCAATCGGAGTTGCCGGCATTGAGTTGATTTGGAGTAACCCAACTCTCCTATTCCACCACCGGCCGCGGGCTAAAAGGAATCGGCAATCCTTTGACGATCGCTCCCGGATTGCCCTCGACCAGCGCATCGGCATACTCGGCTCCTACGATTTTTTCCGCTGCGGCCCGAGCGGAAGACAGTTTCGGGATGCGGCGCTTCGCGTCGTGAGCGTCGGAAGCAAGTACGTGTACCGCCGAGCGTTCGAGCAGCCAGCGCGACACCGCTTCCGGCCGCTCTCCCCAGAATCCCGTCAGCGAAGAGCCCGTCACCTGAACCAGGCAACCCTGCTCCGCCCATTCCACGACGCGCTGCGGCGTTTGCTGCAGGATCGGGTTCCGCTCGGGGTGTGTCAGAATCGGGATCAGCCCGCGATCTCCCAGGCGAAAGAACGACTCGCCAAGCTGCGCTGGCACGCTGTAATTGCTGAGTTCGATCAGTAGATAGTTGGTTTCGCCAATCGTGTACGTGTGCGGGTGCTCGAGCACGCGTTCCAGATTCTCAAATGACAGATGAAAATCGCACCCCAGGCTCAATTGCAGCGTCGGCCCGACCTTTTGCTGCAACTCGCCGAGAAGCCACGTGAGGTATGGGCGATCGTAAACATAACGATCGTTTGCGTGCGGGGTCGCGACGGAATGCGTAATTCCGTCGGCGGCTGCCATGCGGCACATTTCAAGGGTCACGTCCCAGGACTTGGGTCCGTCGTCGATTTCGGGCAGAATGTGGCAGTGGATGTCGATCACGATATATTCTTTACTTGGGACACGCTGACTTGCAATTCGATTAAAACACATCCCGGCACGGGTCGTGGGTTCTCGAATGGATCGGGCCATCGGGTCATCGAAGGTCTAGGGATTTGGCATTTCGGACACCCAATGGTCAGAGGACCCGATCCCGCACAGCCAACCGACGCGCCGGAGCATCCAACCCGGTGAGTTTACGATTTCGCAAATCGGGTTGCGCCGGGCGCGGTTGCGAGTTCCGGTCTTCTCGTGCACGATAGTGAACACGAACTTTTTTGTTTTCATCCTGAATGGTTGAGGAGCAAGTCCGCAAATGAGTTTCCTGAGGGCGGCGCGTGCCGCACGGTTCGATCGAATGGGTCCCTGCCGGGTTGTTGCGGCTTTGGCCATCGTTCTCATAACGGCGTTGCTGACCGTTTCCTGCGGCAGTAATACCGTGGCCCGGAACCACAGCGCTTATGTCTCCCTGCCCGACGATGGTTCCGTGCTGCTAGTGCAGGTCAACAGCACCACCGGCGCTCTCACCCAGCTGGCGGAAACGCCGCAGGTGCAGGGTACGTCGCCCACGGGCCTGGCGTTGCTTCCCTCGAAGAAGTTTCTCTACGCGGCCAATTCCCGCGCCAACACCATCTCGATTTTCAGTGTGAACTCCGACGGCACGTTGAGTCTCACCGGCACTCCCATGCCCGCCGGCAACGGTCCCAATGTCGCGGTGATCGACCCGACCGGCCAGTACCTGTTGGTGACGAATAATTTTTCCAATGACATTTCCGTTTTTCAAATCGATGTCACCACCGGCGGTTTGACGCAGGTGGGCTCGACCGTCCCCGCCAACGCCAATCCAACCGACATTGTCTTCACGCATTCTGGCCAGTTCGTGTACGTGACCAATCCGGGCATTGGGATGGTCAGCATCTTTTCGTTCGCCAACGGTGTGCTGACGCAACTCCCTGGCCTTTCCCCGGTCTTCTCAGGGAAGGGGGCTTCCGCGCTCGTCGTGGATAACAGCGACTCGTTCCTCTACGTTGCCAACGTTACGGCAATCAATCCTGCCCCGAATCTCTCCACGGGCAATATTTCCGGGTTCAACATCGATTCCACTTCCGGCGCCCTGACCCTCATACAAGGCTCGCCATTCATGTCCGCGGATGGCAACGGCCCGAGCGCCCTCGCTATCGATCCCGCCGGTCAGCTGGTTTACGCCTTCACTCCGGGATCGAGCTTCTCCATCTGGAGTTTCACCATCAATTACGCCAGTGGAACCACGAACGGATCGCTGGTGGCCACAACGAGCTCTCCGTTCAGCCTGTCGGCAGGCGGAATCTTCGCTCTGTTCGATCCCAGCGGAGACTACCTCTTTGTCGGAAGCAACACTGGCATTGCCGTCTATACCTACAATCAATCGAGCGGCTCTCCCTCGGCGGTCACAGGGTCGCCGTTTGCACTGGGAACTGCGCCAGGGAAAATGGTGTTCTTGAATTAGAGGCTTAGGATCAGGCCACCGAGAAGCCTTTTGACCTTCGATTACCCGACGGCCCGATCCTCTTCCGCGCACCTGCATTCAGGCTCTGAAATGTTCGATTTACTGGCTGGCACTTTGGTGGCGCGAGATTAACACCCGCGTGCCATTTTCACATTGGCCGCAAAGTCTTACATTCCCAGTTGAGCAGTTCTGGGGGAGGGCTGCCCGGGCGTCAAGGGTTCGAAAGAATCCGGACGCCCGTTTAATTTTGATATTGAATCGTCTTGGCCTTCAGACATTGCATCATTGGAAACCGACCCAGAGCACTTCCCATACCTCCATCGCTCAATGATTCAATGTCTCAATGTCTCAATTGCTTCAGTTCGTGGAAATCGTGAAGTTCACCGTGACGCGAGCTTGGGTTTCCACCGGCTGCCCGTTTACCAGATAGGGCTTGAAGTGCCATTGCTTCACGGCCTCGCGCGCGGCCGCCGCCAAAATGGCCGGACCACTAAGAATCTGGATCTCTTGGATCGTGCCCTCCCGCGAAATGAGCGTCTGCAAACTGACTGCGCCCTGCACCTTCATCTGCCGCGCCAGCAACGGATAATCCGGCGCAACCGAAACGGCGAGCCTCTGCGTGGTTTGCGGTGAGAGCTCCACCCGCCCGCCGGCCGCTGCAGTGGTCGTTCCTGTCGCGGAGCCGGGAGCATTCGCCGCGGAAGACGTGGCGCCCGTGTCCACGTCCACATGGATCGCGTTGCTTTTCGCGGGTACGTTGATATGCCGGTTTCCGGCCACAACCTCCACCTCAAGCGGCGGCAACGCGGCGCGCTCCGTGGTCGTTGCCATGGGCACTTCCGACGCTGCCGGAGCCACAGGTTTCGCCGTCTTGTGATCCCGCGCCTGCGGTGTAGGCGCGCTCACGGGCGTCGCGATGCTCGTACTCCGCTTTCTGCGAGCCGTAGCTTCCTGGACCTCCGGGCTCGGCGGAAACCAAAAATCCCAGTCCTTCAACAGCACCGCCGCCAAGGCCACCAGCAGGATCCCCAGCGCCATGAGCATCCGCTTCCGCTGGCCTTCCACGTCCTGCGTCGGGACGGGCAAGGGAAGGGAATTGGATCGCTCCAGATGACTCTCCAGCGGGGTTTCGTCCTGATACATAAGTTCCCACGCGCCTCCGGAATCGTTATCGTTCACGGGGGAGCTTCCTGCTGAGTTAGTATGCCCTTAACCCGGCGTCCATGCCAAGCGAATCCTGATCTGGCTAGTGTCGCAGTTTGGTCGCGATCACTAAGATTTGTCATCCTGACCCTGAGCTTGCCGAAGGGGAAGGACCTGCTTTTGCCGGCAGCCATCCCACCTCCTGGGTTGTTTACTTGTCAAACTGCACAATACCCTGGCCTGCCCCCATCTCACGCCCTGGGCGAGACCTTATAGTCGAGCTTGTCGAGAATGCCGACCGCGGCGTCGAGAATTTCCTGATCCACTTTCCGATTCGACGCAATGGCTTCCGCCAGCGGAATGGAAATAATCTTATTCCCCCGCAGAGCCGCCATCTGCCCGAATTCGCCGCGGTGCACCATGTCGATGGCGCCCAGTCCGTAGCGCGTGGCCAGCACGCGATCGTAAGCGGTGGGCGATCCGCCGCGCTGAATGTGGCCGAGCACCACCGACCGCGTCTCGAAGCCGGTGCGCTTTTCGATCTCGCTCGCCAGCGTCAAGGCGATTCCGCTCAACCGGGGATGCCCGAATTCATCGCGCCCGTCCTGCGCGGCCGCGCCGCCGTGTTTTTCGTTGCCATCGGAAAACTTTGCCCCTTCGGCGGCGACCACGATGCTGAAGTATCGGCCGCGGGCATGGCGCTGCCGAATCAGTTCGGCCACCTGCTCGATATCGAAAGGAACTTCCGGAATCAGAATGACGTCGGCGCCGCCAGCGATGCCGCTATAGGCCGCGATCCAACCCGCGGAGCGACCCATCACTTCCACCACGATCACGCGATTGTGCGCCTCGGCCGTCGTATGCACGCGATCGATTGCCTCAGTCGCAATGTTCACCGCCGTGTCGAACCCGAAGGTGAAATCGGTGCCCGCCAGATCGTTGTCGATCGTCTTCGGAACGCCCACCACTTTTACGCCGTTCGTAAATAACTTCTGCGCCACCGATAGCGTGTCGTCTCCCCCAATCGCGATCAGTGCGTCACAACCATGTTTCTTCAGGCTCTCGGCGCAGTGCTTCAGGCCCTCGGGATACTTCGCCGGATTGGTGCGCGACGTGCGCAGGATCGTGCCCCCGCGCGGCAGAATGCCGCCCACCGAAGACAGATCCAGGTCCATCGTCTTGTCTTCGAGCAGCCCGCGCCAGCCCTCCATGAACCCCACGAAGCCGTCTTCATAGTGGAAAATGCCCTTACGCACCACCGCTCGTATGACCGCATTCAGCCCAGGACAATCGCCCCCGCCCGTCAGCACTCCGACTTTCATTGCTCCTCCTATAATTTTCCAGCTGCGCGTATGATTTCGCCGCTTGCAGCGATGCATTCCGCTTGCGCCGCAGGTTGTAGTGGTTGCGAATGCATTTAGGTTATCACGCTGCTTTGGCGCGCGTTGGCATCAAGTTTGCGTTTTTGGCACAGTGGGACGCGCCCCGCCGTGCCGCTGCCAACGTCCGTTGCACAGGCAAGAATCCAGCTTGCGAACCACGCTCCTTTGCTCCACAATGTTGCCCACCGGATTCCTGTCGCCCATGCCCAAACTCGTTCGCGTCATCTTCTGGATTGCCGTCAGCCTGCTCGGAGCCTTCGCGCTCGCCACCATCGCCCTGCACCGCGGCGAGCAGATCAATGCCCTCTGGTTGGTCGTCGCTGCCGTTTCGACCTATGCGGTCGGCTATCGTTTCTACAGTAGTTTCATTTCCGCCAAAGTATTGGCGCTTGACCCTCTGCGCGCCACTCCCGCCGAGCGTCTCGAAAACGGCCGCGACTTCGTTCCCACCAACAAGTGGGTGGTCTTCGGGCACCACTTCGCCGCCATCGCCGGCCCCGGACCGCTCGTCGGTCCAGTCCTCGCTGCCCAGTTCGGCTACCTGCCCGGCACGCTCTGGATCATCGCCGGCGCAGTCCTGGGCGGTTGCGTGCAGGATTTCGTCATCCTGCTCTTTTCCGTCCGCCGCGACGGCAAGTCGCTCACCGCGATGGCAAAATCTGAAATCGGCCGCGTTGGCGGTTTCGTAGCCTACGTCGCGGTGCTCAGCATCATCGTCATCCTGCTCGCCGTTACCGCCCTCATCGTCGTCAACGCGCTCAAGGCGAGCCCCTGGGGAGCCTTCACCATCGCCATGACCATGCCCATCGCCGTATTGATGGGCCTTTATCTGCGCCGCATCCGCCCAGGCAAGGTTCTGGAAACATCCCTGCTGGGATTTGTTCTCGTCGTTGCCGCCATCTTCGGTGGGCAGTGGGTTTCGCAAACTCCCTCCTGGGCTGCAATCTTTACCCTCACCGCTCCCACATTGGCCGTTCTCATCATCCTCTACGGATTTGCCGCGTCGGCGCTCCCCGTGTGGTTGCTGCTCACGCCGCGCGACTACCTGAGCACCTTCGTCAAACTCGGCACCATTTCTCTGCTCGCCGTCGGCATCGTGGCGCTTCGCCCCTCCCTGAACATGCCGCCTCTGACCCGCTTCGCCGACGGCAACGGCCCCGTGTTTGCTGGAAAAATATTCCCCTTCGCCTTCATCACCATCGCTTGCGGCGCCATCAGCGGATTCCATTCCCTGATCTCCAGCGGCACCACGCCGAAACTCATCCGCCGCGAGACCGAGACCCGTTTCGTCGGCTACGGCGGCATGATGGCCGAGTCGATGGTTGCGATCATGGCCATGATCGCGGCTTGCGTCCTGCAACCCGGTGTCTACTTCTCCGTCAACAGCCCAGCCGGCATCGTAGGCCAGGCGCCCGAAGCGGCCGCCGCCACCATCAGTTCATGGGGATTCCCCGTCACCGCCGCGCAAATGGCAACGCTCGCCCATGCGGTCGGCGAGCAGACGCTCTTCAATCGCACCGGCGGCGCGCCCGCATTTGCCGTGGGCATGGCGCAGATTTTTTCCAACACCCTCGGCGGACAAGCCGTCATGGCCCTCTGGTATCACTTCGCCATCATGTTCGAAGCGCTCTTCATCCTCACCATCATCGACGCCGGAACCCGCGTCGGCCGCTTCATGCTGCAGGACGCGCTCGGCCATATCTGGAAGCCGCTCGGCCGCACCAGTTGGTACCCATCGATTTTTTTCACCAGCGCGCTGATCGTCGCCGCGTGGGGAAATTTCCTCTGGCAGGGCATCAAGGACCCGCTCGGCGGCATCAACTCGCTGTGGCCGCTCTTCGGCATTTGCAATCAACTGTTGGCAACCGTGGCGTTGTGCGTCGCAACCACCATCATCGTGAAAATGGGTCGTGCGCGCTATGCATGGGTCACGCTGGGAACTCTCTGCTGGCTGGTAGCCGTCACCTTCACCGCGTCATGGCACAAGATACTCGATCCCAATCCGCGCATCGGTTTTCTGGCCCACGCCCGCCAACTAACCGCCGCCGGAGCCAACCCGCGCCTCATCTTCAACGACCGCCTCGACGCCGCCGTCACCGCCGTTCTGGTGGTGATGGTGGCCACAATCCTGATCGAGTCCGGCCTGGAATGCGCCAGAGTAATTTCCGGAAGCAAGTCCGCAGCAACCAAAGAGTCGCCCTTCGTGCTGACAAAGCTGGCCGAGGAGCAAGCATGAGTTCAGTGTCGTGTAGCGCGGACACTCCTGTCCGCGAAAAGCCGCAGCCAGGAATGGCCAAAGCAACGCCGAACCGGATTTTCGCGGCAATCATCCGTTCGTCCGCAGTGCTAGTTGCCGTCCTGCAAGAGATCTTCGACGAGTCCGCCTACCAGCGCTTTCTGGAGAGAAGCCGCGTCCAATCCTCAGCCAAAGCCTACGCCATGTTTCAGCAAGAAACCGAGCACGCCAAATCCAGAAGACCAAGATGCTGTTGAGAGCGAAAAACTGAGAGCTGACAGCTGAGAGCTGCCCCTGCTACACTCTCCCCATGCGCGTCCTCGGCATCGATTGCGGCACCGAATACACCGGATACGGTGTGGTCGACCTAGTCTCCGACGCCCGCAACAATGACCGCCTGGTGTGCATCGTCTGCGGCGCCATCAAAGCTTCTCCCCGCGATCCCATGCCGACGCGCTTGTCGCACATCTCCATCGGATTAAGTGAACTCATCGCCCGGCACCGCCCCGACTGCGTCGCCATCGAAGACGTGTTCTACGCCACCAACGTGAAGTCCGCCTTAAAACTCGGTCAGGTCCGCGGAGTCGCCATGCTCGCCGCCGCTACCGCCGGACTCGAAGTCGCCGGATACTCGCCGCTCTCCATCAAGTCCGCGGTTGTTGGATACGGCCGCGCCGAAAAACACCAAGTGCAGCAAATGGTCACCCGTCTTCTGAATCTCGATCAAATCCCCGAGCCCGCCGACGCCGCCGATGCCCTCGCCATCGCCATCTGCCATCTCCACACCGCCGCCACGCGCGAACGCCAAAGTGCCACCGGCTGATCATCGCCTCGCCTTTCACTCCAACTCGGGATTCATCGCGGCATACGCCCCCACCAAGTTACCCCCGTACTAGTCCTGAATCCGCCACACCCCGTGTCACTCGTTAGTGCATCGGGGGCTGACTTCGCAGCATTCTCAAGCTACCCTGATTACATACAGAAACAACCGCGCCTTCCGCATGAAGAATGCAGCGCAAAACACACATTTGGAGGATCTTATGCCCCTTCCCCGTCCTGTCTCCGTCATCGTTGTCATCATCGCTATCGCCTTTTTCTTGCCCGCAGCGGCCATGCACGCCGCTCAGACCGCCTCCTGCACCTTCAACACCTTCTCCGCGCCCAAGGGATACTCGCTGAGCGCCGTCAATGGAGTGACCGACGACGGCACCGTGGTCGGCCAGTTGACCGACAACAGCACGCTAGCATTAGTGGCTTTCACCTACTCCGCCAGCACAGGATTCACAGAATACTCGGCCCCGAAATCCTTGGGCACATGGATGTACGGAGCAAACACCAGCGGCGTGAATGCCGGCTACTATCAGGACAGCACCTTCCCGGAAGCCATGCATGGATACCTGTTGCAAGGCGGCAAGTACGGCGTCGTCAACTATCCCAGCGCCGCCAATACATGGCTGTTCGACGTCAACCAACTGGGAGCGGCCGTCGGCAGCTTTAGCGCCAGCCAGTCCGTTACCAAGGGATTCATGCTCGTGAACGGCAAATACACCGCCATCGCCTATCCCAATGCGCAGCTGACCTATGCCCAGGCCATCAACGACAACGGCGAGGTCGCCGGATCCTATAGCAGTGGCTTCGTCAGCTACGGCTTCCTCTGGCAAAACGGCACTTTCACCAACGTCGACTACCCGAAGGCCAGGTTTGGAACCGCGCTGGTCGGAGTCAACGACTCCGGCGTGGTTGCCGGCAACCGCTTTGTGGGCGATAAAGCCCTCGGTTTCATTTACGAGGACGGAGTATTCAAGAACATCGTCTATACGGGCGCGAAATACACCATGGCCGGCGGCATCAACAACAACGGCCTCGTCGCTGGCCAGATCGTCTATTCCGGCACCGACAGCCTGGGCTATACTGCGGACTGTAAATGAACTAGTAGAGGTTTATCCTGGCCGCAAGAATTCTCATGGTTCTGAGTTCGGGCATTATCTTTACGCTCGGAGTCGTCCACCTCGTCTACACGTTCTGGGGGCCAAAACTCACGCCCCGTGACCCCGCGCTGCAAATCAGCATGAACCAGATTTCCCCTGTCATTTCGAAAGAGACAACCATGTGGCGGGCCTGGATGGGCTTCAATGCCACCCACAGCATGGGGGCAATTTTGTTCGGCCTGGTTTTCGGTTACCTCGCATTGGCTCACGGCCAACTCCTCTTTCAGTCGCTCTTCCTGCTCGCGGTCGGGCTGGCAATGCTTGGTGGTTTGGTCGTGGTCAGCAGGGTTTATTTTTTCAGTGTGCCTCTCACCGGCATCTGCATTTCTTTGGCCTGTTATGTAGCCAGCATTGCCCTATCGCGGGCCTGATCATTCGCCTTGAAAGGCAAACCCTCATGCCTTTGACATTCTGCCTTTGACTTTCTGCCTGTGACCCTCAATAATCCGATCACCAATCCGATCACCCGAACCCCCAGCCTTCCCCTTGACACCCGGCGCTACCATCCCCAATGATTGAGCGGCCGATGCCGCGCTCATTGAATGTCTGCTTGACGATCCTTTTGATTTTCGCTTTGTCCCTCTTCTTTTCTCCCATCAGTGCTCATTCGCAAGCGCAAGCCCCTGCCACAATCACCTTCACCCTCGATTTCCCCGCCTCGCAGCCCGAGCACTACTCCATCCACGTCCCGTCCGATGGCTCGGGCCGCTACGAGTCCAAGGGCCGACTCTCCGCCGATTCCGATGAAGCCGACGACTTCGATCTTGACTTCACGATAGGCGCGAACACGCGCCAGAAAATCTTCGACCTGGCGGCCAGGGCCGGATATTTTCAAAACGACGTCGACTCCCACCACAAAGGCCTCGCCTTCACCGGCAAAAAGACGCTCGCCTACAAAGACGCGCAGCGCACCGGCGAAGCCATCTACAATTACTCTTCGAACGCCGCCGTGCAGGAACTGACCAGCCTGATGCAGGCTCTCGGCGCCACGCTCGAATTCGGACACCGCCTCCAGTACGACCACCACTACCAGAAGCTGGCTCTCGACGAAGAACTCAAGCGCATGGAAGAGGCCTCGCACAACCGTCAGCTCACCGAGGTCACGGCCATTCAGCCGATTCTCGATCGTATCGTCGCCGATCCCTCCGTGATGAACGTAACCCGCAGCCGCGCCCAGCGCCTGCTGCAAGCGGCCGGCGCACATTAATTGCCTAGGGAAACTCTGATTAAGTCCCGCTTTCCCCCGTGTACCCCTGTGTACCCCGTGGTTTGCGCCTTTTGCCGACACTTGATCGGAGTTTCTCTAAGATTCCCGGTGCCTTCGTGATCCTTCGTGGCCTTGGTGGTTCAGGATTTTTGTGGGTTGCACACGAAACCGAGCACAATCCCGCTTGACTTAACCGCCGCATACTCGCAATGTTTATGAAACAGACCATTCTTGGGATCGTCCCGAAAGAAGGACAAGCATATGTCGATCGCAAAGTTCGGAAAAAAGTGCGGGAAAGAATTAGGCAAGACGCTGGCAATTTGCGCCGTGCTCGCAGCGGCGTTTCTGACAGTCTCAGCCTCCGCCGAATCGAAGGCTCGCATCGTCCGCCTAAGCGAAGTGGAGGGCACGGTGCAACTCGACCGCGCCACCGGAGACGGTTTTGACAAAGCGTTCATCAACCTGCCCGTGATCGAGGGCTGCAAGCTGAAGACCGGCAAGGATGGCCGCGCCGAAGTCGAATTCGAGGATGGCAGCGCCTTGCGTCTCGCCCCCGACACAGAAGTCGATTTCACCCATCTCGCGCTTGGGGACGATGGCCAGAAGCTCAGCGCCGCGCAGCTCGTCTCCGGCACCGTGTACGCCGATCTTCACCCGAAAACCTACGGCAAAGACAAAGAAAAAACAGGCGACCAGTTTCAGTTGAATTTCGCCCGCGAGTCGGTCACCGTCTCCGACGCCGCGCACTTCCGCGTCGAACTCGGCAGCGCCAGCAAAGCAACCGTAGCCGTATTCAAAGGCAAACTAAGCGCCACCGGCCCCTCGGGACAGTTCGAACTCGCCGAGAAGCACAGCGCAACCCTCGCTTTTGCGAAGGACGACGCGGCCAACCATGATCCGGCAAACAACGCCGCCGCCAAGCCCGCCCGCAGCGATGCCTTCGTGCTCGCCAAGAATTACGACGATGATCCCTCCGATGCTTGGGATCGCCACCAGACCGAGTATCACGATCGCTACGCCACGGCCGCGGGCGGCGCCAGCATCGCCTCGCCTTACGCCTACGGCATGAGCGACCTGAACTATTACGGCAACTTCATGACCGTGCCCGGCTTCGGCAACGTCTGGCAACCCTACTTCATCGGCTCCAATTGGAGCCCGTTCCAGGACGGCGGTTTTGCCTTCTATCCCGGCGCCGGCTACATGTTCGTGTCCGGCTATCCCTGGGGATGGATGCCCTACAACTACGGCGCCTGGGCCTACGCTCCCGTCTACGGATGGGTCTGGCAGCCCGGCAATTGGAATACCTGGAACGCGCTGCCAATGGTGGTGAATGCGCCCGCCAAAATGATCGTGCCGCCGGCTCCCGCGACCGGGCGCAAGACGGTAATGGTGGGCCTCGGCCTCGCCGCCAATCCAGCAGGCGAAGCTTCGCGCCGCCTGACCATCAATCCCAATTCCGCCGGCTTCGGCGTGCCCCGCGGCTCCGTCAACCACCTCGATCGCTTGGCCAAGACCATGGAGCGCACTCCGCGTTCCATCGTGACGACCATCGCTCCGCCACAACAGCCGTTTCCAGTCGCTTCCGCGGTTTCAGGAGTTGGCGCGCGCGGAACCAGCCCGACAGGCATGGCTCCAACCGGCTCTACGCACAGATCCGGCGTGCATCCATAGCGAAGCAATACACAATTTCCACACAAAAGGCGGCCAGAAATTGACCGTCTTTTCTTATTCAACTGCGCGCCAGTCCCTACTGAGTCTGTGTCATAGCCCGAGGTCAAGCGAAAGGGTAGAACTACGACGACTCCAGCCGCGAAGCGGCAAAACAAGAAAGCCCGGCACTCGTGCCGGGAACGCAGAAGTGGGACAAATCGAGTCCCGCTAGGGACGGCACTCTCCAATGACACAAACTCCTACTGCACGATAATTCCCGCATACCCCACCACCGCCTCGTAGTCGCCCGAGACTTCGCCCGAAGTCGCGTACTTCACCAGCGTGGCCGATGTCGCTCCCAGAAGCTTCGCCGCCGTGAGCATGACAACGGTCGGCCCAAATCCGCACATGCTGATGTCTTCGCGCATCACCACTTCCCAAAGTCCGCGCGCATCCATCGCCAGCACGCGCTCAATAGCCTTGCCATCTTTGAACCGAGTGATTGCCTCGGACTCGTAATGGTTCATGTCGCTGGAAGCGATGATCAGCGCTTTTTCCCCGCCGCTTTCTTCCAGATCTGCAACCGCCTCCGCCAGCGCCCCGCCCAACCCGCGGAGCACATCAAAGTCGCGCGTGCCAATGGCAATGGGAACGATCTTCAATTTCGGCTGTTGCGCCTGTAGGAAAGGCAACTGCACTTCAATCGCATGTTCGCTGCGATGCGCCCCGCTGTCCTCTTCAAGAGCAGGGAAGCGGTCAAGCAGACGAGTTGCCAACTCCGCGTCCGCCGCGACCTCGCCTAGCGGAGTCTGCCACGCCGTGTTGGCCATCACCGCCAACGCCCGTCCCTTGCCCGTGTGATTGGGGCAAAGAATCACACAGCGCTCTGGAATCTCAATCGCCGAGTACACCGCGCCCGCCACGCCGCCGGAGTAAACGTATCCCGCATGAGGAGCGACACACCCAATAGCGGAAATGCGGCCACCAGCAGTCGCAGCAGCGTATTTACGAACCTCGCGCAGCAAGTCGTCAGCCCGGCCCGGATAAAACCGGCCAGCAACCGCAGGGGTTCGCAAAGCGGAAGTCATGAGTGACTCGTTTGGTAAAAGCTCGTGTGGCGCGGGCGCCCTCGCCCGCGAAAGGCCGGTGAGCGGAAACTATGCCGGCGCAAATTACAACGTACCATCGCCCAGCGCCCGAAACAACGCCGCCGTCCGTTCGATCGGCAGCGCCTCCGCCCGGATCGCCGGCTTCACCCCGCTCTTCGCCAAAGCCGCTCGCAGCGCATCTTCATCGTACGCCGTCTTCAAATTATTCCAGAGCGTTTTCCGCTTCTGCCCAAAGCAGAGTTTCAGAAACGCAATAAACTCCGCCTCCGGAACCCGCAACGCTTCCAGCCGCGGCTTGATCGTAATCCGCACCACGCTCGAATGCACCTTCGGCGGCGGATCAAACGCGCTCGGAGGAAGCGTAAACAGTTGCTCCACCCGTCCATAAAGCTGCGTGGTTGCCGAAAGCAAGCCATAGTCGCGGCTTCCCGCCGATGCCGCCAGCCGGTCGGCGACTTCTTTCTGCACCATGATGACAATGGTCGAAAAATAGCGGTGATACTCCAGCAACCGCAGCAAAATGTCGGACGTGATGTAATACGGCAGATTGCCGACCACGCGCGCCGGCTCGGGCTCAAAGCTAATCCCCGTGTGCAGCATGCCGGGCTTCAGCCCGAACACTGTATTCAGTTCGATCGTCAGGATATCGCCTTCGATGATTTCAACATTGGGTTGCATGTTGAATTTCATCCGCAACTGCGCCGACAGGACGCGGTCCAATTCCACCGCAATCAGCCGCCGCGCCCTTCGTGCCAGCAGGTCGGTGAGAGAGCCGCGGCCCGGCCCAATCTCCAGCACCGTCGCCTCCGAAACATCTCCCAGCGCCTCCACAATGCGCAGCGCCGCCCCTTCGCCGACCAGGAAATGCTGCCCCAGTTTAGGCTTGCGCGGACTCGTTGGTGCGGTTGCGCCCTTCGGCACGTTGACCCTCTCTCTCGCCGGCTTTAGACTGGCGATGTCCTTGTCTGCAATTTAGCGTATCGCAGCAGCAACTACCATCATCATAACGTGAGCGAGGCCACTCGACTTTCGCTCAGGAGGCTCCTCCGCCATGCATATCGCTTTCGCGGCATCCGAGTGCGTCCCTTTTTCCAAAACCGGAGGCCTCGCCGACGTCGTCGGAGCCTTGCCCCGCGCCCTCGCCGCTCTCGGACATCAAGTCAGCGTCTACCTCCCGCGTTATCGCCAAACCAAACTCACGGATCCGCAAACTGTCGTCCGCAGCATCACCATTCCCTTCGACGACAAGTACCGCTTCTGCTCGGTCGTGACGGCCGGTTCAACCGCCGGAGTGAAATTCTATTTTGTCGACTATCCGCCCTACTTCGACCGCGAAGCCCTCTACGGCAGTACCGCCGGCGATTATCCCGATAACGCCGAACGCTTTGCTATGTTTTCGCGCGCCGTGCTCGAAGCCTCCAAGATTTTGGGTGTCCCGCAAGTGTTTCATTGCCACGACTGGCAGTCCGCGCTGATCCCCATAATGCTGCGCACCCTCTACGCCGAAGATCCCGCCTTTCGCGACGTGGCCACCGTCTTCACCATCCACAACATGGGATACCAGGGCCTGTTCTCCTCCGATACTTTGCCGCTCCTGATGCTGCCCTGGGACCTGCTCACCATGTCGAAGATGGAATTCTTCGGCCAGGTGAATTTTCTCAAAGGCGCGCTCGTGCTCTCCGACTACGTCACCACCGTCAGCAAGAAATACAGCCATGAGATCCAAACCACCGAATATGGATTCGGCCTCGAAGGCGTCCTCCGCAATCGCGCTTCGACCGTCGCCGGCATCCTCAACGGCGTCGATTACGACGAGTGGAGCCCGCAAACCGACAAGTTCGCCGTCGCCAAATACTCGTCGCAGGATCTCGCCGGCAAGCAGAAATGCAAACAGGATCTGCTCACCGCCTTCGGCATCAAGAACGTCGACGCGAAAATCCCGGTGATCGGCATCGTTTCAAGATTCGCCGCTCAGAAAGGCTTCGACCTGATCGCTCAGATCATGGACCGCCTCGCCCGCGAAGAAATGATCATGGTCATTTTGGGATCGGGCGACAAGCCCTACGAAGAAATGTTCCAGCGTCTCAACAAGCAGTTCCCCAACAAGATTGCCGTCAAGGTCGCCTTCGACAACGCCATCGCTCACAAAATCGAAGCCGGCTCCGACATGTTCCTGATGCCCTCCCGTTACGAGCCCTGCGGTCTGAACCAGATTTACAGCTTGAAATACGGCACCGTCCCCATCGTCCGCGCCACCGGCGGCCTCGACGACACCATCGACCCCTGGGACGCCCGCACCACCAAAGGCACCGGCTTCAAGTTCACCGACTACACCGGCGAAGCCTTGCTAGCGACCATCAAACAAGCCCTGCTAGCCTACCGCGACCCATCCTCATGGCAGACGCTAATGCGCAACGGCATGGCCCGCGACTTTTCCTGGGGAGCCTCCGCCCGCGAATACGGCAAAATCTACGACCGCGCACGGCAAGCCCGAGCCGCCGC
>PLUW01000019.1 GCA_003162935.1 Acidobacteriaceae bacterium
GGCGGACAGACGCGCATGCCGCGGATCCAGGCGATCGTAAAGGAACTGTTTGGACGCGACGGGCACAAGGGCGTGAACCCGGATGAAGTGGTGGCGATTGGCGCGGCGATTCAGGGAGGCGTGCTGGGCGGCGAGGTGAAAGACCTGCTGCTGNNTGGACGTGACTCCTTTGACCTTGTCGATCGAAACGCTGGGCGGCGTGGCAACGGCGATGATTCCGCGGAACACGACGATTCCGACGAAGAAGACGGAGACGTTTTCGACGGCGGCGGATTCGCANNACTTCGGTTGAGGTGCACGTGCTACAGGGCGAACGGCCGATGGCGGCGCAGAACCGGACTTTGGGGAAATTCCATTTAACGGGACTGCCACCGGCGCCGCGGGGGATTCCGCAGATTGAGGTGACGTTTGACATTGACGCGAACGGCATCCTGAATGTGACGGCGAAGGATAACGCCACGGGCAAGGATCAGAAGATCACGATTACTTCGTCTTCGGGTCTGAGCAAGGAGGAAGTCGAGCGCATGGCGAAGGAAGCCGACGCGCACTCGGCCGAAGATAAGACTCGGCGCGAAGAGATCGACGCCAAGAATCAGCTCGACTCGATGGTCTACAACATCGAGAAGATGCTGAAGGAGAGCGGCGACAAGATCACGGGCTCGGAGCGCGGAGACGTGGAGAATGCGCTGGCGGACGCGAAGAAGGCCATCGAAGGCGGCGAGAAGGCGCAGATGGATTCGGCGCGGGAGAAGCTGACGGCGGCATCGCACAAGCTGGCGGAGCAGATGTATAAAGCGACGCAAGCAACGCCGGGTGCGGCTCCAGGCGGCGCGGCTCCGGGCGATGGGCACGCGGCGGGCGGTAATGGCGCGGGCGCGAAGAAGGACGAAGGCGTGATCGACGCTGAGTATGTGGATGTGGAAGACAAGAAATAAGCTGCTAGCTTCTGGCTACTGGCTTCTAGCTGGGGCGGGCAGGAATGCCCGCCCCACACACATTGATTAGGGGTTGAAAGAGGAAAGCGAATTGAGATTCGAAGTCAATGGGCAGATGTTTTTCGTGAACTTCGTTCCTGAAGAGGGACGGTGGTTCTGCTACGCGCCGACGCCGATGGGGATGCAGAAGATTCCGGTGTCGATGGATGGCGCGCCGTTTGACGCCTCCTACACCGTGGCGCTGGATGAGCAGGCGAAGGAGATTGTGAATTAAGTTGTGAGGTAGAGATCCTTCGACTCCGCGCGGCCCTCGGCTTTGCCGAGGGCCGTGCTACGCTCAGGATGANNAAGAGTTAAGGAAGCTCAGGATTAAAAGGCCTTACGGAATTATGATAGCTGGCAGATAGACGATGGCCACTCAAACCAAAGACAAAGATTATTACGGCGTACTTGGCGTGAAGAAGTCGGCGTCGGTCGACGACATTCGCAAGGCGTTCCGCAAACTGGCGCGTAAGTATCATCCTGACGTCAATCCTGGCGACAAATCCGCGGAAGAAAAGTTCAAGACGCTTTCCGAAGCGAATGACGTTCTCAGCGATCCGAAGAAGCGGAAGATTTACGACCAGCTGGGGTTTTACTCGGACAACATCGATGCGGCGACGGCGGACGCTTACGCGCGCGGCGGCGGACAGCCGGGGGCGGGGCCTGGCGGATTTGGTGGAGGCTTTCCGGGAGGCGGTCGCCAGCCAGGAGGACCGAGCAACGTCGATTTCGGCGGATTTGATTTTTCCGATCTGTTTGAAGGGGCTCGCGCTGGCGGTCGGAAAACATCGAGCGGATCGGGCGGCGGGTTCAAAGACATTTTTTCCAGTATTTTCACTGGCGGGGGGCGAGGCGAACCGGCGCAGGAAGGGCCGGAACCGGGCAGCGATCTGGAATATCAGGTCAATGTGCCGTTCTGGACGGCGATCCGCGGCGGGGTGATGAAGCTGAATATCGCGCGGCGCGACGTGTGCGGGAACTGCCATGGCAACGGCCTCATCGAGGCTCCCGGGCAGTGTGCGACGTGTCATGGAGCGGGAACGATCGAGCAGACGGGCGGCCGGATGAAGTTCAACGTCACCTGTCCGCGGTGCCATGGGACGGGAAAGAATCTTTCGGCGTGCGCGGTGTGCCACGGCGAGGGTAGCGTCGAGCGGACCGATCCGCTGGAAATTCGCATCAAGGCGGGCACGCGCGACGGGCAGCGGATTCGGATAGCGGGCAAAGGCAATGCCGGGCTGCGCGGGGGCGGGGTGGGCGATCTTTACGTGATCATACGCATCGGCGAGCATGCGCTGTTCAGCCGCGAGGGCGACGATATCCGAATCACGGTGCCGGTGACGGCGGTGGAAGCGGCTTTGGGGTCGAAGATCGAAGTGCCAACGATCGATGGGCGGAGCATGCTGAAGATTCCTCCGGGGACGCAGTCGGGGCAGAAGCTGCGGCTGCGGGAAAAGGGCGTGCCGTCGGCCACCAAGGACGGGGCGCGTGGGGATGAGATCGTCGAAGTGAAGATCACCGTGCCGATGCCTCGCGACGAGAAGACTAAGGAATTGCTGCGGGAGTTGGCGAAGCTGAATCCTGAGGATCCGCGGGAAGAGCTTTGGGGCAAGGTCTAAGGTCAAAGGCTTTAACCACGGGGTACACGAAGGAACACGGGGGAAATCCTAGTTCGCCCCTGTGTTCCTTTGTGTACTCTGTGGTTAAGGATTTTCTCACTTCTCCCAATTCCAGCCGTCGACTATGCGCTTGATGCCGTCTTTCAGGTGGGCGACATGGAAGTTGATCAGCAGGCCGACGTTCTTCTTGCTGAGACGCAGATAGGAAAGTAATTGGGCCTGATGGACGGGATGGATGGCCTCGACGCACTTGACCTCGACTATGACCAGGTTTTCTACGAGCAGGTCGATTCGATAGCCCAGGTCGAGTTTCTCGCCTTCGTAAACCACGGGCAAACCGACTTGGGTGTCCACGTGAAAACCTTGTTTGCGGAGCTCGTGGGACAAGCAGGCGTCGTAGGCGCTCTCCAGCAGACTGGGTCCGAGGACGGAATGCACCTTCATCGCGGAACTGACGATGGCGGCAGAGACTTGGTTTACTGGAAGAGTTGGGATGATGGATGGGCTGGCCATTTCTTCATCTTTATCCACTTGCTTCGGGCTTGGATGTGATCCCGGAGGGTGCCTCTTTGTGACGAATCTCAAAACTCTTAACCACGGGGTACACGGAGGGGCACGGGGGAAAGCTGGCTCAGGTAAATTGACCGGTTTGACGGGGATTGGGCATCCGATTAGCGTATGATCGGCAAGCTCGGAGGATGAATGGCATCTTCGCCCGTCGTATCGAATCCAATTTCGCTGTTGCCGCTGCAAATTGACGGGCTGGTCAAACGTTTTGGCGACTTGACTGCGGTCAATGGCATTACGCTGGAACTGAATGCTGGCGAATGCCTGGGGTTACTCGGCCCAAATGGCGCCGGGAAGAGCACGCTGATTCGCAGCATCGTGGGGCGCGTCATTCCGGATGGGGGCACGGTGACGGTGTTTGGCGACCGGGCCGATTCGGCGGGAGCGCGCGCGGCGCTGGGGTGGGTTCCGCAAGAGCTGGCGCTGTACCCGAAGCTCACTTGTCGCGAGAATCTGGGAGCCTTCGGCCAATACTACGGCCTGCGAGGCGCGGCGCTGCAACAAGCGATTGAGTGGTGCCTGGGCTGGGCGGCGCTCACCGACCGCGCGCATGAGCCGGTGCAGAACTTGTCGGGAGGAATGAAGCGGCGGCTGAATATGGCCGCGGGACTGATCCACCGTCCGAAAGTGATTTTGATGGATGAGCCCACCGTCGGTGTCGATCCGCAATCGCGCAATCGCATTTTTGAAATGATCGAGACGCTGCACGCCGAGGGCGTCTCCATGATTTATACAACCCACTACATGGAGGAAGCGGAGCGGCTGTGCAATCGCATCGCCATCGTCGATCATGGCCGCATCATCGCTTTGGGGACGAGGGATGAGCTGGTGAGGAATTCTTTCGCTTCGCGCAGCGAGGTGCTGGCGCGCTTTGCGAACGCCGACGACGGGGTGGCTGCGTGGGTCGAGCAGCGTGGAGGAATTCTCGAAGACGGCGCGGCGCGGTTCACCATTGTTCATGCGACGGAAGTTGCGGACCTGCTTGACGCCGCGTCCAGGGCGGGACATGAACTGGCCGATATTTCGTTGCGCAAGCCGAACCTCGAGTCCGTGTTCCTGAAATTGACGGGAAGGGAGTTGCGCGATTGATACGGGCCATCGTTCGCACCGCATTCATCGGCCTGCGCCGCGACCGAGGCGCGCTGGCATTGAGCTTCATTCTGCCGATTGCGTTTTTTACTATTTTTGCGGTGATCTTCGGCGGACGCCGGGACACTACGCCCAAGGTAAGCCTGCTGCTGGTCGATGAAGACCACAGCACCGCCTCGCAAAGGCTGGTGCGAGGACTCGAACACGAGGGGTCCCTCAAAGTGAAGACCAAGCCCGCGCCGAAGCAGGGCGTGGAGCAAGCGGACTACACAGCGGCGACCGCCGAAGCCGCCGTGAAAGCCGGCGACGCTCCGGTGGCGCTCATCATTCCGCATGGCTTCGGAGAAAATCCAATTTCGTTTGGCGCACCCGATCGGCAGCGGGCGACCATCCAGTTGCTCAAGGACAGCAGCGACATGGTCGCGCCGCAGGTGATCACCGGGCTGCTCCAGAAAGTTGCCATGACCGCGATGCCCGACATCATGGCGCAGCAGGGATCGAAGTACATGGATGAGTATGCCGGGGGATTTACTCCGGAACAGCGGCAGAGAATCGAGGCCGGGCTGGCACAACTGCGGGAGCGGGAAAGCACCGCGAACGCCAGCGGTGAATCGGTTGCGCCGGCGGATTCCAATGCGGGCATGCCCATTGCGGTGAGCGCGCGCGACGTTGTCGGAGAAAACAAGAACAATCCCATGGTGTCTTTTTATGCGGCGGCGATTGGGGTGATGTTCCTGCTCTTCACCTCGAGCGGGGCGGCCGGGTCGCTGCTGGACGAAGCTGAGAGTGGAACGCTCGACCGTGTGCTGAGCTCGCGCGTCACCATGGGAACGCTGCTGGCGGGCAAGCTCTGCTATAGCTGGCTGCTGGCGTTCTCGCAACTCGTGCTCATGTTTCTCTGGGCATGGCTGGTATTCAAACTCGACTTCATCCCGCACATTCCCGGATTTGTGGTCATGGGACTCTCGACGGCGTTTGCGGTGGGAGCGTTCGGCATGCTGCTGGCCAGCATCTGCCGCACGCGCGGACAACTGGGCCCTCTGTCGACGCTGGTGATCCTGATCATGTCCTCGATCGGAGGAAGCATGTTCCCGCGTTTTCTGATGCCCGAAGCAATGCAGAAGGCCGGGCTGCTGACCATCAACGCCTGGGCCATCGACGGCTTCACGAAGGTGTTCTGGCGGGATGAACCGATCTCGCACCTGTGGCCGCAGGTTCTGGTGCTGCTGGGGGCGGGCGTGGTATTTTTCGCCATCGCGCGCCGACTGGCGCGGCGGTGGGAGTATTCGTAGACAGCCTCGCCGCTTATTTTTTACTCGGATCGTCCGCCGGATTCACATAGTTAAATTGCAGCGGCGACATCCCATGGACCTGCACCACCACTTCCCCGGACGCCATCGCATAATGGTGCATGTCGGGATCGAGATACGCGAAACTGCCGGCCGGGAAGGTCATCATCTTGGCCTCATCGAACTTGTCGCCCATGCCGACTTTGAAGTTGCCGGAAATCACCGTCACATTTTCGCGATTGGGATGCCAGTGCGGCGCTATCTTGTAGCCGTCGGGCATCTTGAGCCGGATGGTGAAATCGCCGGTGCTCGCAGTCGGGTCGCCTTCCAGCACGGCTAACTGCGCGCCGGGAGCAACAAACGGCGGCGGCGGCCCGTATTTGATTTGTTCCGGGGTGAACGCATTCTGGTGCGCCCCGGATTGGGCAAGCAGTAAACCTGCGCAAACACACAGAACGGTGAGCGCGACTTTCCTCATCACTGGTACCTCCTGAAAGTATTCAAGCTGAAAAGCTCTCGAGTTTTATACATCAAATCGCTTTCCGCAGCCAACAGGTTTCGACCGTCCCAGTTTCTGCGGCCCACGATCCGCTCAAAGTCTTTTGCAGGAGAACTGGTGACGCTGACGCGCTCGGCATCTTGGCGGTGGACGGGTTTTGCCGCCGTTACCTCCGTACCTGACCTCGTCGAAAAAATATTCGATTTCTTGAAAAAAAATCTTGCATCTGTGGAAATTTCCCGTAATCTCACAGATGCGAACTAACTTCGCCGAAATGCCCGGGAAATTCGCACGACGCCCGGGAGCCGCGAGCAGCATTTTCAAGGGAGACGCGGTGGTGAGAGTGAGTCGCCTGAGGAGGAAGCCATAGAAATTGGCAACAGCTACCGCACCCGCTAACATTCCGCAGCCTTCGCTTTCCGCCCCCCGGAAGAAATCCATCCGCCTCACGCTTTGGCCCCTGGTCGCCGCGACTTTCTTTATGGTCTCGGGCGGAACCTATGGCACCGAAGACATCGTGCATGGCGCCGGATATGGCAAAGCGATTCTGATTCTGCTGCTGACCCCGATTCTTTGGAGCCTGCCGACGGCGTTCATGATCGGCGAGCTTTCGAGCGCTCTGCCCTTTGAAGGCGGCTACTACGCCTGGGTGCGACGCGCCATGGGAAACTTCTGGGGATTTCAGGAAGCTTGGCTCTCGCTGGTAGCGTCCATTTTCGACATGGCCATTTACCCCACGCTGTTTGTGGCGTATCTCACGCGGATGTTTCCCTGGTTTCAGGAGAACCATCGCGGTGTGGCCGTCGCGCTCGGCGTCGTGATCGCTTGCGCAGTCCTTAATATCATGGGAGTGAAGGTCGTCTCGACGACTTCGCTGTGGCTGTTTTTTGCGCTGTCGGCTCCGTTTGCGGCCATTTTTGTGCTGGCGCCGTTCAAGGTTCACGCGCTGGCGAATGCGGTGACCAAGCCCACGACCTCGAACGTCGACATTCTTGGCGGGCTGCTTATCTGCATGTGGAACTACATGGGATGGGACAACGCCTCCACCATCGCCACCGAAGTGGAGCGTCCGCAGCGGACCTATCCGCGGGCGATGCTGGTGGCAGTGGCCATCGTCTGCATCACTTATGTTCTTCCGTTTGCCGCTATGTGGATGACCGGGCTCCCGGCGAGCGCTTGGGAAACTGGGGCGTGGGCGGACATCGCGCAATTGATGGGCGGGCCGGTGCTGAGGATTGCGCTGGTGGCGGGCGGCATGATGAGCGGCTTTGGCATGTTCAATGCGCTGGTCATGAGCTACTCGCGGCTGCCACTGGCGATGGCGCAGGATGGCATGCTGCCGAAGGTTTTTGGCAAGCTGCATAAGAAATCGCGCGCGCCGTGGGTTGCGATTCTGGCGCTGGCGGTTGGGTGGGGTCTGGCTCTGAATCTTGGCTTCGAGCGGCTGGTCACGCTTGACATCATGATTTACGGGGCCAGCCTGGCGCTTGAGTTTATCGCGCTGATCTGCCTGCGGATTCGCGAACCGGAGTTGAAACGGCCGTTCAGGGTTCCGGGCGGGCTGTTTGGAGCGATTGCCGTGGGCATTCCTCCGGTGCTGCTTCTGGGGTTTGCCATTATTCGGAGCGAACATGAAGCGGTGCTTGGGATGAGTTCGCTTTGGTTTGGACTGATTCTGATGGGCCTGGGAGTTGTTGCGTATGCGATCAATCATGCGCTGAAGCCGGCGGGTTGGACGGCCGTGGAGCCGAAGCCGGAGATGGCGGCTTAGATCTTCCAGTTTGGTAGACCTTTTACCGTAGGGACGGGGTTCGCTCCGTCTCTTTTCTTTTGCGGCTGATGGCGCTGTGGCGAAAACCATTTACCACAGGGTACACGGAGGAACACGGGGGAAAGCCGAATCGAGACGCGGCGGCCTGCGTCTCTTTTTCTTGCTCCGGTCTTTTGCGGCTGGCCTTGACAGCTATGTACACAGATTGTTGGAAAAGTGGTGTATATTATACGCATGGGCAGAACCAACATTGTGATCGATGAGAGCCTGATCCGGAAGGCGCGTAAGCTGACCCGCCTTAAAACCAAGCGCCAGATCGTCGACCGAGCACTTGATCTGCTGGTGCGTTCAGAGAGCCGCAAGGGAATCCTGAAGTATTACGGAAGCGGCATCTGGCAAGGCGATCTGAAGACCTCACGGAGAAATCGAGTGTGATCCTGGTCGACAGCTCGGTCTGGGTCGATTTTTTTCGTCCGTCTTTCTCTGGTCCATCTTTCTCTCGTCCGTCTCCGGGACGTGGAGGGGCTGAGTTGCGGCGGATGATTGAGGAGAGTGAGCCTTTCGCTCTGACTGGAATCGTTGTCGCCGAGGTCTTGCAGGGTTTGAAGCGGGATGCCGGCGTGATTGAGCGTTTCCTGGCACAGTGGGACATGCTAGAACCCAGGGGATTTGACACCTACCGCAGCGCGGCCGCGATTTACCGCGCTGGACGAGGAAAAGGTATAACATTCAGCACAATTGACACGCTCATCGCAGCCATTGCGCTGGAACACGGCGCCAGCGTTTTTACTCTCGATCAGGACTTTGTGCGAATGGCGCGCATGACGGGTCTGGAACTGTACTCAGGGATATGACCAAGCGTAAATCCAAGGGCGCGTACATGATCTCTGCGGTGGCCGAGATGTATGAGATTCATCCGCAGACTTTGCGGCTTTATGAGCGCGAGGGTCTGCTCAAGCCTAGCCGCACCGAGGGCAACACCCGGCTTTACACGGATGAAGATTTGCAGCGGCTCGAGTTTATCTTGTCGCTGGCGCGCGATCTCGGCGTCAACATCAGCGGCATCGCCATCATTCTGCAAATGCGCGAGCGCATGGAGGAAATGCAGCACCAGATTCAGGATTTCGTACACTCCATTCAGCACGAGGTGCTGGCGCGGGCCTCGGCGGCCGCCGATCCGTCCAAGGGCGCGATTGTGCCGCTGCGGCGGACACTGCCGGTGGTGGATTCGTCGAAACGGAAAGACTCTTCTCGATAGTTCCTGCTGCTCGCGCACAGAAAACCCTAAACCCTTTACCACGGGGGGCACAGAGTTACACGGGGGAAAGCGGTTCGCTGGATTTACCGAACTTCTATCTCCACCCACTTATCTCCACACACTCATAGGCGCTATTTTTCGCGCTGGAAGCGATAGCGGCCGCCTCGGTCTTTGGCTACCTGCTCGGCCACTTTGAGGAACGCTCGTCCCGCGTGCGACAGACTGGATTCCTGGCGGTACACGAGGCGCAGCTTGCGCTGAAAATGCAGATCGCGGACCGGAACGCGCACCAGGTCTCCACGAGTGATTTCGTTTTCCACGCTGATTTCGGGGACGAGCGCCACGCCGTTGCCCATGCACACAAAACGTTTGATGGCTTGCAGCGTGGGCAGTTCCACGTCCATGTGCAGCGGGGTTTTGTGACGCTGGAACGCTTCGATCACTTTGTCGCGATAGGGAGACGCCACGATGTGGGCGACGAACGACTCCGCGCCCAGTTGGCGGACGCTGACTTCGCCCGCTGAGGCCAGGGGATGGCCGGGCGGGACGACGAGCGCCAGTTCGTCGAGGTACACGACGGCGGAGCGCAACTGCGGCTCCTGGGGGTCGTAGGAAAGAACGCCGAGTTCGACGTTGTGCTTGAGGACATCGTCGGGAATGTGGCTGCCGAGCGAGCGCCGCACGGTGATCTTGATGGTGGGATGCAGGCGGCGATACTCCGCCAACACGGGCAACAGGTAGAGGGCCGTAAATTCGTTGGCAGCGATGGTCAGCTTGCCCTTCTGTAGTTCACGCATTTCGACCAGCGCCGTCTGGGCGTCCTGGCGGAGGTTGAGCAGTTTCTCGGCATATTCCTGCAAGACGCGTCCGGCGTCGGTGAGCACGCCCTCGCGCGAAGAACGGTCGAAGAGAGGCTCGCCGATTTCAATCTCAAGTTTGCGGATAGTCTGGCTGACGGCCGACTGGGTGCGAAACAACTTTTCGGCGGCCCGCGAAAAGCGGTGCTCGCGAGCCACGGTAAGGAAGACTTCGAGCTGGGAAAGGTCCATGGGAGTCAGGTCTTAAGTTGTCAGTTGTCAGTTGTCAGTTGTCAGTTTTATAGCCTCATCCACGGTGTCATGGCGCGGAATGCAAAAGCCTTCCCCTTCGACAGGCCCAGGGTCAGGATGACAACGTATTATAGACTACATAAGATATGTTAATACTATTATTATTTCTACAATTATCGTAAAGATAATAATCTTTTCTTTCGTCCTCTCCCGCCGATACAGTAATAGAGGTACACCTTTTGGAGGTACAGCATCGATGGATCGGGCGCGCATTACTATTTTCGATACCACGCTTCGTGACGGCGAACAGTCGCCGGGTTGCAGCATGAATGTTCAGGAGAAACTGCGACTGGCCCAGCAACTGGACCGGCTCGGCGTCGATGTGATCGAAGCCGGATTCCCCATCGCCTCCGACGGCGACTTTCAAGCGGTGCAAAAGATCGCCGCATCGGTGCGGCGCCCCATCATCGCCGGCCTGGCTCGCGCCTGCACGGGCGACGTCGACCGCGCATGGCAGGCGTTGCAGGGAGCGGCGCACCCGCGCATCCACGTTTTTCTGGCGACCTCCGATATTCATTTGAAGTACAAGCTACGCATCACGCGCGAACAGTGCCTGGAGCGAGCGCGCGACGCCGTCCGGCATGCGAAATCGCTTTGCGCGGACGTGGAATTCTCTCCCGAAGACGCGACCCGAACCGATGTGCCGTTTCTCTGCCAAGTGGTGGAAGCGGTGATCGCGGCGGGCGCAACCACGGTCAACATTCCCGACACCGTCGGCTACACCATGCCCGAGGAATATGGGCAACTGATCCGCACGCTGCGGGAAAAGGTGGCAGGGATCGACAAAGTAACGATCTCCACGCATTGCCACAACGATCTCGGATTGGCGGTTGCGAACTCGCTGGCCGGGGTGCAGAATGGCGCGCGGCAGGTGGAGTGCACGATTAACGGCATCGGCGAGCGAGCGGGCAATGCTTCGCTCGAAGAGGTCGTCATGGCGATGCGGGTGCGCCCGGACCATTATGCTTTCGAAACCGGGGTAGCGAGCGAGCAGATCTTTGCCGCCAGCCAGATGCTGGCGGAGATTACGCGGGTTCCGGTGCAGCCGAACAAGGCCATCACCGGGCGCAATGCGTTCGCGCACGAGGCGGGGATTCATCAGGATGGGATGCTGAAGAACCCGCTGACCTACGAAATCATGACGCCGCAGTCGGTGGGCGTGCCGGATTCGAGGCTGGTGTTGGGCAAGCACTCTGGGCGGCACGCACTGGCGCTGCGCTGCGAACAACTGGGACACCAGTTTGAGCGGCGCGAGCTCGACGAGGTCTATCGCAGGTTTGTGGTGATTGCCGACCGCATTAAGAAAGTGCAGGACAGCCATTTGCTGGAGCTGATTCAAGACGTGACCAACGACAACGGCGCGGGCCAGAAATTTCCGCCCGCGGCAACTCCGCGGCCATTTCCGCGGGCTGCGGCGGCCGGGGCTGGTGCCAACTCCGCGGACCTGCATCCCGCGCAGGTGTCGGGCATCGCCGGACAGGCGAAGATGACGATTCCATTTTCCGATCACCATAGCGAGCAGGAAGACTATCTCTGGGGGGTCTAGGAGGAGAGTACCGTCCCTAGCGGGACTCATTTGGTCCGCTTCTGTCTGCCCGGCACAAACGTGCCGGGCTCTCTTGTTTCGCCGCTTCGCGGCTGGATTCTCAGACTCGTCGTTCCACTGGATTGCCCGAAAACGAGGTCTGCCGCACGCACTTTGAGGGCGACGGAACAAACGGTTACCTCCAATAGCGTTTCCTCGTATATATTTCTGGAGACGAATCGAGGACTTTATGCAACTCCGTGTCACCTCCCTCCCCGGAGACGGAATCGGCCCTGAAGTTACGTCGCAAGCGATTTGCGTTCTTGAGGAGTTGGCCGACGGATTCGGCCACGATTTCGAGCTCGACGAAAAAGAGATCGGCGGCGTTGCCTTGGAGAAGTTCGGCAATCCCCTGCCCGATTCGACCATACAGGCGTGCCTGGATTCGCACGCCGTGCTGCTGGGAGCGGTTGGCAATCCCGCCTTCGATTGCAATCCGCGCGAGCTTCGCCCTGAGGCCGGATTGCTGCGGCTTCGCCAGAAACTGGGGGCGTTCGCCAATCTGCGTCCGGCGGTCTTTTATCCGATGCTGGCTGCGTGTTCGCCGCTGCGCGAAGAAATCGTAAAGGGCACCGACATCCTGATCGTACGCGAACTGCTGGGCGGGCTGTATTTCGGCGAACCACGCTCGATCGAAGGCAAACAGGGCGCGCGGCAGGCGGTCAACACCATGGGCTACGGCGAGCCGGAAATCGAGCGGATTGCGCGTGTGGCGTTTCAACTTGCGCAGAGCCGGCGCAAGCGGGTGCTCTCGGTCGACAAGGCGAATGTGCTGGAGTGCTCGCGTCTGTGGCGCGAAGTGGTCGCTCGCGTCGGCCGCGATTTTTCCGATGTTCACCTTTCGCACCAGTACGTGGACTCGGCGGCCATGGCGCTCGTTCTGAAGCCCGCCGAGTTCGACGTCATTCTCACGGAAAATATGTTCGGCGATATTCTGTCGGATCAAGCGGGCGGAATCGTGGGATCGCTCGGCCTGCTTGCGTCGGCCAGCATTGGAGGCGCGGTCGGCCTGTATGAACCGGTTCATGGATCGGCTCCCGACATCGCGGGCAAAGGTATCGCGAATCCGCTGGGCGCGATTCTCTCGGTGGCGCTGATGTTGCGCCATACTTTTCATCTGCCCCAAGAAGCGGAATGCGTGGAAGCAGGCGTGATCTCGACTCTGGGAGGCGGTTTCCGCACCCCTGATTTGGCGCGTCCGGGCGAGCGCACTGTCTCCACCGAAGCGATGGGAGCGCAGATCACGGAGTTTGTGCGCCTGGCCTCGCGCTCAACAAAGCGCGCCGCTTCGTGAGGGTGGAAGCTGGGATCCTTCCCGCTTGGACGGTCTAAGGAAACTCCGATTCAGTGCCGGCAGAAAGCATAAACCACAGAGTACACGGGGGTGCACGGAGGAAACCGGGACTTAATCAGAGTTTCCCTAAAGCCTCGTCACCACACAAGGGGTGGTCTGACTTACAACTTTCCCGGCGAGGGCAGGGCGCTGGCGGCGTAATCGCCGGTCAGGGCATTCCAGCGGATGCGCAGAACTTCCAGAAACATTCGCATGCCGTCGCGAAAGGGATGGAGACGGGTGCCGTCGCTGTGCGCCCAGAGCACAGGAATTTCGTCGATCCGCAAGCCCGCGCGGCGGGCCAGAAATAAAATCTCAGGGTCGAATCCCCAGCGTTCAATTTTCTGCAAGGGAAAAATGCGCTGCGCGGCTTCGCGCCGGAAGGCCTTGAAGCCGCATTGGGTGTCCGTGAAATTCAGCCGCAGAATCACTCGCAGAGCCAGATTGAAGATGCGGCCAAAGAGCTGGCGGTAGAGCGGCTGGGGCTCGGTCTGTAGTTCGGTGCGCAGCCAGCGCGATCCGATGGCGATATCGGCGCCGGCGGCAATCGCGTCGAAAAGTTTCTGCGCCTCCGCGATCGGGGAAGAAAGATCGGCGTCGCTGAACAAACAAATGTCGCCCCGGGCTCGCAGCATTCCGTTGCGCACGCTGTAGCCTTTGCCGCGGTTGCCGGGGTTCTCGACCAGCAAAACCTGGGGATGCGCCTTGCCGTACTCGCGCACGATTTCGGCGGTGTCGTCGGTGGAACCGTCGTTGACCACCAGGATTTCCGCGTCCCAATTTTGCTCCTGCACATGGCGGACGAGAGCATGGAGCGTGGGCTGGATGCGCACGCTTTCGTTATAGGCGGGAATGACGATGGTGTAGGTCAAAATGGTACCGTTGCCGAAAATCGGCGCTTCGCTCCCCGAACTGTAGTCTCCCACACCACCGCGAACTGCGCCACTCATTCCCGCTCCGTTCGCGCTTCCAAAAACCGAACATTTGCCATGTTCAACGGTCATAGCCGCGCCGTCCGCGCTCGTGTCATTCTGCCGTCATTATGACGAGAAGATTGCTGCTGATATTTTTCGCGCTCTGCCTGGCGTGGGGCGAATGCGCCGCCGTCACCAAGCCGCACGTCATTACGTTTGGCAAGTGGACCGCTGCCAAGTATCCGAACGCCACCGGGCAGAAGCTGATCGACTTGAAAGTGCGCGCGCTGTTTGTCGATACCCGGCTCAAGGAGTACACCACCGGGGCTCCGCATGAACTGACCGACCGGCTGTTTGCGGTGCGACGTGCTTTTCGCGTGAACGACGCTTTGCCCGCTGCCAATGCGAACGCGGCTGCGCCCGCTCCGGTATGGCAATGGCAACGCGGAGGCTGGCTGCTGGTGGACCGGCTCACGGGACGCGTGTCGCAGCTCAACCTGGCCGAGTTCGATCCTTTCTATTCGACAGCGAGTTGGTATCGCGACTACATCGCGTATTGCGGCGTCTCCGAGGACGGCAAGAAACTCTATGCGGTCGTCGCGCAGGTGGGACGGCGCAAGCCAATCCTGAAAAAAGATGTGGGCGAGCCGGGAGGGGATGACGATCCCGACTCGGAGTGCCCGGCGCCGGCGTGGACGCGGACGCCGATGCGAGTTACGTTTCAGCCGGACGACGATCAGAAATTGGTGTTTAACATACGGAGCCGGGTGGTGGATGTGGTGAATGACGCGGAAGAGGCGGAGGAATAGCCGCCTCTCGTGAAGGACTGTTTCCAGCTACTGCAACTTCGAGTACTCCGACTTGGCTTGCTCCAGGATGGGGATGCCGGGGTCGGCGTCTCTCCGGACTTGGTGCTCCTGCGTGCTTTCAATCGGCGTCACGGCCTGCTGCCGAACGCGCCCGCATCCCCAAACCAACGTAACTGGAAAAGGCCCGAGATCATAGAAAACAGGAAAGAGCGAAGGGTACGCTCGGTGTAATCGGGAACTCAGAAACCTGCAGTCGACCGAAGCCACGTCAGCGAACTCCGGCGTGGGACAAAGGAACATGGGGCAACCGATAACACCGAAACTTGCTTTGACTCAGAGCATGATGAAACCCGCCTTTAAGCTTCGCCTAGTACTTGCCTCGACCGCGCTAATTTTGTTGGCGGGAACATTCTCGTTGCGCTACTGGTCTAGGGCCGAAAAAGCCTCCAGCTTTTCGGTGTATTACACAGCTGCCTGCCTGGTTCGCAGCAACTTGAACCTGCACCTCTATGACGGAGTTGAGCGGAACGTCAATCCACAACTTGTAGTTGCGAATCCGGCCACCACTTTTGCCCGGACGGCTAGGGAACACGGTATTCCTACAGTCATGCTGTATCTTTATCCGCCGACTATGGCCGATCTTTTGGTCCCGCTCACCGTTTTTTCGCCGCCCGTCGCATTTGTCTTGTGGAATATGCTGAACTCGGTACTCTTGCTTGCCGCAAGCATCATGTTGACGCAAATGTTGGGAATTCGGTCTCTTGGCTGGGCCGGCTTGGTTGCAGTTTCCCTTATTTGTTTTCGCCCCACCCTGAGTTGCTTTCATTTCGGCCAGGCATCAATCCTTCTGCTTTTTCTCGTCATGGCGGGAGTGAGCCTCCATGCCCATGGACGTAAGAATATGGCTGGGTTCATGTTCGCTTTGGCCGCCGCTATCAAGCTCACACCCCTTATTGTGATTGTTCCGTTTGTGGCATGGCGAGACTGGAAGATGCTGCGAGCTATCGCGCTATGGATCGCGGCCATTATGGGAGCGCTCTGGATTGTCAATGGCAGCGAAACATTGAACTTATATTTCCGGCTGGTTCTACCGTCGATGTCGGGTGGAAACTTAGGTGCTGAAAACTTTGGCTATGCGAACCGCACCTTGGGCAATATTTTCTATACTTTGTATCATTACCTTCCCGGAGTCGATCATGACGCCACACCGAATGCTTTGATGTGGGCCGTAAAATTAGTATCCCTCCTTGTAATTGCTTACGCTGGCTGGCTAAGTCAAGTGAAGAAAGAGGACAAGCTTTTGGATGACCAAAGGCTTGGAATGATCGCTATCTTTTTGCTGCTTTCCTGCTGCGTCGCTCCTTTCTCATGGCTCTATGCCTGGGTCCTTAGCGCTCCAGCCCTGGTGATGTTCGGGAAGCGGATCTCCGAGCAACGCTCGAATGCGGTTGAATCGACACTTTTTTTGTTGTTTTTGGTTTCTCTATTGACCAGTAAGTTCCACTTAGGATTGGCGACGCCCCCTCTTGGAGTGGCACTCGCAATCATAGGGTTGCACCGACTAAGACTGGGACGCCACCTTGAGGAGCCCACGATTTGGCGACTGCATCTTAAGTTGGCAGAGGCACAGCGAGCCAGGTCTCGGAAGACGTTCTAAATATGTTGTTGGCGATAAATCGATATCGCTCATTGACTGCAAGACTCAGTCCCCCCTTGGGCGCACGATGATCGCATGGTACCCAGCTTATATCTCTAGGCCTGCTGAGCGGGCTTACCCCTAAGGAATTCGGCTCGAAACTGAGAACCGAGAACTGAGAGCTGAAAACTGGATTCAATCTCCCGCAGCTTCGACCGCGGGAAGCTCTTCTGCCGCTGCTCGCTTCGAGACTTTTGCGCTGGTTACCAGGACGACTGAGGCTACGATGATTGCGCTGCCCATCAGGATGTAGCGGTCGATGCGCTCGTGGAGGACGAGCCATCCGAGAAAAACGGCGACTACGGGATTGACGTAGGCGTAGGTGGAGACCTTCGAAGTGGGAACGTGCTGAAGGAGCCAGATGTAGGCGGTGTAGCCGATCCAGGAGCCGCAGACGACGAGATAGAGGATGGCGGAGACGCCGCGGAGGGTCCAGACGGCGGTGGAAGGTTTTTCCACGAGCAGGGCGAAAATCAGATTGGCGATGCCGGCGAAAGTCATCTGCCAGGCGATGGCGCCGAAGGGATCGGTGGCGGCGGTCTGCCACTTTTTGGAGAGCACGGAACCGAGAGCCCAACTGAAGGAACCCAGCGGCAACGCCAGCGACCACAAGAGCTCGCGATGGCCCAGGGAATCGGAGTGTCGGAGGTCGGGCCAGATGAGCACGATCATGCCAACGATGCCGATGGCTAGTCCAAGCTTGCCGCGGCGCGCGATGTGGTGGTCGCCTAACAGCAGGCTGTCGAGCACGAGAAACCAGAGCGGAGTACTCGCAACCAGCAGCGCCGACAAGCCAGTGGGAACGATTTGCTCGGCATAAGAAAGCGTGAGATTGCCGCCCATCAGAAGCAGGATGCCGACAATCGCCAGATGGCCGAGTTGGCGGGCGGAGAAGCGGACGCGATGTCCGGAGAGCGCGCAGTAGGCGAGCATCACGACGCCGGCGATGGAGAAGCGCACGGCGCACATCAGGGCGGGAGGGATCCGCTCGACTGCGATGCCGATGCCGAGATAGGTCGATCCCCAGAAGACGTAGACCAGGCCGAAGGCGAGAATGATCTTCCATCGGCTTGGGGGCACGGGCATTGGCACGAGATGAGAGCTGGAGTTGGAAAAATTCAGAATAACAGAGCGAAGGTGCACATCGGGGGATCGGGGCATTGGGCCATCTAAGGAAACTCTGATTCAGTGTCGGCAGAAAGCGTAAACCACGGGGTACACGGGGGTGCACGGGGGACCCCAAGGACTTAATCGGAGCTTCCTTAAGTTCAAATGCCGTTGACCTGCGATGACTTGATCAACCGATTCATTGCGCGGCGCCGTTCAGCAGACTTCGCAAGACGGTGACTTCCACTTCGATGCCGGTGCGGAGAGCTGGAGCCACGTCGGGCGCAAAGAACGGCGAGTGGTTGGAGGGGAGCGACGTGCCCGCGGATTTGGCTTCGGCATATTTCTGCGGGTCAGCTCCGCCCAGGCTCATGTAGAGCGACGGGATGCCCTGCTCGACGAAGAACGCGTAGTCCTCGGAAGGCGTGATGGGCTCGGTGGCGATTACGTTCTGTTTGCCGAGCGCGGCTTCGAGCGGCGCTCGGAGGCGCTGGGCCAGTGCGGGATCGTTATACACGGAGTCGGTCGACTCGAGGTGCTCGATGAGAGGCTCTTGCGGCGCGCCGCCGGCGAGGGCTTCGGCTTTGGTGATGCGGGCGATGGCGGCCAGGACCTGCTTGCGCACTTCGGCCTTGTAGGTTCGCACGGTCAGGCCTAGTTCGGCCTGGTCGGGAATGATGTTGTTTTTTGCGCCGGCGCGGATGTAGCCGACGGTTACGACGGCCATGTCTCCGGGCTTCACCTCGCGCGAAACGATGGTTTGCAGGGCGAGGATGGTTCGGGCGGCGATGACGATGGGGTCGATGGTGGATTGGGGCGCGGCTCCGTGGCCGCCTTTGCCGTAGATGGTGATGCGCAGGGAATCGGCGTTGGCGTCGTAGACGCCGGGAGTGATGCCAATTTGTCCGGCGGGAAGCTCGTTGCCGACGTGGAGAGCGACGCCGATCGCCGGCTTGGGAAAACGCGTGAAGAGGCCATCGGCGATCATCTTCTTTGCTCCGGAGATGGTTTCTTCGGCGGGCTGGCCGATCAGCATAAGGGTGCCGTGCCAGGTTTGTTTGCTGTGGGCCATGATGTCGGCGGTCGCGACCAGCGCGGCCATGTGGAGATCGTGGCCACAGGCATGCATTACGGGGACGTCGTGTCCGGAGTCGTCTTTGGCATGGACTTTGCTGGCGTAGGGGAGGCCGGTTTTTTCTTCGACGGGAAGGGCGTCGAGTTCGGTGCGGAGCATGATGGTCGGGCCGGCTCCGTTCTTGAGGATGGCGACAACGCCGGTGCCGCCGACTGCTTCGGTGACTTCGTAGCCCAGGGCGCGGAGACGAGCGGCGAGTTTGGAGGCGGTCTGGGTTTCGTGCGAGGAGAGCTCGGGAGATTGATGAAGATCGAGGTAGAGATCGTGGGCGGCGGGATAGACGGCGTCGATTTCCTTGGACGAAATGGGGCTTTGGCTTTGCGCAAAAGCAGAGAGAGTCAGGGAGAGGGTGACAAGGGCGATGGCTATTTTCATGGTGAACGCATGATAGCTATCGATGATCGTCCGGGCAAGACGGAATGCGACCGATGCCGGAGTGCTGGGTACGAGCGAAAGGCTCTAACCACGGGGCACACGGGGTTCCACGGGGAGTGCGCGAGTTCTCCTCAGTCGGCGTGCTGGCGATCGACGGACCAGATCTGGGCGGCATCCTTGTCGAGGGGGTAGAGATGGACCATCCAGTCGAGGACAACGGGGATGAATTTGCCCCCGGCGGCGTCGCATTCGGCTTGGGTGGCGATGGATCCTTTAAAACCAAATTTTGCGTTCGGCCCCCAGGATTCGCGCCAGTGGCCCAGAGGGGCGCGGCAGAAATTCACGTGCTCATGCCATTGCGCGACGCTCAGCGGAATGCGCCGATTCAAATCGTCTTCGGTGAAAGTTCGAGGAGCCGTATACATCACGCCGACGAGGCGATAGCCGTCGCCGTCTTTCTCATAGAGCAGGGACGTGGGATGCTCGGGGTTGAACCTGGAGGCTGCTTCGGATCCGTAGGTGTAGTTTGTAAAGTGATACTGCTTTTGCGGGACCCTGGGAAGGAATATTTTGAAACCGTTGTCGAGCGCGACGTGGTAGTCCTTGTATTTTTCCATCACGGCGCGGGCAGTTTCGGCGACCTTCTGGGCGCGGTCCGCGTCGCCGGGCTGAGGAGCGCGCAGGGCGGTCATTTTCATGTGCGGGCCCATGTCCATGTGGCGGCCCTCCATGGAATGCATGGCGCCGTCAGACGCATTGGAGTCCTCGTCGGCTTTGGGCGCTGACATTTGCGACATGTCGTGGCCGGGCATGTCCATGCCCTTCATGTTGGACGGCGGATTCTGTTGGGCTAAACACAGTGCTCCCGCGAGACAAAACAGAGTCAACAAGGTTTTCATAACCGCTCCTCACACTTCGAGATGATAGTAACAACCCTGCCGCATGGGGCTAGTTTTGCGCAACGCTGAAGCCATTGGGAGACATTACTCGGGTAATGATTGGGAAGCGGTGGAGGCGACTCCGCTAGGCGGAGGACCACATGCCCATCTCGGCGAGGATTTTGCCGGCGGCTTCGGAGCCGGAGCGAACGCAATCGGGGACGCCGATGCCGCTATAGCCGTTGCCGGCCAGCGCCAAGCCGGGAAGTTTCTGACGCAGGGATTCGATGCGTTGGAGGCGTTCGAGGTGGCCGACGGAATATTGGGCCATGGCGGACTTCCATTTGTAGACGCGGGCGAATAGAGGTTCGGCGTTGAGGCCGACGACTTGACGTAGTTCGGCGCGGACGATTTGGAGAATTTCCGCTTCGCTCGATTGCAGGATTTGTTCGTCGCGGGCGCCGCCGAGGAAGCAGCGGACGATGGCGCGATTTTCGGGAGCGCGGTGGGGGAATTTGTTGTGGACGAAGGTGGCCGCGAGCATGCGGCGGCCTTCGCTGCGGGGGACCAGGAATCCGAAGCCAGGGGGAAGCGAGCGGCGGACTTTCTCGTCGTAGCCGAGCGTGACCGTCACCGAGGAGCTGTAGTTGATGTCGCTAAGATTGCGCGCCAGGTTTTCGTCCGCGGCTTTCAACACGGCCGCAGCGGCGTGCGTTGGAGTCGCGATGATTACGGCGTCGAAGTGGTCGGTCTGGTATCCGGCCGAAACCGTCCAGCCGTTATCCTGACGGATCACAGACTGCACGGGCGCGGACGTCTTCAGTGATTTCGCGTCCAGACGCCCGACCAGAGCGTCGACCATTTGCTGCATGCCGTCTTTCAGCGAACTGAACAACGGGCGCGCGGGGGTTTTTGCAGCGGAGGCCATTTTTCGGCGGGCGGAGAGCATGGCGCGGCCGAGGCTGCCGTGTTTGGCTTCCATGTCGGCGAAGCGGGGCAGCACGGCGCGGACGCTCAACTGCGTCGCTTCGCCTCCGTAGACTCCGGAGAGGAGCGGATCGGCGAGCAGGTCAACCATCTCGGCTCCGTAGTGGCGCTCGACCATCTGGGCAACGGTTTCGTCGGCTTCGGCCTTATGTGGGGGATGGAACCACTCGGCGGCCATGCGCATTTTGGTGCGTAGCGAGAAAAGCGGCGAGAGCACCGTCGGCAGAATTTTGGTCGGCACCATGAACATGAGGCCGTCGGGCATGACGACGAGCTTGTTCTTGACGACGATGTAGGTTTTGCGGTCGGCGTCATTGGAGCCGATGAGTTGATCGCCCAGTCCGATTTTGCGGCAGAGGTCGGCGGCCCAGGGTTTTTCGGTGAGGAAGGAATCGGGGCCGGCCTCGATCAGGCACCCATCGGCGCGGTCGGTGACCATGACTCCGCCGAGGCGCGGGGCGGTTTCGAACAGAACATACTCGATCTTCGCCCCGGACTTGCGTTTTTCTTCGAGCGTGAACGCGGCCGAAAGGCCGGAGATTCCGCCGCCGATGATGGCAATACGTGGCATAAGAACACTTCGAGCTACGAGCTTTGACCTATGAGCTTAGGCTTTCGGTTTTCGCGTCGGCCCGTGAACCTCACTACAACTCGCTGCTGCAAACAAACCACCTTCGAGCGTTATTGGTGCAATGGCGATATTTCGCCAACTGACTAGCTATGGCCCAACGACAGCGGAATGATGGAAGAGGTACGACCGGGCCACGAGCGCAGGGATGCTGAACGGCAACAGCACTGAGAACCAAAACCCGAGCAGATACGTAACGCGACGGTAGCGGGCAGAGTTCGACGGCTTAACGAGTGACTCGGACAGTGGCCCAGCGAGGTAGCAGACGTTGGCCACTGCCATCATGAACAGGTAACCAATCGCTTGGAATGCTGTCGTGAACAGCGTAATTTCCGCACCGGGCATCGCACCAGTGGAAATGCCTCGGTCAACGACGCCAACATAACAAACAAAGGCCAGCAGGCCAGCAACGACAAGCCCGATGTTGTAGCGTAGGCGGCGCCGCTCCCACCAACTTTTAGCATCCTGAGAATGCCCAACAGCGTCAAGCGACAACATTCCCCCCCTGAGTCGTTGATGAAACTTATCTTAAGTCAGAAGCAGTTGGTGATGCCACGACAACTGTTGAAATCAGTGTTTACGCCAATTACTCCTTAACGTTCATCTCCAAGCCGTTGCAACTACGTTTTGAGCGCTCCCACACGGCTGCGTACCAACTCCGCCAACGCCGCCGTCAACGTCTTCGATCCGTTCAGCGATTCGGCTCGCCATAGGCGCATGCCTTCTTTCTCCGCGAACTGTTTGAAGAAGATGTCGATGTCGTAGAGCACCTCTACGTGATCGCAGAGGAAGCCTACGGGGTGAATGAACACTCCGCGGTGGCCTTTGGCTTTGAGGCTCAGAATGGTTTCTTCTACGGTGGGCCCGATCCACTGGCCTCCGGACATGCCTTGACTTTGGAAGGCGAAGGTCCAGGCGTCTGCCTCGAGGCCGGCTGCTCTCGCTACCAAATGGGCGGTTTCTTTGGACTGGGCTTCGTAGGGATCGCCTTCGGTGATGGTGCGGGCGGGCACGCTGTGGGCGGTGAAGATAATGGGCAGAGTGCCGGAGAACGTCCGGCCGTATTCGGCGTTGGCTTTTGCCCATCCGGCACGCAGGTTTTCTGCGAAGGCCTTGGCCAGCAGAGGTTGGTCGTGCCACTCGTCGACGAAATCCAGAGTGAAAGGCAGGGCGCTCCCGCCGGTGACGGCACTGCGGTAGAGTCCTACGCTGGTGCGTGAATTTTGCGGGGCCAGGCAGACGGCGATGACGCGCTCGAACTGTTGGGCGGCGATGGCTTTGACGGCGTCGGCAATGAAGGGCTTCCAGTTGCGCATGCCTACGAAGACGGGCAGTTTTAGTTCTTGCGAGAGCTGGTCGGCTTGGAGGAGAGTCCAACAGGCTAGTGGCGAGAAACCGATTAGCGAGTAGCGGTGGCGGATTTCTTCGACTACTTGCGGTGGGAGTGGGCGGCCTCCGGTGACGTAGCGGAGGAATTCGGGCGTCTGGTCGGGGGTTTCGGGGCTGCCGTGGGCAAGGAGGAGGACGGCGGTTTTTGCAGGGGCTGCAGCAAACGAATTCACCCGATTGGCGCAGTAGCATTGGCCGGCGAGGCCCAGCGGGCAGGGTGTCATTTTCCGCGCTCCTGCATATTGCGGCGAACAGCAGGTCCTTCGCTTCGCTCAGGATGACAATTCATAATAATGATGACGACTGACACTATATTGCGGCAAACTGCAGATCCCTCGCTTCGCTCGGGATGACAATTCATGAAAATTGACGGTTCACAAAAGCGGGCCATCAGCGCTCGCTCTTAACAAATGTTTTGAACTCGGCCGAGTGGTCGCGGGTGAAGGCGCAGAGGGACTTCACGTTTTCCACCGGAGTTTCGGGAAGAATGCCGTGGCCTAGATTGAAGATGTGGCCGGGGCGTCCGGCGGCTTGGCGCAGAATGTCCTCGGCGCGGCTCTTGAGTTCTTTCCAATCGGCGAAGAGCAGTACCGGATCGAGGTTGCCCTGTACGGCGCCTTTGTTGCCGAGCGTTTGCCAGCCGGTGTCAAGCGGGATGCGCCAGTCGAGGCCAATGACTTCGGCTCCGGTCTCTTGCATCGCGGGAAGAAGGGTCGAGCTGTCGGTGCCGAAATAGATGATGGGCACTCCGGTCTTTTTTTGGCCGATCTGTTGCAGGCGTTTGACGAGGTCGGTCACGTGCGGCAGAGCGTAGCGGCGGTAGTCTTCGACGCTCAGGCAGCCCACCCAGCTGTCGAAAATCTGGATGGTGTCGGCTCCGGCGCGCACCTGCTCGGCGGAATACTCGGCGGTCACGGCGACCAACTTCTGCATCAGTTCGTTCCAGGCGGCGGGCTGGGAGTACATCATTTTTTTGGCGTGGATGTAGTTGCGGGAGCCTCCGCCTTCGATCATGTAGCTGGCGAGGGTGAAGGGCGCGCCGCAGAATCCGATGACGGGAAGTTTGTCGCCGAAATGCTTGACCACGAGCTTGATGGCTTCAGACACGTAGCCGAGATCGGCGGCGCGGTCGGTGCGGAGGCGGGTGATGTCTTCGGGAGTGCGGATGGGCTTTTCGATCTTTGGGCCTTCGCCGGCGGAGAAATGAAAGGGCAGGCCCATGACTTCGAGCGGCAGGAGAAGGTCGGCGAAGATGATGGCGGCATCGACCTTGAGGATTTCGGCGGCTTCAATGGTGACCTGGGCCGCGACTTCGGGCTTTTTGCAGATCTCGATCAGGGAATATTGCTTGCGGACGGCACGGTACTCGGCCATGTAGCGTCCGGCTTGACGCATGAGCCAGATGGGGGTGCGTTCGGTGGGTTGAGCTTTGGCGGCGCGAACAAAGAGAGAGTTGGGGGCTGACATGAACCTTTTAATTTAACATTTTCGCGGAGAGTATGGCTGGGGCGATCTTGGGAGAACTCCGACCAGGTGTCGAGCCTGTTCGTATCGGAGGGCAGGCAATGACATGGGCGAGAGCGCGATCGAACTTCACGCGCCGGACAACTCCTGAGCGGGAAGTGTCCCTAGGAAAACTCTGATTCGGTGTCGACAAAAAGCGTAAACCACAGGGTACACAGGGGTGCACGGGGGAAACCGAGACTTAATCAGAGTTCCCTAGCGCAGGATCACTTCGGTATTGAGAACGCGCAACAAATTAGGACAAAAGGTGTAGTATGTTGTGCGACCGGAAGGTCACAGTCGTAAAAGGGCGGCGCGGGGATTGCGATTTCTGCTACCGCTTCCTCAAAGGAGCTTCCATGATTCGTCCCATGCAGCGGTGGAATGTTTTCGCGTACCTGAGCCTGGTTTTGTTCGCCGCGTCGGTGGCCTGGGGGCAGACGGGCACAAGCTCGCTGCGTGGAGTCGTGCTCGATACCAGCGGCGCAGCGGTCGTCGGCGCCCAGATCACACTGGTGAATGCCGCTCAGGGCCTGCAACGCGCAACCCACTCCAATAATTCTGGAGAGTATGAGTTCGTGGCTCTGCCTCCTGGCACTTACGCTCTGACTGCGGAAAAAGAGGGCTTCACGAAGTACGAACGGACCAGCCTTGAACTTCTGGTGAACGTGGCGAATTCGGTGACGGTGAAACTCAAGGTTGGGTCGGTCGCCAGCCAGGTGGAAGTCTCGGCGCAGGCGGAAACCATCAACACCACGGACGCATCTTTGGGCAACGCCTTTGATGAGAATCAGGTCAAGCAGTTGCCTTTGGAGAGCCGCAACGTTCCGGATCTGCTCAGCCTGCAGGCGGGCGTAGCTTATACCGGCAATAACCAAGGCATCGACAAAGACGTCGATACCCGAAGCGGAGCCGTCAACGGCGCCCACAGCGATCAAAGCAACATCACGGTCGATGGCATCCCGGCCAACGATAAGAACAGCTATGCCTTCACCTCCGTCCTGCCGGTCACACTCGATTCGGTGCAGGAGTTCCGCGTCACCACCACGAATTATGGGGCCGATGAAGGCACTTCTTCGGCCGCTCAGGTCGCACTTGTGACCAAGAGCGGTACCAACAGCATCCACGGTTCAGTGTACGAATACAACCGCAACTCGTTCGTCAGCGCCAACGACTATTTCGTCAAGTCTGCTCAGCTTCAGAGTGGCGAGTCCAATCGTCCCGCGCAACTGAACCGCAACATCTTCGGAGCATCGCTGGGCGGCCCCATCCTGAAGAATCGTCTGTTCCTCTTCATGAATTTCGAAGGCTATCGTGACGCCGAAGCATTCAGCGAGACGCGCATCGTGCCGACGGCGGCAATGCGCGACGGCGTAATTCAATATAGCTGCGCCGACGATTCCAGCGGCAACACCCTTTGCCCGGTTGGTAACACGGTCCTGGGCCTTAGCGGCGCTTCTTACACGGCGCTCAGTGGCAATATGGCCATTGCTCCGGCGACAATCACTGCCTGGGACGGCACCAGCCTTGGCCCTCATGGGCCCGATCCCGCCGTTTTGCAATACATGAGTCAATATCCGCTTCCGAACCAACCGCAATTGGGAGATACGCTCAACACCGCAGGCTACGGTTTCCACGCGCCCACTGACACCAGCAAGAACTGGTACATTGCGAAACTGGATTACAACATCACGGCTGATGCGAGGCATCGCCTCTCGATCACGGGCGCCCTGGCCAACGAAGATTCGGCGGGCGCGCCTTTTCTCCCCGGTACCGCTCCGGAGACGAACGTCGTCAACTTCAACAAGGGGCTGATCGTCGGCTATTCCGCCGTTTTGTCCCCGACACTGGTGAACAGCTTTCGCTATGGCTTCGTTCGCGAAAGTAAGGGAACGCTGGGCGACTCCAATCAACCCTGGAACTATCTTCAGGCTTTCAGCCAGGGCATCACGTATTCCAACGCCTATCAACGGCCGATCAACAACTTCACGGACGATCTTTCCTGGAACCACGGCAAGCACACCTGGCAGTTCGGCTTTCAGTTCGCGTTTCTGCGTAATCCCGAAAGTAACCTGAACACCGCTTTCAGCAGCGGAGCCGCCAACCCAGACTGGCTGGTGAACTCCGGCCTCTCCAGCGCTGCAAACAGCAATCCTCTCAATCCGGTCAATAATGGCTATGTGTTGGTAAATCCGAATTTCCAATCCAACTACGACACGGCCATGACCAGCCTGCTGGGCATGATCACGATCGGCGATGCCGTATATAACTACAATCGCAGCAGTAACCCCATCGCTCAGGGCACTCCGGTCACGCGGCGCTTTGCCGAAAACTCCTATGAGATGTATGCCCAAGACACGTGGAAGGTGAAATCGAATCTCACGCTCACGCTGGGCCTGCGCTACTCGCTGTTTTCACCTCCCTGGGAAACCAATGGCCTGCAGGTGGGAACGACTTTCAGCCTTGGCACGTGGTTCAACGATCATCGCGTGGGCATGGCGCAGGGGATTCCTTCGAACCAGCAAGCGCTGATCTCTTACGACTGGGCGGGACGCGCCAACGGCAAACCGGGTTACTACAATTGGGATACTCATAATTTTGGCCCGCGCATTGCTTTTGCCTGGGCTCCGGGCTCGCAGAACGGCAAAACCAGCATCCGTGGCGGATTCGGGATTGTCTATGATCGCGTGGGCGAAAGTCTGGTGGATACCTTCGATCAGAACGGTTCCTTCGGCCTCAGCACTTCGCTGAATAACCCTTCGGACTTTGAAACCTCGATCATCGCGCCGCGGCTCACGAACATAAACACCATCCCCACCACCGACTATCAAGGCAACCCGATCTTGCCGTCCGCGCCTCCGAGCGGCTTCCCGCAAACCTATCCGGTTGGCACTGGCGCCATCCAGTGGGGCATCGACAGCAGTCTCAAGACGCCGTATTCCTACACCATGGATTTTGCCGTCAGCCGCGAGCTCCCCTCGGGCCTTTCGCTGGATCTTGCCTATGTCGGCCGGCTCTCGCATCGCCTGCTGGCGCAGGACGATCTCGCCATGCCGCAGGACATCTACGACAAACAATCTGGCATTGACTACTTCACCGCGGAAAAGGCGCTGGCCAAGGTTTTCCGCCCTCAGCTCAACGCTGGCGTCACCAATCCTACGCAGGGCTTTAGCTCGAACCAGGTTCCCGCCAATGTTCAACAATTTTGGAAGGACCAGATTCAGACAGCGCCTGCCGGCGGCTACAACGTGCAGGGCTGCACCGGCACCAACGCGGTGACGGGGAACCCGATCGTGTACAACACCAGCGACCCGGTTGTGTTCGCCTTCGACACGTTCTGCGCAACCGGCACCAACGATTCCCTGGCTCTCTATAACCTGGATTACAACGGCGTGTCTGACGCCGTTAACTCGAACGTTTACTTCACTACCGGCGGGCAGTATTCGTACTATGCTCCGCAATTCAGCTCTCTCTACGCGTGGCGTTCCATGGCGTGGTCAAGTTACAACGCACTACAGGCGACTCTGCGCCATCACATGTCGCACGGCTTGCAATTTGACGTGAACTATACTTTCTCCAAGTCACTCGATATTTCTTCCGACGCCGAGCGCGTCGGGCCCGGCAGCAATGGCAGCTTCCTCGGCCTCAACAACAACATCATCAACGCCTGGAATCCGAACGCACAGAAGGGCGTTTCGTCTTTCGATGTTACTCACCAGGTAAACGCCAACTGGGTCTATGAATTGCCCATCGGGCGCGGCCAGCGGTTCGTCCACGGCTCGAACCGCCTGCTCGACGCCGCCATCGGCGGCTGGCAAATGACGGGCGTGTTCCGCATCACCAGCGGTTTCCCGGTCACGGTCGACAACGGCACGAGCAGTTTCCCCACCAACTTTGAGCTGGAAGGCAATGCCGACAAGATCGGGCCGGTGAAGACCGGGACGTACTTGATTGGGGGCGTTCCCAATATCTTTGCCAACGGTCCCAGTGCGATTTCGTCGTTTGCGCCCGCGTATGCGGGAGAATCCGGCGAGCGCGACAACATTCGCGGCGCCGGCTACTTCGGTATCGACCTGGGTCTCGCCAAGCGCTGGACCATGCCCTGGACCGAGAAAGAGAGCCTGCAATTCCGCTGGGAAGTGTTCAACGTTACGAACTCGACCAGCTTCGACGTGCAGTCGAGTTTGCTCGGTGGCAACCTCGGGCTGGGCAGCGGCGGAAGTTTCGGCAACTACTCGGGATTGCTGAATAATCCGCGCATTATGCAGTTCGCACTGCGCTATGAATTCTAGGCGGCGTTCTGGGCGGGCGGAGCGTCTGAGATGAGACGCCCGCCCAGCAGTGCCCGCTGGCGGCTCGTCACAACAGCACAATCTTGGAGCCGATGACCCCGCAGCGGCGCCGAACCTTTTACATTCCATTCACATTCGCGATTTATGCTAGCTTCTTTACAGTCTTAACATCCGTTGATACGCGAGATCCGATGGCCACAAAACAGATTTCAATTCCGCGCGGGAAACGCCGTTCCGCTTCGAAGCGGCCGCGAGCGACGGAGGTTCGTCCACGCGCGGCGCAGGCTCGCGGTAATCCCGAAGATTTCGCCGAGGACGAACTGTCGGCTCTGGTCGTTCGCGGTTGCCTGATCGCCCGCGACGCGGTCTTTAATGTGCGCGATTTTCTCTCCGACGGTTCGCGGCTGGCTTTTCTTGCGATCAAGGATTGCGAGAAAGAGCTCGACCAGATCGAGCGCAAGATCGACGATCAATTGCCCGAGGCGATTACGCGCGTGGGAGAAGCGAAAGCGCGCGAGTTGCTGGCCTGTTTGAAGTTCATCACCGACTTGGAGCGCATCGGGGACCTCGCCTACAGCGCGGCGATGCAACTGCAAGCGCGGCGGGAAAAATTGCCGGCGGCGGATTCGCGGCAACTGGTGGAGATGGCTTCTCTGCTTTGTGAAATGCTGGAGCAAGTGCATCAGGGATTCCTGCAGCGCGACGTAGCGCATGCGCAGAGCGTTCTGCGGTCCGATCCGGAAGTGGACCGTTTGTGCCATTCCTTGTTTCACCGGCATCTGGCCGAACCGAATAGTCCAAGCGGCCAGAAGAATTTCGACATTCTTCTCGCGGCGCAGGCGCTGGAGCGGATCGGCGATCACGCCAAGAATCTGGCGGAAGAACTTTGCAGTTTGTCGGAGGGCCGCTCGCTGCGGCACAACGCCAGGAAACTGTCGACGGCGTAGCCGGCTAGTCGAGACTTGAGCATCGAACCCACTTAGGGTACAATCGTACCCATTATGAGTACATCTACATTCGCCGGGCGAAGCTTATTTGGGCGCACGCGGAGTTCGCTGCTGGCTGTGCTCTATGGCCACACAGATCAATCATTCTATCTGCGCCAACTGGTCCGGGAGGTTCGTGCCGGCCACGGCGCTCTTCAGAGGGAACTGAAGCACCTAACGGATATGGGCCTGATTGTGCGAGCGGCTCAAGGTAATCAAGTTCTCTACCGAGCGAATTCGCAGAGCCCGATCTTTTCCGAAATCAAGAGTCTGATTACGAAGACCGTAGGCATTCACGATGTCATCCGTTCTGCTTTGGCGTCTTTGGAGTCGGAGATTCAAATTGCCTTTGTTTACGGCTCGGTGGCACGTCAAGAGGAGGGAGCGAGCAGCGACGTCGATCTGATGGTTTTGGGGGATGCGTTATTTAGCGACGTTGTATCCACTCTGGGTTCGGCGCAGAGAGCGCTCGGCAGGGAGATCAATCCAACCGTTTTTCCAGTATCTGAATTCCGGTCAAAATTGGCGACAGGGAACCATTTCTTGCGTAGTGTAATGAAAGAGAAGAGACTCTTCGTGTTGGGAACCGAGCATGAGCTTGCAAAGTTGGCGTCAAAACAGTTGGCTCGTTGAGCACGCGACAAGCCCTGAAGAGATCACAAACCTGTTGGGGCTCTCGGATCGCGATCTTGCAGCTTGCCAGGTGGAGCAGTTGTCTGCCGACTGGCGATTTGCGATCGCCTACAATGCAGGACTCCAAGCAGCAACCGCCGCTCTGGCCGCTGCGGGTTATCGAGCTACGCGGGACAACCATCACTATCGTGTTATCCAATCGCTGGAGTTCACTACAGCTCCGGATCGAAGGGTCATCGACACTTTTGATGGCTTTCGCAAGAAACGCAATATCAGCAGCTATGATCTCGCGGGGTCGGTGTCTGACAAAGAAGCGGGCGAGATGCTCAAACTCGCTATCAGCCTTCGCGGGGACGTGGAAAGATGGATCAGAGCAACTCGTCCGGAACTGCTTAAGCCTGCCATCTAGCTAGGCCATGCGCGTGCGGAACTCGCCCCCCGGCTCAATGAAAATCGTGCGACGCCGTTTCTGCCTGTGTGATGCGAAGCGGCGAAACTCTTTCCGCGCGGATGTGGATCACGTTGTCCTGATTCTGCAAAATTCCCTCGATCATCAGGAAGCGCTCGGAAATCAACAGCACGCGATTCTTCTGCAACAGATCGGGAGCGACGATCGCATTGGCAATTCCGGTTTCATCTTCCAGGCTCATGAACATCATTCCCTTGGCCGTTCCCGGACGCTGGCGTGCGATCACGCATCCGCCGACTCGTATTCGCCGTCCATTGGGAATTTGCGCGAGATCGGAAGCGCGATAGATCCACATTTTCTTCATTTCTTCGCGCCGATATTGCATGGGATGAGGGCCGACCGTCAGCCCGGTGGCGCGAAAATCCGCCACTAAGCGCTCTTCGTCGGTCATGGCGGCGAGCGGAAATTCTCCANNACCTGCCACAATGCATCGCGGCGGTGACGTTTTTCACTAATTTCATTCAACGCCCCAATCTCCGCTAGCGTCGTCAATTCATCCTTGCGCAACTCGGGCACGCGACGAGCCAGATCCTGCACCGAGGTAAATGGCGCCAGGCTGCGCTCCCGAACCAGCGCCTGTGCCGCCGGCTCGCGCAGACCGCGCGCGTAATTCAGGCCGAGACGAACTGACGGCTGGTGGCGAATGGTTGACGGCTCCAACGTACACCTCCAATCCGATCGCATCACATCCATGGGCAGAATTTTCAATCCGTGGCGTTGCGCGTCTTTCACAAGGGTTGAGGGATGATAAAAACCCATCGGTTGATTATTCAGGAGCGCGGCGGTGAACGCGGCCAGATAATGGCATTTCAAATACGCGCTGGCATAGGCAATCAGGGCGAAACTGGCGGCATGGGATTCGGGAAATCCATAGAGCGCAAACGAAGTAATCGACTGGATGATCTGCTCCTGCGTTTCGCCGAGGATTCCGTTGCGGGTCATGCCGGCACGCAGCTTTTCTTCGATTGGTTTCATGCGCACCTCGGAACGCTTGAAGCCCATGGCGCGGCGCAACTCCTCGGCTTCGCCGCCGGTGAAGTTGGCGGCGATCATGGCCATGCGCAGCAACTGCTCCTGAAATAGCGGCACGCCCAGCGTGCGGCCGAGCACGGTTTCGAGCGACGGGTGCGGATAGATGACCGCTTCTCTGCCCTGCCGCCGCTTGAGAAATGGATTGACCATATTGCCCACGATGGGTCCGGGCCGTATGATCGCCACCTGCACCACGATGTCGTAGAATTTTTGCGGCTTCAAGCGCGGCAGGCACGCCATCTGCGCGCGGCTCTCGACCTGAAACATTCCCACCGTGTCGGCCTTTTGCAGTGCGGAATAGACGACGGGGTCGTCGGCGGGAAGATGCGCCAGGTCCACTTCTTCGCGATAATGATCGCGAATCAACTCAAGAGAATCTTTCAGCGCTGCCATCATGCCGAGACCCAGCAGATCGACTTTGATGATGCCCATGTCGGCACAATCTTCTTTGTCCCACTGCACTACCACTCGGCCTAGCATGGAAGCGGGCTCCAGCGGCACGACCGAATCGAGACGCCCCTCGCAGATGACCATGCCACCGGAGTGCTGGCCCAAGTGGCGCGGAAGATCTTGCGCAGCGAGGCACAACTCGAAATATTTGCGGATCCGCGGATGCTTCAGATCGAGGCCGGCATCGCGCAGACGTCTATCGAGCGCATCGTTCTCGTCTTTGAATTCCCAGGTGGCCACGGCCGCTGAAATCCGTTTCAGCGTGTCCTCGTCAAATCCCATCACCTTGCCCATTTCGCGCGCGGCCATGCGATTGCGATAGGTAATCACGTTGGCGGTCATGGCCGCTCCGCGCGGTCCGTAGCGTTGATAGACGTACTGGATCACGCGCTCGCGCTCGTTGCCGCTGGGCAAATCGAGATCGATGTCGGGCCATTCGCCACGCTCCTCGGAAAGAAAGCGTTCGAACAGCAATTCCATGCCGATCGGATCGACCGCCGTAATGCCGAGCGAGTAGCACACCGCGCTGTTGGCGGCCGATCCGCGGCCCTGCGCCAGAATGTTCTGCTCGCGACAGAAGCGCACCAGATCCCAGACGATCAGAAAATAGCCGGCAAGTTTTAAGTGTTCGATCAAGTTCAACTCGCGCTCGATTTGCCGGCGCGCGCGCTTTTTCAGTTCCGCGTCCGCCCGGCCGTAGCGGCTCTGCATTCCTTCTCGCGTGTGTTCGCGCAGAAACGACACCATGGTTTCGCCATCCGGCACGGGATAACGAGGAAACTCGTAGCCCAGATCGTTCAGGGTAAATTCCAACCGGGAAGAGAGTTCCAGCGTGCTGGCGATGGCCTGCGGAAGATCGGCGAAGAGCGCTCGCATGGCCGCGGGAGACTTGAGATAACGCTCGGCATTGCGCGCCAGCAAACGTCCGGCAGTAGCCAGCGTGCGGCGATGCTGGAGTGCGGTGAATGCATCTGCCAACTCGCGCTCATGAGGCCTGGCATAGTTGACGCCGTTGGTCGCGAGTAGCGGCAAATGCAGAGCTTCCGCGATTTCGATGGCAACCCGGTTGCGATATTCTTCGTCGCGAAGAAAATGACGCTGCAATTCGACATAAACATTCGACGGGCCAAATATTTCGGTTAGTCTCTTTACCGTTTCGAAAGCGGTTTGCGCTCCGTTTTGCCGGAGCGCCGCGGCCAGCGGTCCTTCTTCACCACCCGTCAGACAAATCAAGCCGGATGCGTACTCTCTGAAATCCAGTTCCGAGGCGCGGGCGCCTTCTTCGTTTTTGCGTCCAACGCGCAATTTCATTTTCGTAATCAGGCGGCAGAGATTTTGATAGCCAGCACGCGAAGCGACCAGAAGTGGAAGGCGGAATTCACCTCGGAGTGAAAATGCAGCACACGTCACTTCCGCCCCGATATGCGCCTTGATCCCCGCCTTTTTGGCGGCGAGATGGAAGCGCGGCGAGCCGTACACTCCGTCGCGATCGAGCAAGGCCATCCCCGGCATTCCCAGATTCGCGCAGGCGGCGATCAACTCCTCGGGAAGCGACGCGCCTTCGAGAAAGCTGAAGGCGGAGCGGGAATGGAGTTCGATGTACATCAGCTGTCAGCTCTCAGCTCTCAGTGAACCCTTGTACGAATTGAGAACTGAGAGCACTCCTGGGGAGACTCTGATTCAGTGTCGGCAGAAAGCCTAAACCACGGGGTACACGGAGGTGCACGGAGGAAACCGGGAACTTAGTCAGAGTTTCCCTAGTCATACATTCCTTCAATAAACCAATTACCGTCGAGTTTGTCCTGTACCAGGCGATACAGTGCGAGTCCAGATTCGTGGGGCACGGCGATGTCCCACTCCTCGCGGGACCAGCCTTCCTGTTCCGACCAGTCGCCGGAAGAGCGCCAGGGGCCGGCGGTCCAGACGATTTCTCCGGCAACGCCGGCGCGCTGCGGGCATTGCATTTGCACCGGCCTGGCTTCGCGCACGGTGACACTCGCGGCCAGCGGCGGACGAAACAGGCGCAAGGCAATTACGGCGCTCATTTTTTCCTGTGCGCTTTCTTTCGCTTCGGCGGGCGCGAAGTGCCGCACGGCAAACGCACCCTCGCGATGGGTATCCAGCAATTCCACCGACCCCACTCTGCCCTCGCCGACAATGCCTGCGATGCGCGCCAGCGTCAGTTCCAGTTTTTCGGGTTCGGGAAAAACCGGCTGAAACAATCCGCTCTGCAAGGCTCGCGGATGCGCCGGTTCGGCCGACAAATGAATCTTCACGATGGGCGCTCCCGGGGGATGCGCCTGCAAATCAAGCTGCAACAATTTCAGAAATACCTTCGCGTCCAGCATGGGGGTTGGCAGCCGCAGCGTGCGAGTCAACGTGCGGGTGGGCGACGGGGTGGGCGGCGGGGTGAGCGGGGCGCAATGGTTCGGCTGCGTGGGTGCGAGTTCCAGATTTAGACGCAACTCCTGCGCCGCCAGCGCGCGCTGGCTCAATCGGGCGCAGACTTGCTCCAGCATGCGGTGCAGCAGGAATGCCAGAGGTTCCAGCAGCACGATGGGATGTTCAAGATCGACGCTTTCGGCAAAAATCAGTTGCGGTTCGAGCACTCGCAGGCTGCGCGACATTGCGCCCCGCGCCAGCTTTTGCAGACGGGTTCCCTGCTGTCCCAGGCGCTCGCGGAGCGGAACTTCGGGTAAGGCTGCTAACGCCCGCAGTTTGCGGATGCCCCAGCGATCGAATGTTTCCATCCGGCGCGCGGCTGCCGCTGTATCGGAGGAACAACTTTCAAGTAAGACCTCCAACGGCAGATCGCCCAGCCGCTCGGCTTCGCGGCCTGCGGGAATCAAGGTTACGCCGGGAAATCCGCGGGCGGCGAGCACAGCAGCATCCGGGTTGGGGGCCACGGCGAGGTTCGCTTGCAGTCCGAGGCAAGAGACCCGCTGCGCCAGATTGTGGGCGATTTTTGGCAGCGGACCGAGCAGCGGCTCAAGACCGGCAAGATTTAGAAGCACTATGCCGGGCGAGGTGTCTTCCACTTCCGGGGAGAACGATTGCGCGCAATCGAGCAGCGCAGCGTGTGCCGAGGTCTCCTGCGACTCCGAACGCGCACGCAGGATCAGGCTCTCCCAGGCTTCCAGTTGCGATTTGGTTGCGCCGATTTCCACGCCCGCTTGCCGCGCGCTTTCGTTCAGCGCCACGACTTTCTCCAGCGGGGGACGTCCGGTAAAGATTGCGATCGGGCGGCAGCACAACTCAGGCTCATAGCGAGTGAGCGCTTGCACGGGGAAATCGGGAATGAAGATGCAGGCAAACATGGGAGTGCAGCTCTCAGCTCTCAGNNGCTCTTGCTTTAAATGACAATGACGAATGATGGCGACAAGAATTTCTGAGTCTGCAAATTGAGAGCCAGTGATTTCGAACTTACGGGATGAACTATCCCGTCCATGCGGCTCGGCTGGTGAAACTTGGCGCCGATTGCGCTGGCTTTCGTTTCGACGTCCCTTCCAACCGCGAGCGCAACAACTGGGCGGTGATTTCGAATTGGTCCAATAGTTCTGAATGCGGCAATTCTGAACGCATCGGCCGATTTCCTGAGAGCTGCGAACTGAGAGCTGAGAGCTTTTTTCCTGAGACCTGAGACCGAACCCCTGACACCTGCAACACCATCGACGAGCAACTTCCCGCGATGGGCTGCTGTTCCAGTACCAGCAGTGCTGTGGGCGTGTGTTCCACTGCGCGGCAGAAGCGGAACCAGGAAGCCAAAGGAATTCGGCGCGCACTCTGGACCGGGACATCGCCGAGATCGAGAGCGATCATTCCGAAACCATTGCTTTGCAGCAGCAGATCGGTGACTTTCAGCATTTGCGCGAGCTGCGATTCGCAGCGCTGGATGTATGGATTTTTCCAGCCGGAGAAATTTCCGCCGTTTGTGCCTGCTCTGGACGCAGCCGAAGGATATTTGCGCGAGCGATATTTTTCTCCGCAGCGCACCCAGAGCAAGCGGCTCATCTCCATGCCGGCAGCCGCGGCTGACGCGGGGTCGAACGTATCGCTAACATCCACCAGGGCGCAGACTTCTCCGCGCTGGGTGGCGCGGGCGAGCGCGAAAAGCAGCACGCTGGTTCTTCCCGATGAAGCCGTGCCGCAGATTTCCGTGAGGCAGCCGCGCGCGAGGCCGCCGGTCAGCGAATCCAGTTGCGGAATACCGGTGGGAAACATTTCCGGCGCCGGGCGCGCAGCGAGACGCGAAGCGGGAACGACGGTAGCCAGTTTGGAGATGGCGCCCACCTGGGCCAAAAGGTCCACGGTCTTCTTGGCGGTCTTCTCCGCGCTCGACCGCGGAGAAGACGGCGTAGAAAAAATAAAAGGGCGGCCCATGGCCGCCGATGAAAAAACCGGAGAGGCAGACATACTTTTCTCGCAATTGTCAGGGAACGCAGAGGGCAAACAGCCCGGGCGAAGATTTATATTCGCTTTTTATTCGCCTTTGAAAGTATCCCTTTTCAACCTGCCGTTGTCAAGTGGGTGGCGCAAAAATCAACGGCCAGAAGTGCCACTTAAACCTTCCCCAGGCCTTGCGTCGCCGTTTTCGGAAGCCGCGTTTCCGGGACAGCCAACCCGGTTGGGCGCGAGCAACCTTTGTTATAATCGGGATTCGCTGCAAGCCCCCCAAGTGGCGCTATCGTCTAGGGGTTAGGACGGAAGATTCTCAATCTTCAAACCCG